>CAVKQB010000054.1:0-15248 GCA_963658575.1 Leyella stercorea | reverse complement strand
TGAAAGTGTGAAAGTGAGAAAGTGTGAAAGTGTGAAAGTGTGAAAGTGTGAAAGTGTGAAAGTCTATAAAGTTTATAAAGTTGATCGGTTGATTCTTAATTCTTAATTGGTATTTGGTATTTAACCCCTACCCCTGCCATTCGGCAGGTACTCCCCCTATCTGCTGCGCAGCAGGGGGAGAGAACGCACCCAACAACTCCTCACTCCTAACTCCTCATTTCTCACTACTCACTACTCACTACTAATTGCTCACTACTAATTACTCACTACTAATTGCTAATTAGTACTCCACCACTACCATATCCATCTCTTTCGACGATTTGCCGGTTTGCATCACCTTCACTGGTTTGCCATCGGCGTTGGGAATGTCGAACACGCCACGGATTTCGTGCGTATGTCCGCCCAAAATCAGGTCGATATCGTGGCTGCGAACCGCAATCAGCGAATCGCTCATGATGTCGGGTTTGGACGAGTAGCCCAAGTGCGACAGCGCGATGACGAAATCGCATTTCTCACGATTGCGTAGCGTGGCAGCATTTTTGTTGGCGGCTTCCACAGGGTCGAGGTATTTGATGCCGCCGAAATTGTCGGTCAGAATCAGCCCCGCTGGATCGACGCCGAGCCCCAGCACGCCCACGCGCAAGCCCTTCTTTTCGAGCACGATATAGGGTTTCACCAAGCCATCGATGGCAGTGCCGGTTACATCGTAGTTGCAGCAAACGTAGGGGAAATTGGCTTCGCGCATACGCGCCGCCAGCGTATCGATGCCTTTGTCGAACTCGTGGTTGCCAAACGTGGTGGCTTCGTAGCCCATCAGGTTGTAGCCGGCAATTTCGAGCCGTCCGTCGAACATATTGAAATAGGGCGTGCCTTGGAAAATGTCGCCCGCATCGATGAGCAACACATTGTCGTAAGCGGCACGAATGCTATCGATGAACTGTTTGCGCGCGGCGTAACCGCCCTGACCATTGGCGCACGGTTCGATTTGGCTGTGCGAATCGTTGCTGTGCAAAATGACGAGTTGGCGCGGTTGCTGTTGGCAGCACGAAGCCAGACAGAGAGCCGCGCAAAGGGCGGCGAGCATGAAAATTTTATTTTTCGACATGGATTTGGTTTTTAAGGTTAGCATGAAGGGTTTTGCCGGCGGCGGTTTGCTGGCGAATGTAATTCGCAATCACATCGCGCAGCATGGTTTGCAGCACTTCTATTTTCGTGTAGTTGGCCAGCGGCTCCAAATGGTCGTTGCCATACGACAGATAGTCGGTAGAGATGACGCGGTAGGTGCGCTGCGGGTCGATGGGTTGTCCGCCGAGCAGCACATTTTTGGCTTTGCCGTCGCGGCCGATGGTGAGCGACAAGCCCGTTTCCACCTCGCCTCCTTTGGCAGCGATGGCATCGGCGAGCAGCAACATATCGCTACCTTTCAGTTCGAGAAATACCACGGCATTGTCGAACGGCATCACCTGCGTTACATGCCCCACAGTAACCGCGCCTTGCGGCAGATCGTTGCGCAGGCCGCCAAAATTGGTGATGGCTAAGTCGGTATGTTTCAGCGCGTTGCCGTATTCAAACATAGCATCGGAGACCAAAGCGTTGAGCAGCCCTTCGGGTTTTTCGGCGCGCATCAGCTGATCCGATTCGCCGATGACGACGCTCATTTCGAGTTCTTGCGCCTGTTTGTAAGGTTCTATCAGCCGCAGCATGGCCGAATCGCCCGTTTGCGCCTCTATCGGCACAAGTGCGCACGACACAATTTTGGGATTGGCGCGGTGGCAACCAACGCAAACCGCCGCCAAAGCGCACAGAAATAGGATTTTTTTCATGGTAATTTTTGATTTATTGATTTCGATTTTTTGCAGATTTTTCGTCAAAGCGAATCCATCGGTGTCGTCAAGCGTTGTTGCAGTGCTTGTATCTCGGCATCGGTGAGTCCGCACTCTTTCAGGTAGTTGGTGGCAGCGGCTTGCAGCGTAGGCCCTTGCAGATTCACCCGATAGAAGCCCAGCCCGTCCCAATCGATATTCGACACATCGATGGTGTTCCAATCGATGGCGGTGTAGTTTTGCAGCGCATCTTCGTTGCACAAAAGCCAAATCATACGGTCGATAGAGAGCGATTGGCGCAGTTGATACGACTCGCCGTAATCCTCGATTTTGTAGAAATTCAGCATGGTGAGCATGTAGTCGCGGCGCAACTCGTCGATGTCGGCACCCATCAACGCTTCGAGCAGCATCGACACAAATCCGCAGCGGTCTTTGCCCTCGTTGCAATGAATGAGGTATGGCGGTTCGTTGGCGATGGCAAAGCGCATGGCCGCGCCAAGGCGTGTTTTGAAATCGTCGCAAAACGTGTTGGCCATCATGCCGCAGGCGATGGTATGACCTTTGGTATAAAGGGCGCGGCAGTAGGTCGATGCGTAGCCGTCGGAGGCCATGTAAGTGGTCAGTTTTTCGGGCGTATCGGCCAAATCAATCTCGGTACAAATGCCCACGGCGCGCGCCAAACTGTCGGCCACGCGGTAACGCTCGGCGTTGTTCACGCAGTTGAGTGGATTGCTGCTGCGGTAAAGCACTCCACGCGCGATGCCTGTGGTTTGAATCATGCGGAAATTGGCGTATTCTTCGGCAGTTTCGCCGGGCTGGCGTTCGGTTTGGTACACCGATTTCATCAGGTCGTAGGTTTGCTGATAGCCGCCTTTTTCAGCCATTTTCAGCACCACGCGGTCGCCCACATTCCCGCCGATGTAGTAGTGAAAATCGCCATTGAGCATGGCAAAACCGTAATCGTCGCCGCGTGCGTTGTAATCGACAAACGACGGTCCGAGAATCGCCACTTCGTTGAACGAACTCACATACGGCACATTGTGCAGCACGAGGCTGTCGCCAAGGGTTACGTCCATCAGGTCGGCGTAGTCGAAGCCCGCAGCGGCCATATCGGCAGGCGTAAAACTCGGAATGGGCTGTCCGTAGCCATTCACATCTACTATGACGCCCGCTATCGTGCCCTGCTCCGCCGGCGTATCGACGGGCTGCTGCTTGTGGCAAGCCACGAACAGAACGGCACATATCGGAAGAAAACAAAATGTCTGTTTCATAGGTCGTTTTTGTTTATCGGCATGTTGATTTTCGGGCGATTCGACGCTCCGTTTGTTGGGAGCAAAGGTAACAAAATAAATTCTGAACAACAAATTGATGCTTTGTCGATTATTTTTCGTATCTTTGCAAGTTGAATGTTCAATTTTAGTAGCAAGTAGCAAGACAGGCGATGACGACTCATTGACAGTTCAACGGCAATAGAAACAACAAAAACTCGGACAGAATATGAAAAAACTCGTTTTACTCGTTGCAGCATGGTGCGCCGTCGGTGCGTTGCAAGCGCAAGCCGATGCCAAGATTCAAGCCTACGTCGAGGCATACGCCGATTTGGCCATCACCGAGCAGGAGCGGCACGCCATTCCAGCCAGCATCACCATGGCGCAGGCCATTTTGGAGTCGCAGGCCGGCGAAGCGCGGTTGGCCGTGGAGGGCAACAACCACTTCGGCATCAAATGCACCAGCGATTGGAAGGGGCAGACCATTCACCACGACGACGACCGCTTAGGCGAATGTTTCCGCAAGTACAAAAAAGTGATCGACTCGTACGAAGACCACTCGCAATTTCTGAAACGCCAACGCTACGCCTTCCTCTTTCAGTACGAAATAACCGACTACAAAGCGTGGGCATACGGATTGAGCCGCGCAGGCTACGCCACCGACCCCGACTACCCCGCCAAACTGATACGCCTCATCGAAACGTACAAACTCGACGAACTCGACAAGAAAGCGAAAGTTGAGGAGAAGAATTTCTACGACGAAGAGCCGAACTACGAACAACTTTGGGGCTACATCGAAATCGAGAACAACGGCGTGCGCTGCGTGCGTGTCATCACCAAAGACAAGATAGAAAATGTGGCGAAAGCGTTCAACATCTCGATAAACAAACTGCTCTACTACAACGACTTGATGAAAAACATGACGCGCCTGAACGCACAGGATTACGTCTATCTGTGGCACAAGAAAAACCACGCCGACAAACGCTACGAAACGCATAAAGTGGTCGTGGGCGAATCGATGCACGACATCGCGCAACTGTATGGCATCAAGTTGAAAAAGTTGTACAAAATGAACAACATGGCCTACGGCACACAAGCCAAAGTAGGCATGGTGCTACGCCTGCAGTAGCCACATCGCGCCGAGCCAAACGGCTACGGAAAACCAACTTTTCGCCATGAAAAAGATTTTCCCGACACTACTACTCTTCTGTTGCTGCATAGCATCGGCACAACTCACCGAACAAAGCCGAATCAGCCTCATCACCTGCGCGCCGGGCGATGTGGTCTACGAAAAATTCGGACACACGGCACTGCGCGTGTGCGACTCGACGCTGAATATCGACCTGATATTTCACTATGGTGTGTTCGATTTCGAACAAGAACTGTTCATTCCCAAATTTGTGCAAGGTGCCACCGATTACGAAATCGGGCTCTGCCCTACTCGTCCGTTTCTGCACACCTACGAACTGCGCGGTTCGAGTGTCGAGGAGCAAACGCTAAACCTGACCTTGCCGCAGCGGCAGTGGCTTTTCGATGCGCTGGCCGAAAACTACAAGCCCGAAAATCGCCTCTATCGCTACAATTTCGTGTTCGACAATTGCGCCACACGCCCCTACCACATGATTTTGAACGCTGTGGATAAACCCACACTCTGCACCTACTCCACCGCTCAAACGACCTACCGCGACATCGTGCACGACTGCATCGGCTGGCACAATTGGACGGCCTTTGGCATCGCTCTTGTGCTTGGTGCCGAAGCCGACCGCCCCACAGGCAACGCGGGAGCCATCGGGTTTCCGTTCTATCTGCGCGACGAGATGGCCGAGACGTGGATTCAGACTGCGCCCGACACCATCGTGCCGCTCGTGGCACAGCACCGCACGCTCATCGACCTGCCCGCCAAACCGATAGAGGACACGCCGTGGCCGCTTGCGCCAACCGCCGTTTGTGTGGCGTTGCTGCTCGCTGGCATCGCACTGACGGTGGTCGATTGGCGTCGCCACCGCATTTCGCACTGGTTCGACGTGCTGCTATTTGGCATCGTTGGCTTGGCTGGCTGCATCATCTTTTATCTGATGTGTTTTTCGCTGCATCCGCTCGTTGGCGCCAATTGGAATCTGCTTTGGGCGAATCCGTTGCTGCTCGTTTTTGCCATTTTTGCGCCCGTCAAACGGTGTGCGCGCGGCAAACGACGCATGGCTTTCTGCCTCGTTGCGCTGCTGGCCGTCGGATTGGTTACGCAATTCTGCGCGCCGCAAACGTTCCACACGGCCAACCTATTCGTCATCGCACTGATGTTGGTGCGGACGACACCATATTTATTCAATTAGTAGCAAGATGCAAGTAGCAAGTCGCAAGACGAATTTAGTGTGAAAGTTTGAAAGTATAAAAGTGCGAAAGTAGGGGCGCATTATATGCGCCCGAAAATTCAATCATTCAATGATTCAGTGATTCAATCATTATATTGCGCCCGTTGCGGATTGCAAATCCCGTGCGACCAAACAATTAGAACAAAGAGCAAAGACTTTTTAATTATTCAATTATCTAATTTCCAATTATTTAATTATCCAATTCAACCATTCAGCAAACATTTCAAACTCATTCGTTATGAAAAATGAAATCACTTTTTCGTTACTAACTGCCTTATTTTTAGTTAGTTGCAACTTCCAACCAAAATACGCATCTATGGACGAATACCCTGTTTACGAAGGCGACGATTTGGGGGCTATCTACACGCCATCGCGCACAAGTTTCCGCACATGGTCGCCTGCTGCCGAAGCCGTCAGACTGCACATCTACGCCGAAGCGCAAGGCGGCGAACCGCTCTCGACCTACGACATGCGCCGTTCCGAGCAAGGCACGTGGCGCTACAATGTGCAACAAAATTTGGCGGGCAAATTCTACACGTTCCAAGTGAAACAAAACGGCCGATGGTACGACGAAACGCCTGGCATTTGGGCGAAAGCCGTGGGCGTGAACGGCCACCGAGGTGCCGTGGTCGATTTGGCAGCCACCAATCCCGACGGCTGGAGCGACGACGTGCGCCCGACGATGAAACACCTGACCGACGCCGTCATCTACGAAGTTCACATGCGCGACTTTTCTATCGACACAACATCGGGCAGCCATTTCCCTGGAAAATTTTTGGCTTTGACCGAAAGTGGCCTCCAATCGCCACAAGGCGCAAAAACTGGACTCGACCATCTGAAAGAGTTGGGCATCACGCACGTACAGATTTTGCCGTCGTACGACTACGCCTCGATCGACGAGACACAACTCGACTCGAACCGCTACAACTGGGGCTACGACCCCGAAAACTACAACGTGCCCGAAGGCGGCTACAGCACCAATCCCTACGACCCGACGGCACGCATCCGCGAGATGAAACAGATGGTGCAAACACTGCACGCCAACGGCATCCGCGTCATCATGGACGTGGTCTACAACCACACATTTGTGGGCGAAGAGTCGCACCTCAACCTGCTGGTTCCGGGCTATTTCTACCGCATGAACGCCGATAGCACTTGGGCAAACGCCTCGGGCTGCGGCAACGAAACCGCCTCCGAACGCCCCATGATGCGGCATTTCATGGTCGAATCGGTCAAGTATTGGGCAACAGAATACCACATCGACGGATTCCGTTTCGACCTGATGGGCATACACGACATCGAAACGATGAACGCCATACGCACCGCACTCGACCAAATCGACCCGAGCATCAGCATGCACGGCGAAGGCTGGGCGGCTGGCGGTTCGCCCTTGGCCGAAGACCAACGAGCACTGAAACAAAATGCGCCGCAATTCTACCCGACGGCCGTATTCAGCGACGACATACGCGATGCCATGCGCGGCAATTGGATGGACGGCAACAAAGGCGGTTTTCTCGTCGGCAATGGCTACGAAGAGAGCATCAAATTTGGCATTGCAGGCGCAACGGCGCACCCGCAAATCGACTTGAACAAAGTGGTGCATACCAACACCGCCTACGCCACCACGCCGGCACAAGTCATCAACTACGTCTCGTGCCACGACGACCCCTGCCTAAAAGACAAACTGAAAGCCACCATTCCAAACATTTCGGAACGCGAACTGCTGAAAATGGACAAATTGGCGCAAACCATCGTACTGACAGCGCAAGGCGTGCCGTTTATCTACGCCGGCGAAGAGATTTTCCGCGACAAAAAAGGCGTACACAACAGTTACAAATCGCCCGACAGCATCAACGCCATCGATTGGAGCAACAAGGCGAAATACCACGATTTATTCGACTACTACAAACGTCTGATTGCGCTGCGGGCGGCGCACCCAGCCTTCCGCATGACATCGGCCGAGCAGGTGGCGAAACACCTCACATTCGACGAAAAGACGGGCAAAAACGTGGTGGCTTACACGCTCGGCAACCATGCCAACGGCGATGCTTGGGGAACGATTCTCGTCATTCTCAACGGCAACCGCAAACCGACCACCTACAAACTGCCCGTCGGCACATGGACGGCTGTCTGCCGCGATGGCAAAATCGACGAAAACGGACTTGATCGCTGCTCTGGCACCATCAAAATCGGTGCGTCCGAAGCCGTCATTTTGCACCAATAACCGTTCGCAAAACAACGAAAAACGAAAAGCGCCGCCAATTTTAGCGGTGCTTTTTTGTTGCAAACATGCAATTATCAACGCCTTACGCAGGCTTTTCGTTTTTCACGGCTGCAAGAAAACTTTTCGGCACAGGCGACTTGAAACGCATCGGCTGGTGCGTAACGGGGTGTTCGAATTCGAGCGTGCAGGCGTGCAACGTCAGCCTATCGACCATGCGCGAGGCACCGTTGCCATACTTGCGGTCGCCCACCACGGGGCAGCCGATGGCGGCCATTTGCACACGAATCTGGTTGGTGCGCCCCGTCTCGAGATGCAGTTCGACGAGCGAAAAACGGCCGTTTCCGCCTATTTTTTGGTAGTGTGTGATGGATTTTTTGCCGCCATTGTCGCGAAACGACGAATAGACACGCGTGGTTTTCGGATTTTCCGTGAGCCACGACACGATGGTATCGCGTTCGGGTTGCACATCGCCATCGACCAAAGCCACATAGGCACGACTGGCCACGACGGTGCGCCAATTTTCGCGCATATACTCCTGAATATCACGGCTTTTGGCAAAAACAAGCAGTCCCGAAGTTTCGCGGTCGAGCCGATGCACAACGAAAACGCCGTTGCGTGGGTCGCTCCGTCGCACCCAACTTTTGAGAATGGAAAAAGCCGTCGTTTCGCGCGATTCGGGCGCAGTGGCCACCGTGAGCAGCCCTTCGCGTTTGTCGACCACAAGCAGATAGTCGTCTTCGTAAACCAAACGGAGTTGCGGATGCGAAAACATCGCCGTTTGCGGCGCATTGCGTAGCACGGTTACCACATCGCCGGCGGTCAGCGGCGTGTCGAAATGCGTTTCTGCACGGTCGTTTACAAGCACCTGCCCGCGTGCCAACAACGCCTTGACCGACGTGCGGCTCATGCCCATTTTGGCCAGCAAAAAAGGCAACAGCGTCGTCTCGTTTGCCACGCGCAACCGTGTCTGTCCGTCCTTTCCCATAGTCAAAACCGTTTGTGGTATTTTCGGAGCAATTGGCCGTATGCTTCGGTCGATTTGAAGGCGGCGAACCACGCGTCGAACTGTCGGCGCAACTCCTGCTCTTTCGCCGGAAAAGCCCACGCGCGCCATTGGTCGAAGCCGAGCGGCGTATCGATATCGAGTTGCGGATAGAAGCGTTTCACGGTGCGCGCGGCCGAGAGATCGGCGGCTGCAAACGTTATCTTGCCGCGCGCCACCATCGACAGCAGATGTTCGGTATCGACATCGGGTATGTAGGCGATGTTGAGATTGATGCCAAGTTCCTCCTCGATGTGGCGCAGGACGAGCGCATCGGCCGAGCCCGACGGCAGGTAAACGCTCTTGCCGTCCAACGCTGCAACACTGCGTATGGGCGCGCTGGGGTCGGTTTTGGTCGGTTTGCGCTGCACCAGCACAAGGTTGCTTTTGTCTATCGGCAACGCGAACGACACTTCGTTTTTCAGTTCGGTCGTTATCGGCAACAGTTTCATTATCAGGTCGTAAGAGCCCGCGTTGAGTCCTTCGATGCATCTGTTCAAATCGGGTTCGACAACAAACTGCACGCCCACGCCAAGTGTATCGGCAAACAGTTTGAGCAGTTCGTACTGAAAACCGCTTGTGTCGGCATTGTTCACCACAAAATCCGATGCGCTATATTCGGTTGCCACGCGCAAAACGCCCTCTTGGCGCACATCGTCGTAGGTGCGCGGTTGCACGCGCCAATACGCCACAGCCGCCAATGCCATCAGCACGACGGCCATCGCTATCAGAATTTTCAGTCGTTTGCGCATGCTTTATTTCAGAGTTCGAAAGTGTTTCTAAGTTTGGCGCGCTTCGCGCGTTGTTTTTGGTTATTTGAGGATTTGGTTATTTGGGAATTTGGAAAATCTGTAAATTTGTCCGTTATCTTTAACCCCTCCGCTTCGCTCGTCCCCTTGTAAAGGGGACAGGTTCGCACACCACAACTCCTCATTCCTAACTCCTCATTTCTCACTACTCACTACTCACTACTCACTACTAATTAACTCTCACCTATAACCTCTTAAGTCTAACCTTTCTTGCGACTTGCTACTAATATCTTGCTACTAATAATTGTCTTTGTTCTTTGTTCTTTGTTCTTTGTTCTATATTCTTTGTTCTCTCACCTCTCACCTATAACCTCTCACCTTTTGACTTGCTACTAATCCGTAAATTTGAAATCTGAAATTTGAAATCTATCAATCATAGAACGTCCACGACACGCCAAATTGGAAGGTTGCGGGATTGAGCGGATAATTGGGCATCGAGAAGTAGTTGCGGCCGCCAAACAGCGTGGCGTTCCAGTTGGCGTACTGCGCATAGAAGCGCACACGTTTGATGCGACAGTTCAGATAGACGTTCATCTCGGGATAATTGCCCACTTTCACTCTGAGCTCGTCGTTTTCGCTTTGCAGAAAAAATACGCCCGTGGCTGGCATGTAGTCGGGGCTGTAGTAGGCGGTGTGGTAGCGCACGCTCACGCCCAATTGCACGGTCAGCACGCGGTTGAAAAAGCGGTCGAGGTAGTAGAAATTCGAGAAAATCGAGAAATCGGGCAACGGCAGCAAACGGCGGTTGCTCGTGTATTGGTACACCGCTTGGTTGTCGAGATGCAGCCGCCACGCCTGCAAATTGGCGGTGAGGTCGGCGGCTATCACTTGCACATTGCCGTCGTGCTGGGCGGGCAGCGCATTTTCGTCGAAATAGATCATTTTGGTGATATTTTCGAACTGCACGCCGAGCGAGATGTCTCGCGTGGGGAAGGCGATGCGCCCTTTGACGTTGAAACGCATGTAGTTGTCGAAATTGTTTTCCCAGCGAAAGTGGTTCGAGAGATAATTGTCCATCAGAAAATTGCTCGATTCGCAGTAAAATCCGCCGCGCGCCGTCAGTGCCATGGTGTCTTTTTGGGAGATGGGGAATACGCTTCCAACGCCGCCATGAATCGAGAAATTGCCGATCTTCGGCCCAAGCAGATAGACATCGCCTGTGGCATCGAACGTGAATTTTTCGCCTTCGCGCTTGAAAATTTGCGCCCCCACACGCAGATGATGCTCAGTGCGTTTGGCAATCAGTGCCGAATCGTTCTCGTATTGGCGATAGCGGCGCAGGTCGTACTCCACAAAACCGGTCAGTCCGAAGTGCATCAGGCGGTTGAATTTCTCCTCGAGCGTTACGCCAATCGTATTTTTCAGCGACCATGCGCGTGTCGAGTCGAGCGTGTTCTCGCTGCTGTAGTAGTTGTTGTCGTAGAATCCGCTCGTTACCGAATCGATTTCGACATAACGCCGGCGGAAATCCTCAAATTTGATGGTGTGCGTTATCGACGTAATGGGTATATAGTCGTAAGTTACCGAATCTTCGGTTACCTGCCGCTCCTTTTCGTAGCCGAAACAGAATTTGTGGTTGTAGTAGTAGAGGTTATCGATATAGCCCACGATGGCGTTCAGGTTGGTCGGAATGTTGTTTGCCTCGATGTTCAACGACTCGTCGGGATTCAGAATGTAGTCGCGATCGGTGATACCGCCGCTCTCGTGATTGCGAAAATTGTTGAACATCACCACAGCCTGCGCCGAATAACGCCGCCCGTTGTAACTGCCCCACAAACCGCCATTCACCATGCGTGTGGCCTGATTGGCATACTGTCCGCGCCCGTAAATCAGATCGACCAAACCGCCAAAGTTGAGCCGCTTATTGAAGTTCATCGTGAAGAGCGACTTGAAATGGTCTTGCTGGTAGAACGTGGGCAGCGACGAACGATACTCCAACTTTGCAAATGGGGTCGTCGTATTAAAAAACAATACGTCTTCGACGCCAACCAAATAGGCATCGTAGGGCGATGTGAGAAAGAGCGACGACTTTTGTGTGCGGTCGAAATAGATTTTCGACTGCAGCGGCGAGCCCAGATTGCCATTCCATGCGTTGGCGATGCTGTAGGCGTTCACCGGATTGGCATCTTGGTAACTCACCTCCGACGTATCGAGAGCGCACGTATCGGCCACGCCCAACGCCTCGTCGATGCGCCAAACGCTTATGCGCGACGGAATTTTGGCCTTGTTCGACGCGCCAAAAGCCACGCCAGCCAGCAGCAAAAAGAGTACGATTGCCCTAAAACGGTTCATAACCTGCAAAGGTAAGGCTTTTTTGCCAATCCAACAAATGGCGCACATAACAACTTTTTTTCGTAACTTTGCACACGAAATTTTTTATAGGTTATAGGTTATAGTTAGTAATGAGAAATGAGGAATGAGGAGTGAGGAGGGAGGAGTTTTTTTATTGACAAATTTACGGATTGACAGATTGACGAATTTATTTGCACAATAATCAACTGATCAACCGATCAACTTTATAAACTTTATAAACTTTATAGACTTTTTCACTTTCATACTTTCTCACTTTCACACTTTCATACTTTCACACTTTCACACTAAAAAAACATGGTTACCAACGATTTTTCATACATCGAATCGGCCATCGACGATTTCCGTGAGGGCAAATTTCTGATAGTTGTCGACGACGAAGACCGCGAAAACGAGGGTGATTTCATTGTTGCCGCCGAAAAGATAACGCCCGAGAAGGTCAATTTCATGCTCAAACATGCGCGCGGCGTGCTGTGCGCCCCCATCACCATCGAGCGTTGCAAGGAACTCGACCTGCCGCACCAAGTGGCCGACAACACATCGGTGCTTGGCACGCCCTTCACCGTTACCATCGACAAGTTGGAGGGCTGCACCACGGGCGTTTCGGCTGCCGACCGCGCCGCCACCATACGCGCTTTGGCCGACCCCACATCGACCCCACAAACCTTCGGCCGCCCCGGACACATCAATCCGCTCTATGCGCAGGACAAAGGCGTGCTACGCCGCGCCGGCCACACCGAAGCGTGCGTCGACCTTGCCAAATTGGCAGGGCTCTACCCTGCCGGCGCACTCATGGAGATAATGAACGAAGACGGCACCATGGCGCGCCTGCCCGAACTGAAAAAAATCGCACAAGAATATGGGCTGAAAATCATCTCCATTCGCGACCTGATAGCCTACCGACTGCAACAAGAATCGATTATCGAACGCGGCGACGAGGTGGATATGCCCACGCAATACGGCCACTTCCGCCTGATTCCGTTCCGCCAAAAATCGAACGGATTGGAACACATCGCACTCATCAAAGGCGAATGGCAGCACGACGAACCAATTTTGGTGCGCGTACACTCGTCGTGCGCCACAGGCGACATATTCGGCTCGTGCCGCTGCGAATGCGGCGAGCAACTGCACCAAGCCATGCGCGCCATCGAAAAAGAGGGACGCGGCGTGGTCGTGTACATGAACCAAGAGGGACGCGGCATCGGGCTGATGGCCAAAATAGCCGCCTACAAACTGCAAGAACAGGGCTACGACACCGTCGATGCCAACCTGCACCTCGGATTCAAAGCCGACGAACGCGACTACGGCGTGGGCGCAAGCATTCTGCGCGAACTTGGCGTATCAAAAATGCGCCTGATGACCAACAACCCCGTGAAACGTATCGGATTGGAAGCGTACGGACTCGAAATCGTAGAAAACGTGCCGATAGAAATCGACCCAAATCCGTACAACGAATTCTATATGCGCACCAAAAAAGAGCGCATGGGACACCTGCTGCACAAAGTCTGAATCAGAGCGTATAGATTTGACGATTCCGACAAAAATTCGGTAAAATTCACACCGATATTGGCACAAATTTTGATGTATATTCAGAAAAAAACAACCTATTATGACACAACACATCACAGACCAAAATTTTGACGAACTGCTGGCCAACAATCCTGTGGTTCTCGTCGATTTTCACGCCACTTGGTGCGGTCCTTGCCGCATGTTGGGGCCTATTGTCGAAGAGTTGGCCGATGCCTACAAAGGCCGCCTGCTGGTGGGCAAAGCCGATGTAGAAGAGGCTACCGCCGTAGCCGAGCGTTTCGGCATACGCAGCGTACCGACCATTCTATTTTTCAAAAACGGCAAACAGGTCGACCAAGTCATTGGAGCCGTGCCGCGCGCCAAATTGGCCGAAAAAATAGAGGCATTGCTCTGATTAGTAGCAAGATACAAGTAGCAAGTAGCAAGAAGAGTTAGGAGTTAGGAGTTAGGAATGGCGCGGCAAAGCCGCAATGACAAATTTCAGATTCCACTGATTTTTTCTCCGCTCGGCATTGCTCAAACGAGTTTGGCACTGCTCTCGCTTGTCGAAAAAATTCAAATTGTAGGGGCGCGGCATGCCACGCCCTTTTCTGTAGATTTGTGGATTTGATTATTTGGAAAAATCAATCTTCAATTTTTCAAATAATTAAATAATTGGGAATTAGATAATTAGGCAATTTTCTAAAAAAAATGGATTTTCGACCATTAGGTTTACCGAAGATAGATTTTGCGCACCGCCCCATCGTGATAGCGGGTCCGTGCAGTGCCGAAACCGAAGAGCAGACACTTGCCACGGCGCATCAGTTGGCACGCTGCGGCATACGCATTTTCCGCGCCGGCATTTGGAAACCGCGCACCAAACCTGGCAGTTTCGAGGGCGTTGGCAGTAGAGGCTTGCCATGGCTGCAACGTGTGAAAGCCGAAACGGGCATGTACACCGCCATCGAAGTGGCCACGCCCGCCCACGTCGACGAGGCGTTGGCGCACGGCATCGACCTGCTGTGGCTCGGCGCGCGCACCACGGTCAATCCGTTTGCTGTGCAGGAGATAGCCGACGCACTGCGTGGCACCGACATTCCCGTGTTGCTGAAAAATCCCATCAACCCCGATTTGGAACTGTGGATTGGCGCGATAGAGCGCATCTACAATGCAGGCATACGTCGGATTGCGGCAGTGCATCGTGGTTTTGGCTCGACCGACACGGAGATATACCGCAATTCGCCACAATGGCACATTCCGATAGAGTTGCATCGCCGTCTGCCGAATCTGCCGATTTTTTGCGACCCGAGCCACATCGGCGGCAAGCGCGCACTTGTGGAGCCGCTATCGCAACAGGCGATGGATTTGCAGTTCGACGGCCTGATGATAGAGAGCCACTGCGCTCCCGACACGGCGTTGAGCGACAGCGAGCAGCAGATTACGCCCGATGCGCTCGCCCATATTTTGCAGCATTTGATTATTCGCCAGACAGACCCATCGGCAGAAGCGTTGAGCGACCTGCGCCGCCAAATCGATGCATTGGACAGCGAACTGCTCGAAACATTGGCCAAACGCATGCGCATTTCGGCCGAGATAGGCGCGTACAAAAAGGAGCACGGCATAGCAGCGTTGCAGACCAACCGTTACACCGAGGTTTTGGAGAAATGCCTTGCCGACGGCGAGCGGTTGGGGTTGAGCCGTGATTTTACGCGCGCCATTTTGGAGGCGATACATACCGAATCGGTGCGTGCGCAGTTGGAACTGATGAGCAAATAACGGCTCACGTTTTTTCAAAATTGCTATCGCAATTTTGTTTCTAAGTTTCTTGGTTATTTGGTTATTTGAAAATTGATTAAATAATTGGAAATTAGATAATTGAATAATTAAAAAGTCT
>CAVKQB010000053.1:0-15332 GCA_963658575.1 Leyella stercorea | reverse complement strand
TTATTAACTACCTGTAAATCAACACGAAAAGGACAGCATTTTCTGCCAAGGCACTCGTCGGTTCGAGTCCGATATTCTCCACATCGCCCGACCATAGGGCGAAAAGCACAAACGCCTCCGAATTTTCGGAGGCGTTTCGCGTGTCTTTTCCAAGCAGAAATCTACGACAATTCCCACGCCAATGCGCTTGCGCCGAGAATGGCGGCGTCCGATTCTTTCAGTTGCGAGAGCAAAACCTTTATCTTGTTTTTCCACAGAGGCATCACGTTGGCGTTCATGCTTTCGATCACGGGTTTCATGATGAGGTCGCCCGCTTTGGTGAGGCCGCCAAACAGCACGATGGCTTCGGGCGACGAGAATGCGATGAAATCGGCCAGTGCTTCGCCGAGCATTTTGCCTGTGAATCCGAAAATTTCGCCAGCGAGTTCGTCGCCCTGTTGTGCGGCTTCGAACACATCTTTCGAGGTGATGTCCTCGGACGGAATGTTGCGCAAAAGGCTTTGGCGGTCGGTGGTTTCGAGCAGTTCGCGTGCGGTGCGCGCCACGCCCGTGGCCGAAGCGTAGGCTTCGAGGCAGCCTGTTTTGCCGCAGCCGCAGAGCCGTCCGTTGTTGCGTATCATGGTTACATGGCCAAGTTCGCCAGCAAAGCCGTCGTGGCCGAGCAGCACCTCGCCGTTCACCACGATGCCCGAACCAACGCCAGTGCCGAGCGTTATCATGATAAAGTTTTTCATGCCGCGTGCCACACCGTAGGTCATTTCGCCCACGGCGGCGGCGTTGGCGTCGTTGGTGATGCGCACAGGCAAGCCGATGCCAGCGGTCATCATCTCCGAGAAAGGAATGATTTTCGCCCCGCCCCAAGTGAGATTCACGGTGTTTTCGATGGTTCCTTTGTAGAAATTGGCGTTGGGCGCGCCGATGCCGATGCCGCGTATCTCCGACATGCTGTAATTTTGCTCGACGAGTTTGCGCACAGCGTCGCACAAATTGGCGACGAACTGCTCCGCTTCTGTCGTGTCGTTGCTGCGTATGGCGGTCTGCGCCAGCACATTGCCGCGCATATCGACGATGCCAATTTTGGCGGTTGTGGCACCTATATCGATGCCAACTACATACGATTTTTCCATAATTTATTCTGTTTTGATGTCGGTATTCACGTTTTTCGAGCCAACGGCGGCATAGAATAGGATATAGGCTGTGCAAACAAGTATGACGACATAACTCAGTTGGAAATTGCCAAAGACATCGGCCAATTTACCCTGCAAAGGCACAAGAATGCCCGCGCCGCAAACCATAGTCATAAACGCACCCGATGCGATGGAGGTGTATTTTCCAAGCCCTTCGACGGCAAGATTGAAAATGCCGCCCCACATGACAGAGGCGCATAGTCCTACGAGAATAAGCGGCACAATGGCCACCGGCACGGGAGTTGTGATGACGGAGAGCGTTTCCCATTCGATGCCGAACATTTCGACTTGTATGTTCGACGGCAGGAACATGCCGAGCAGCACCAGTACCAATGCCACGGCCGAAACCACCGTTATCTGCATACGACTCGACACTTTGCCGCCTATCAACCCGCCGAAGAAACGGCCTATGAGCATCAGCAGCCAATAGACGGCGACAATCATCGTGGCGATATTGGTTGGAATGCCAAAACCTGGAGCGGTGGTGGTGGCGGCGGGATCGGAAGTAAGATATTGCAAAATGTAGGTAGGCACGCCTATTTCGATGCCCATATAGAGGAATATCGCCACAATGCCCAAATTGAAATGGCGGAAAGAGAAGGCGGAATAGTTTTTGCCCGTGGGATTTTCGGCTGCAATCTCTTCGTGCACTGGATTTTCGGCTGTGTGATCTTCGGATTTGAGTGTCGGCTCTGGAATTTTCACGAAAATCAGCACCAAGAATGCAAAGGCAAACACGCCGAGGGCAATCATAAGAGCGGGCGTAGCATCGGCCACTTTGGCACTGGCTGTGTCGGCAATCAGGCTTCCCATGAGAATGGTTACAAGCACGGCCGCGAGCGAATTGCAAACGCCGCCAAACTGCACGAGTTGATTGCCGCGATTACCGCCTCCGCCGAGCGTGTTGAGCATGGGATTGACTACGGTGTTGAGCATACACATGCAGAAACCTGCCGTGAAAGCACCGATAAGGTAAACCCAGAAACTCTGGACAGATTCCCAGCCGGACACATATTGCAAAAATACGCCGACGAAACCGACGATAATGGCCAATATGGCCGTTATGCGGTAGCCAAATTTTTTGATGAGCATTCCTGCCGGGATTCCCATCACGGCATAGGCGATAAAATTGGCTGCGTTGCCCAATTGTGCCGCAAAATTGGACATCGAGAAATTGTTTTTCACGATGACCGCCATCGGGTTACACAGATGGGTAACGAAGGCAATCATGAAGAATAGGCAAAACATCACGGCGATGGCCAGTGTGTTGGTTTTCTGGTTTTTCATGGTTGTTGATTTTAGGTTTTTGTACGTTTAATTCTGAAATCGGCCAAACCGACTCCGCAAATTTATAAATTTTTCTGCAAAAAGCGTGTGCAGCGCGTGTAAAGATGCAAACGCGCCTCTGCGCCGAGTATGCTGTGGTTTTTGTTGGGATACATCTGCATTTCGAACTGTTTGCCAGCCTTCACCAATTGTTCGATGTAGAGCCACGACTGTTGCGTATGCACGTTGTCGTCGGCAGTGCCGTGAACAAGCAGCAGTTCGCCCTGCAGGCGGTCGGCTTTGTCGAGCAGACTTGTCAGCGCATAGCCGCGGTCGTTTTCCTGCGGGCGGTTCATGAAGCGTTCGCTGTAGGCTGTGTCGTAGTAACGCCAATCGGTTACCGGTGCAATGGCAATGCCCGCCTTGAACACGCCTGCGCCGTTGGTGAGGCAACTCAGGGTCATAAATCCGCCATAACTCCAGCCCCAAATGGCGATGCGTCCGCTATCGACAAAATCGAGCGTGCCGAGATAGCGCGCAGCTTCCACTTGGTCTTTTGTCTCCAATTCGCCGAGTTTTTTGTAGGTGCAAGTGCGAAAATCGCGGCCGCGCGCGCCCGTGCCACGTCCATCGACACAGGCCACCACGTAACCCATTTGCGGCAGATAAAATTCCCAATCGAGATGGAAACGGTTGAGCACTTCTTGCGAATTGGGGCCGCTGTATTGCACCATCACCAAAGGCAATTTTGCGCCAGCCGCCATGTTTTTCGGCTTCACTATCCAGCCGTTGAGTGTGATGCCTTCCGATGTTTCGAAGGTGAAAAATTCCTTTTGCGACAGATTCAGTGCATCGGCAGTGGATTTCAGGGCGGCGTTGTCTTCGATTGTGCGCAAGGTTTTGCCTTTGTTGTCGATTATCGTATAAAGGTTGGGCGTTTCGGTATTGTCGAATTGGTAGATGGCGTAGGCAAAAAGTTTCGAAAACTCCGCGCTGCAGATGCCTTCGCCCGTGCCGATGCGCGACAATCGACCTTTGGCATCGGCTTTGTACACTTCGCGGTTGATGGGCGACTCTTTGGCGGCTTGGAAATAGGCGTTTTTGGTCTGTTCGTCGTAGCCGTAGAAGGCGGTAACGTCCCAATTTCCCGACGTGATTTGCCGCACAAGCGAGCCATTGGCATCGAACAGATAGAGGTGTCGCCAGCCGTCGCGCTCGCTCAACGCCACGAAACTATTGTCGGCATTGAAATGCAGGCTATTCAGGTTGGCATAATCGACATACGTTGCGCCCGATTCGCTCATGATGCGCCGTCCCACGCCCGAACGTGCATTGAACGCCATCACGTCCAACTGCATCTGCGAGCGGTCGAGGCGCACGGCGGCAAGTGTGTTGGCATCGTTTGTCCAGCGGATTATCGGAATGTAGATGTCGTTGTCGTCGTCGAAACGCATCTGTTTGGTGGTGCGGTTCTGCACATCGTACACGAGCAGTTGCACGCGCGAATTTTTGCCGCCAGCACGCGGATATTTGTACGAAACCGACGTGGGATAGCCTTCGGCAAAATTTTGGAACGTGTACTCCCCCACTTCGCTTTCGTCGAAACGCACATAAGCCAGCAATTTGCTGTCGGCACTCCACTCGAAATAGCGTGTTTGGCAAAATTCCTCCTCGTAACTCCAATCGGCCGTGCCGTTGATTATCCGACCTTTTGCGCCGTCGGTGGTGATGGCAAGTTCGGTGCCGAAATCGAGTTTTTTCAGAAACAGATTATTGTCGCGCGCAAACGCCACGATGCGTCCGTCGGGCGAAAAGCAGGCCTCTTGCACCACATTGTCGCTGTCGCTCAACGGCTCTATCTTGTTGCGTTTCAGATAGTAAACGTAGTACGAGGCCGTGGCCGAGCGACGATAGATTTTGTGCGACTCGGTATGCACGAGCAGCCGCTCTTCGTTGGGCGCAAAAGCGTAACCTTCGATTTTTGCAATCGGACAGTCGGCAATTTTGTCGATGTCGAACAGCGTGGCGACCTCCCGTCCCGAGGCATATTCGTAGGCCACGATGCGTTTGCCGTCGTCGGACAACGAGGTGTAACGTTGCCCATCGTTCATGTGATACACTTCGGCGGGACGCTTGGGCTTGTAGTCGCCGCGCGTGAACGCCTCCAAATAGGCTTGTGGCTGCGCTGCGAGCGACCACACGCCGAGCCACAGCAAACCAGACAACAAAAAATGGCGCATAAGAACAATAATTTGTCGCAAAAATAGAAAAAAAAACGGAGATACGAAAGAACAATTATCTCCAAAAAATGAGTATCTTTGCGAGATAATTAACAGATTACAAGAAAGGTTAGAGTTAAGAGGTTATAGGTGAGAGTTCATTAGTAGTGAGTAGTGAGAAATGAGGAATGAGGAATGAGGAATGAGGAATGAGGAATGAGGAGTTGTGGAGTGCGAACCTGTCCCCTTTACAAGGGGACGAGCGAAGCGGAGGGGTTAAAGATAACGGACAAATTTACAGATTTTCCAAATTCCCAAATAACCAAATCCTCAAATAACCAAAAACAACGCGCGCAGCGCGCCAAACTTAGAAACTTAGAAACAATGAGAAACTGCGCGCAGCGCAATCAAATTTTCAAATCTTCAAATCTTCAAATAAGAATTTATGAAACCCATTCAGATGGTCGATTTGCGTTCGCAATACGACAAAATAAAAACAGACATTGACAGCGGCATTCAGGCCGTAATCGACTCGACGGCGTTTGTAAAAGGCGCAAAAGTTACCGAATTTCAGCAACATTTGGAGCAATATCTGGGCGTGAAACACGTCATTCCCGTAGGCAACGGCACCGATGCGCTACTCATCGCCATGATGGCACTCGACCTTAAGCCCGGCGACGAGGTCATCACGCCCACATTCACCTTCATCGCTACGGCCGAAGTGGTTGCCCTGCTCGGACTTACGCCCGTCGTGGTCGATGTCGATTTCGACACGTTCAACATCGATGTCGAGGCCGTGAAACGCGCCATCACGCCACGCACAAAAGCCATTGTGCCCGTGCATCTGTTCGGACAAAATGCCAACATGGAACAACTGCTGGCGTTGGCTCGCGAGCATCACCTGTATGTGGTGGAAGATGCCTGCCAAAGCATCGGCGCGGAATATACGTTTGCCAACGGCGAGCGTGTGCGTTCGGGCTGTATGGGCAATATCGGCTGCACATCGTTTTTCCCGTCGAAAAACCTCGGTTGCTACGGCGATGGCGGCGCGCTATTCACCAACGACGACGATTTGGCGCACAAAATACGCATGATTGCCAACCACGGCATGGAAGTGCGCTACCACCACGACCGCATTGGGGTCAATTCGCGGCTGGACAGCATACAAGCCGCCGTGTTGGACGCCAAACTGCCGCACCTCGACCAATACATCGCTGCACGCCAGAAGGCCGCCGCCTACTACACGGCCGCTTTTGCCGATTGCGACAAGATACTCACGCCCAACGTTGCGCCGCAAACCACGCATGTTTTCCACCAATACACGCTCCGCATAGTGGGTGCCGACCGCGACCGTGTGCGCCAACGTTTGGCCGACCGCGGCATTCCATCGATGATTTACTACCCCGTGCCGCTGCACCTGCAAAAGGCCTACCAAGACCCGCGCTACAAGTCGGGCGATTTTCCCGTGGCCGAACGTTTGGCGGCGTGCGTGCTGTCGCTGCCCATGCACACCGAACTCGACGACGAACAGTTGGCATACATCGCCCAAAACGTATTGGAAGCGGTCGCAAACGATTGATTTTTAGCCGAAAACGAAAAAAATGCCGCATATTGTTTGCCACTGACATTTTTTTTGTACCTTTGCACGCGAAAATAATCGGTATGTTTCCGTAGCTCAGTTGGTAGAGCAGCTGACTCTTAATCAGCGGGTCGTGGGTTCGAGCCCCACCGGGAATACCACTGAAAATCAGGGAGTTACAAACAAAACTCCCTGATTTTTTTGTGTTTTTACCCAATCCTCTGACTCTTTGTAACTGCTTGATAATCAATTATCGTATGAAACTAATTTGTTGAAAAAGTGAACAAAAAAACTTTTGAAAATACTTGACAAAGGTCTATCCGATGATGTATCTTTGCAAGAGTTATCAAGCATAACAAATTCACTTACAAACCTGGTATTTGACCGAGTTTCACAGGCAAAACTCGAAAGTCTGCTTGGCGGCTCGAGAATTGGCAGAAGCACTTTCCCTTGTCGCGGGAAGAGGCCTTCGAGCAGGCTCGCAAGTGGAATACGAGGAACTATCAGAAAATATAAAAACAAGCAAAAGTATGGACTTATTAGAGGAGAAACGCTGGGAGTTAGTAAATCTGAGCAAGGGATTGAAGATAAAGGAGGACAGAATGTGTTACCTACTTCTGAGGGCAATCGAGGCGAAAGAAGCGTCGGAGAGCGAGGAGGATTAACCCCCGACCGTACCCGCTTCAGCCTACGTCGTGCTGGCAACTCTGCCGTGCTTGAGGGCAAGGGTCAAAGACCGAGTTTTTTGCGAATGTCCTTGGGAATAGCGTCTTTGTGGACAAGGATGTCGTTGGTCTTGTATTTCATGAAGGCCTCGGAAACGTACCAAATGCCATGATAATCGCTCTTGGCGGTGCCCCACGAATTTTTAATCATGTAGTAGCGTTTGCCGTTCTGATCTTGAGCGGTACCGAAAATCTGCATGCCGTGGTCGTCGGTGTTTTCCCAACTGTCGAACGCCCGCTGGCGCAACTCCTGCGTAACTTCAATTTCGGGCAACGGCTTTTTGGTCAGTTCCTCTTTCTTGTCCTTTTCGGTCAAGCCAAGCCAATGTGCGGCATCGCTGCCTGTAAGGTCAGCCCCTTTGTCGGCATCGGGCATCACACCGATTCCCTTGCGGGTGAAACCAATCTCGCTGACATCAGCCCCCCAAGCGAGCGTGTAGCCGTTCGAGAGCGCGTTGTCGATAATGCGCATCAGGTCGTCGATGGGCACATTGTACATTTGGTCCATACGCCAATTGTCGGGCACTTCGAGCGCAAATTGGGTGTAAAACGGGTGATGCGTGTACGAGGTAATGCTCACATAGTCGTCGGCATTCAGCCCAAGCGACTGCGCAAAAGTGATCGGCGTATATTCCGTGCCGTTGTACGAGAATTTTTCGGGACAAGCACCCAAATAGGTATCGTAAATCGCTTGCAGCCCTTTCTTCCAAACGGGCGTGAGTTTGCTCAGATTGCCAGCCGTGAGTGCCTTGATGTAGCCGTTTGCCACAGCGTCCAACTCGCCATGCACGGGCAGCGTGTCGGCGGGCGTCGCCCCATACTGAATGCCAGGCATAGCCGATTGAGGCACCATGCCGTAGTTTTTCAGACAGTACATCACGTCGTAGCACGAGCCGCCGGCTGCGAATTTCACGTCGCCGTACATACGCACGACGTATTCGGCACGGTCTATCATGGTATGACTAACGACGAACATTTCGCTCAAGTCGTACTCGCCTTTGCCCATGCGGAGCAGTTCGCTCTCCAAAAAACCGATGGTCGAAAATGCCCAGCACGTGCCGCTGCGGTGTTGGTCTTTCACAGAGGTAATCGCCACGCTGTCGATGGTCGTAAAACGGAAGCCTTCTGTGGTGTCGGCGGCGGCAATCGTATCGGTGGCCGATAGTGTGTGTGCCGACAAAGGCAAAATCAGCATGGAAAGGGCGAAAAGTAAAGCAGTCTTTTTCATATTCTTGTTAATTGCAAAAATTTTAATCACAAAAATCGTGCCGATATAATCGGTTTTTGACGTGCAGCAGAATTTCACGGAATGTGTGCGGCTTGTGCGCCACAGCGGTGCGCTACTCTGCTCTATTCCAGTTTTGCCAACGCTTGTTTGATGCGTGCAAACGCTTCCGTCAGTTTGTCGTCGCTGGTGGCGTAGGAGAAGCGCAGAAAATCGGGTGCGCCAAACGCCGCACCGCTCACGCACGCCACATGCGCCTCGTCGAGCAGATACATGGCCAAATCGGTTGCCGTTTCGATTTTGCGCCCGTCGGCAGTGTTTTTGCCGAAAAACGATTTGCATTCGGGGAAAACGTAGAATGCGCCCATCGGTTTGTCGAGGCGCAAGCCCGGTATGTCGGCCAGGAGTGCCAGCACCAAATCGCGGCGACGGCGGAAAGCATCGCGCATGTCGGCCACGCACTGCTGGCTGCCATTGTAGGCGGCTTCGGCGGCTTTTTGCGCTATGCTGCTTGCTCCCGATGTGTATTGACCTTGCAGTTTGGCGCACGCCTTGGCTATCCACAGCGGCGCGGCCACCCAACCAAGTCGCCAGCCTGTCATGGCGTAGGCTTTCGACACGCCATTGACCACAGCCACACGGTTGCGCACGGCTTCGAATTGGGCGATGGACTCGTGCCGTCCGGCGTAGTTGATGTGTTCGTAGATTTCGTCGGATATGATGATGATGTTCGGACAGTTGGCGAGCACGGCAGCCAAGGCGGCCAGTTCGTCGTGCGTATACACGCTGCCCGTCGGGTTCGATGGCGAACAGAGAATCAACGCTTTGGTGCGCGGCGTGATGGCTGCCGCAAGTTGTTCGGGCGTGAGTTTGAAACCGTTTTCCATGGTCGTATGCACCACCATGGGCGTGCCTTCGGCCAACTTGATCATCTCCACGTAACTCACCCAGTATGGCGCAGGTACAATCACTTCGTCGTCGGCACCGATGATCGACATCAGCACGTTGCACACGGCCTGTTTGGCGCCGTTGGAGCAAACGATTTGCGACGGGTCGAAATCGAGTCCGTTTTCGCGCTTCAACTTGGCGCAGATGGCTTGGCGCAGCGACAAGTAGCCCGGAACGGGCGAATAGAACGAGAAATTGGCGTCGATGGCGGCTTTGGCGGCGGCTTTGATGTGGTCGGGCGTGAAAAAATCGGGCTCGCCAACGCTCAAATTGATGACATCGACGCCCTGCGCCTGCAATTCACGGCTTCGCTGCGACATGGCCAGCGTTTCCGATTCCGCCATATTCTTCA
Source organism: Leyella stercorea (assembly GCA_963658575.1). Lineage (GTDB taxonomy): Bacteria > Bacteroidota > Bacteroidia > Bacteroidales > Paludibacteraceae > W0P28-013. The sequence goes on along the minus strand of CAVKQB010000053.1, from coordinate 5,831 downwards.
AACGTAATGAAAGTTCCATAGGAGTGTGAAATTAGTGAGTAGTGAGTAGTGAGTAGTGAGCAGTTAGTAGTTAGGAGTTGTTGGGTGCGAACAATTTGAAATTGGAAATCTGAAATTTGAAATTAATTAAATAATTGGAAATTAAATAATTAGATAATTAAAAAATCCTTGTTCTTTGCTCTCTCACCTCTCACCTATAACCTATAACCTCTAACCTTTTGTCTTGCGACTTGTGTCTTGCTACTAATCAATTGTTTCAATTTTTCCATCGGCGACGTTGAACAGGCGTTGTTCGCTGCCGAGTTGCGCCAAAATCTCGTCTAAATGGCTGCTGTTGGTGTCGGTGATGAAAATCTGCCCGAAATCGTTGCTGCCAACTATCTGCACGATGCGCATCACGCGGTCGGAGTCGAGTTTGTCGAAAATATCGTCGAGCAACAAGAGCGGTTTCACGCCGCAAATCCGCTTCAGGAAAAGGTATTGCGCCAGTTTGAGTGCCACGACGAATGTTTTTATTTGCCCTTGCGAGCCGGTGCGTTTCATCGGATAATCGGCAAGCGTGAGCACCAAATCGTCCTTGTGCGCGCCGCGCGAGGTGTAGCCCAAAATGCGGTCGCGATCGCGCACTTCGCGCAGTTGCGGTTGCAGGTCGCCGCGCTGCAAGTGCGACTCAAATTCGAGGCCAACTTGCTCGCCGTTGGCGGCTATTTGGCTGTAGAACTGTTGGAAAATCGGCACAAAATCGGCTACGAATGCCGCCCGTTTTTCGTAAATGTATGCGGCTTCGGCGGCCATTTGCGACTCGTAGATGTCGAACATGGTTTCGTCGGCAGCGGCCTCGTTTTTGAGCAGCGCATTGCGGTTTTGCAAGGCGGCGTTGTAGCGTATCAGTGCATCGAGATAGGGCTTGTCGTACTGCGCGATGACCGTATCCAGAAAGCGACGGCGACAGTCGCTGCCCTCGTTCACCAAATCGGTATCGGCCGGCGAAACCAGCACCACAGGCGCAAAACCGATATGTTCCGACAGCCGTTCGTACTCTTTTTGGTTGCGTTTGAAGCGTTTTTTGGCACGGCGTTTCACCGCACACGACACCACCTCGTCGGCACCGCACCGTTCAAACGTGCCCTGAAGCATGAAAAAGTCGGCATCGTGCTTGATGACTTGAGCGTCGATCGGATTCAAATGGCTTTTGCAAAACGACAGGTAATAGACCGTGTCCAAAAGGTTGGTTTTGCCCATGCCGTTGCGCCCCAAAAAGCAGTTGATTTTGGGCGAAAACTCCAACTCGCACTCGGCGATGTTGCGGTAGTTCAATATGGAAATCCGTTTGAGGTACAAAGCGTCGGTTTTATGCTGCGAATAGGCTATCGAAACATTTTTGCATACTATCTTCGCAATTGATTATCAGCACATTGGCAAATTAAGCGATTTTTTGCAAACGACTTATCATTTCGTCGCCCAATTTCGATTTTCGTTCGATGTGGTTCAGCACTTCGCACACGAATGGATTGCTCTCGAAGCGGCCGCGCACCGACTCGAAATCGGCATTTTTCTGTTGCTCGTCGCCATCGATGCCGAAGCCCGTTTTGGCATTGAGATTGAACTCTTTTTGCGCATCGTTGTACAACATTTTGTCGAGCGAAACGACGGCATCTTTCCACGATTCGACAAGCGCGATGAGGTCGGCTACGGTAACTTTTTCTATCGGTTTTTGCCAGTATTTCAGCAGTTTATCGTATGCCCACGTCCATTCGTAGTCGTAGTAGTTGGCGTGCAACTGCTCGAAACGTTGTTGTATATCGTCGAGCGACAGGCGATTGGCGGCAATATCGTTCATGAGCCGTTCCACCTCGTCGTGCGGCACAATCAGTCCCGACAGGTCGCTCCACTCGCCCAAGCCCGATGGCGCGGTAGGTTGCAGCCGTTCGCGCACTTGCGCCATGGTGCGGTAGTTGATGTCGCCCAAGCGACTGATGAGCGAGTTGCCCAAAAATTTGGTGATGGCAATTCGGTAGAGTTTGAGGCCGTTGCGCAGCGACGAATTGCGTATTTTGCAGTTTTGGTAGGCGTATTCTTCGGTGTTTTCGCCCGATATGGCTTGCAGCCGTTCGAGCACCTCTACGCCAGCCATCATTTTTTGTATGGTGTAGGGGCTCAGCAGGTTGAAGTTGATTTGGTCAATCTTGTGGCTGTCTTTGCGTTCGTCGCGTTTTGGCCATTTTTGTGCATCGCGCACGGTACCAACACTGCGCAGATTGACGGCTGGCACAAGATAACTCTCGGTAGCGTTTTCTATCAGATACGAGAATGGCAAATCCGATGTGTCGCAATGTTTGGTGTGGCGCCCCATCACCAGCGTGAATGCGCCGATGCGTGCTGGCCAAAGGAGATACGAGTCGCTGGTGGTTTTCGAGCCGCGCTCGGCAACGCCTTGATGTATGGGGCCGAGTTTGTACATGTGGTTGCTCTGGTTCGAGCCGCTGCCTGCGTTCAGAAACGAGAACATGCCTGCGATGAGCAGACTCGACTTGTGGTGCGACACGGTGTAGGGACCAGCAAAAATGGCTGTCGCCTCGCCGTGCATGCCTTGGCAATTGGCAAAAAAGAGCGAATCGAGGGCGGAATAGTGTTTGTCCATGATGCAGCCCTGCCCCACGAAACAGCGCGAAACCAGCGTGGAATCCATAATCGATGCGCCCGACGAGATGATGAAATCTTTGCATTTCACGCTCGAACCGATTTTCACGGGTGCTTCGGCGTTGCTGTTGATGCTGCCGTTTTTCAGTTTCGATGCGCCGCCAATCTGGGCGTAGTTGCCGATGCGCACGTTTTTCAGCATGCCGCAATTCACAATACGCACGTTGTGGCCAATTTCGCCCATGGTCGATTTTTGCGTTTCGGCATAAGCGTCGATGCGTTTTTGCAGATTGTCGATGACGGCGTGATTGTAGCGATAAAGCGTGAGAATGTAGGCCAAATGCGCCGACAATCCGTCGAAAATGGGGATTTCGCGCCCGCCGCCCTCGTTCATCACAGGCACGCGCACGCCGTTGCCAAACGATGTTTCGCCATCGACCACGATGACGTTGGTATTTTCGATGTACGTTTCGCGCCCGATGTGGTAGTTGGCGATGTAGTTGTGGATTTCGCGCACGCAAACGTCGTCGTCGATAACCACATTGTGCAGCCGCGCCTTACGCAGTCCCGCATGCGCCGACAGTCCGCCCGCCAGCGCAAACGTCTTCTCGAAGCGTCCCAAGCGGATTTGTCCCGAAAATTCGATTTCGGCGATATGTTCGGCCGAAAAGCCTTCGGCCACTTCGATATTGTTCCAATCGTCGGCTGTGCAACGTTGCGCCTGCAACTGCGCAATTTCGTCAGAAGTCAGTTTTCGATACATGTTATGTTGTTTTTAATAGTTTCTAAGTTTCTCGCGCTACGCGCGTTTTTCATAGTTTCTGGGGATTTGGTTATTTGGTTATTTGGGTTGATCGGTTGATTAGTTGATTATTGTGCAAATAAGTTTGTCAATGCGTAAATCTTTGTTCTAATTCTTAATTATTCATTCTTCATTCTTAATTTGATTTAACCCCCTCCGTCGCTACGCTCCTCGTCCCCCTATCTTTCCGCTTCGCTCCAAGCAGAGGGACAGAATTTCGCCCAACAACATTCCTCACTCCTCACTCCTCACTCCTCACTTCTCACTACTAACTATCTTAATCGCTTCGTCGATGGTGGTGAGGCGTTGTTCGCCGCTGTTCATATCTTTGAGCATCAGGCCATTAGCGGCCATTTCGTTGTCGCCAACGATGGCCACGAACGGTATTTGCTTGGCATTGGCGTAGGCCATCTGTTTTTTCATTTTGGCGGGTTCAGGATAAAGTTCGGCAGCGATGCCAGCGCGGCGCACTTGGCGCAACAGCGGCACGCAGTAGTCCAACCCTTTGACATCGAACGCAGCAAACAGCAGCCGCACGCCGTCGGTCGTCGTTTTGGGGAACAGGTCGAGTTGGTTCAGCACGTCGTAGATGCGGTCGGCACCGAACGAGAAGCCCACGCCCGACACGTTTGGCAGTCCGAAAACGCCCGTGAGATTGTCGTAGCGGCCGCCGCCCGAAATGCTGCCCATCTCCACGCCAAGGGCTTTCACCTCGACGATGGCACCCGTGTAGTAGTTCAGACCGCGCGCCAGTGTCAGGTCGAGTTCCACGCGGTTGGTCAGTTCGGCCGCGCGCACATAGCCCAGCACCTCTTCCAGTTCGGCAATGCCTTTCAGACCGATTTCCGAACCGCTCAAAATCGTTTTCAGCCGTGCAAGTTTGGCGGCGTTATCGCCTTCGAGCAGCAGAATGGGCTGCAATTTGTCCACCGCGGCTGCCTCGATGCCTTTGGCCAGCAGTTCGGCGTTCACATTGTCGAGCCCGATTTTATCCATCTTGTCGATGGCCACCGTGATGTCGGTTATTTGGTCGGCCGCGCCGATGAGTTCGGCAATGCCAGCCAGAATTTTGCGGTTGTTCAGTTTGACGACAACGGGAATTTTGAATGCTTTGAACGCCTCGTCGATCATCTCGATGAGTTCGGCTTCGCAGAGCAACGAGTCGCAGCCAACCACGTCGGCATCGCATTGGTAAAATTCGCGGTAACGCCCCTTCTGCGGACGGTCGGCGCGCCAAACGGGCTGTATCTGAAAGCGTTTGAAGGGGAATTGCAGTTCGTCGCGGTGCATCACCACATAGCGTGCAAACGGCACCGTGAGGTCGTAGCGAAGCCCCTTTTCGGCTATTCGGTTGGTCAGTTGGCGGCTGTTGCGCGCCAGCAACTCCTCGTCGGTGAGTTTGGCGGCAAAATCGCCCGAATTCAGCACTTTGAAGAGCAGTTTGTCGCCTTCGTCGCCGTATTTTCCCATCAACGTCGATAGGTTTTCGAGTGCCGGCGTCTCGATTTGTTGGAATCCGTAGCGACTGAAAACGCCACGAATCGTATCGAAAATATAGTTGCGTTTGGCCATTTCGGCCGGCGAAAAATCGCGTGTTCCTTTGGGTATGCCTACGTTCATTTTGTGTAAAAAATCTGTTTTTTCGGTTGTTTTATCGTGGTCGTGCGTCGCCGCACACCATCTTGCAAAGATACAAATTTAGTTTGAAAGAAAAAAAGTGTGAAAGTGGGAAAGTATGAAAGTATGAAAGTATGAAAGTATGAAAGTGTGAAAGTCTATAAAGTTTATCAAGTTTGAAAGTTTATAAAGTCTATAAAGTGGAAAGTTGATTAGTTGATTAGTCGATTGGATAATTGGGTAATTATCTTTGCTCTTTGCTCTTTGCTCTTTGTTCTCTCACCTATAACCTCTCACCTATAACCTATAACCTATAACCTATAACCTATAACCTATAACCTATAACCTATAACCTTTTATCTTGCGACTTGCTACTCATATCTTGCTACTAATCTAGAATCTGAAATTGCGGCTTCGCTGCCAATAATTTTGATTTTTCAAAGATATTTTCTATCTTTGTGGTATGAAAGTTCTGTTCTACATACTACTCGCTTTTCTTGCTCCTATCGTTATTTTTTGTACGGTCGGAGTTTTCAAAATTTTCTATCGCTACCACAACGATCCCATTTATCGCGAAAAAATGGACAAACGCGCCAAGGCACTTGAACGTAAGAAAAAGGCCACAAAAAAGCACAAACTTGTTCGTTCGTCATCTTCCGATGTGATAACAGATATACTTGGCTAATTTTTACCTTTGCGGTATGAAAGTTCTGCTCTCATACTGCTTGCATTTCTTGCTCCTATCGTCATTTTTTGTACGGTCGGAGTTTTC
>CAVKQB010000052.1:0-15909 GCA_963658575.1 Leyella stercorea | reverse complement strand
ATACAAAATGCTACTAAAAAATTTTAGAAAAAATCCTCTAAAGTTGTCTTGAACCTAACAATAAATAATGAACAATGAATAATTGTTTGCGTCCAACAACTACTCAACGCCACCAACGGACGTGGCACGCCGCGTCCCTACAAATTATTGAATCATTGAATTATTGAATTCAATCAAATCCACAAATAACCAAATCCCCAAATCAACACAAGCTTTATAGACTTTCTACTTGATAAACTTTATAAACTTTCATACTTTCTCACTTTCACACTTTATAGAGTTTACACACTTTCACACTTGATAAACTTTCTCACTAATTGTCAATTGTCCATTATCCATTGTCAATTAAATTTGCTATCTTTGCACGTCCGTTTTTAGGGACAGGCCGGAATGTTGGAATCGGTAGACAAGACGGACTTAAAATCCGTTGAACAGTAATGTTCGTGTGGGTTCAAGTCCCACTTCCGGTACTAAAAACAAAAATGGGTTCGATGTTTGTCGAACCCATTTTGTGTGTTTGCAGCGGCCGCCTACTGCTGGCGTATGCAGTTACAGTCGTGCACGTCCTTGAAGCGCCAACCCACTTTCAGGCCAAACATTATCGGAATGGTTTTGGTGGCGAGGCTCGAATAGTAGCCGTTGTATTCGTACGAATTCACGTCCTTGATGGTGGTGAACAGCCCCTTCGCATCGCGGTTGATGTACATATCGTAGAAGCCGTGTTCGAGGTAGAGTGCCAGATACATCTCGTTTTTCTTGTCGAGGCGCAGAATGGCACCGAACATCACCTGACCGCTCAGCATGAAATTGGCTTGGTTTTCGCCGCGTGGTAGCATGGTTTTGAAATTGCCGAAGCCATGTTGCGGCAGATTTTCGATCCAGCGACCGTTCTGACCGTTGAACACATCGGTGCCGCCATACTGCGTGTAGAAGCCCTGAGTAACAATGTCGCCCTGCGTTACTTTGTAGCCTGTGTAGAACGGCAGATAGAGTTTGACACCAAACGAGGTGAACCACCCCGAATGGCGTGGGCGTTGGTGCTGATAAAAGATGCTTATCGGTATGGAGAACGAGTACTGCTGCTGTCGTTCGGTCCAGTTGCTCACGTCGGCACGGAGCGTATAGGCGCGCCCGCGGTCGTCGATGGCGGCCGAAAACAGGCTGTCGTTCAGCACTTTCACGCCTTGGAAGGTCGAGAAATTCAAGCCGAAACTTGCGCCCCACCCTTTGCGCGGGTGGAACAGCAGCGAGTATTTTGCGCCCACATCGAACGTGCCGCCCGAGAAGAAGCCATGATTTTTTGCGTTGCTATTGTAGGGCATCATCACTGCGCCGCCGCCCACTTCGAGGTCGATATAGGCCGGTGTTTTGGCTGGCGCGGCTATGCTTGCCGCCACCAATAGGCCGACGGCAAGCGCCACTTTTTTCGTCTTCAGAATCTTCATATCGTTCTAAATAATCACGTTAGCGTTGGGGTTTATTGAACTACGAATTTTTCGGTGAGTACACGGCCGTCGTTCAGGCTGACGCGCACCATGTAAACTCCCGACGGATAACCGATGACTATGCCGTTTTCGGCTTCTACCCTATCGATGGTGTAGAGCGTGCGGCCGATGGCGTCGATTATCTCGATGCGTGAGCCAAACAGTACGTCGGCCGAGAACGGCAGTGTTACGTGCAACGTCTGGTAGCGTTTCAGCGGGTTGGGCGATATGGCAACTTCTTGTTTGCTTGCGGCATACTGCACAACGCACGATGCAACCGATGTGCTGCCGTTGTAGGCTATCACATAGTAGTCGCCGCTGAATCCGCCTAATTCGGAGTAGTACTGCATGGTTGCGCCTGTGATGCGTTCGCCATTCTTGTACCACTGGTAGGCGGTAAATTCGTTTTGCAGGTCGTTGCATATCAGCACATCGTCCCACATCTCTTCTACCATGTCTTCGCCCACGCTGAACTTCACGTCGTACCAAGCACTTTCGCAACCGTTGGAGTTTTTGAGCGACACACGCACTTGGTATGTGCCCGACGGTACGTTGCTCGGCAAATCGATGTTGATGCTGTTGCTAGTCATAGCGGCATCGGCCACATCTTGGAATCCGACATTGCGTGCCTCTTCGCCGAAGCCAAGCGAGTAGTAGGTTGGCAGGCCGCCCGTAACGCTGTACGACAGTTGTGCGTAGCGGTCGCCTTGACAGGCCGGCTGCGAGGCGCTGAACTTAATCGCTGGCGTTTCGCTTTGCGAGATAGTAATCTGTCCCGTGCCGACGGCGTTCCACGGTGTGGTAACCTCTACCGTGTAGCCGCCAAGCAGCGCCACTTCGACGGTATCCTGCCGACTGATTTCGTTGCCTGCGTATCTCCAGCGGAATTGGTATCCGGCGGCCGTCGAGCAGCCATCGACCCAGAGTTTGGTCGATTGTCCCGAGCAGACGTAGGCAAGTCCAACCACTACGGGTTCGAACTTCTGCACAGTTACCGATACGGTGATGGTGGTTTCGCAACCAATGTCGTTTCGGGCTGTGAGTTTGCAGTTGTAGATGCCGGCCTCGTCGCGTACGAATTCGTAGAAGTATTTCTTCGACACTTTGTCGCCGTTTTCGTCGTACCAGCGGTAATCCAAGGTCTTATCTTCGGCTTCGAGGCGCAACGTCTGTCCTTCGTAGCAGGTGGTTTCGCTTGCTATGCGCGGTTCGGGTTGCGGTTTCACGAGCAGACTTATCTTCATGGTGTCCGTCGTATTTTCGCAGCCGAGTGCATTGCGGCCAATCGCCCAGTAGGTAACGGTGGTGTCGCTCTCGAAGGCTGGTATCAGCACTTGAATTTCGGTCTTCACCTCGCCCGTACTCCAGCGATAGGTAACGGCATCGGTGTGATTGCCAGTGAGCGTTGCTGTGGAGCCGGCGCAAACGGCGTGTGCCTCACCGCCATTCACGTCGATGCGGCCGCCCGTGTTATCGGGATTCGGCAGAACGTGAATCTTGACACTGCCAACGCTGTTGCAGGAGGTGTTGTAACTCTTGTTGGCACTCGACAACGCTTCGACAATCCAAGTTACATCTCTATCTGGTGCATCTACCGTTATGCTCGACGGTTGATTCGACCGTGTGATGTTGAGTTCTTGGCACGTCCATTTGTAGGTGGAGGCCGACGAGCCCGTTACACGCAGCGTAATCTTGTCGGCACTGCCTGCGCATACCGCTATCGAGTCGGTGGTGCCATTGGCGGTTACGGTCAGTTTGTCCATCGGCACTACATTCACCTTGAAACTGCTCTGCAATTGGCAACCGCTCTTGTTGGTAACGGTCAGCGTGTAGGTGGTGGTGCTGATTGGGCTTACCATGATAGCTTGTCCCGAATAGGTTTTGCCGTCGGTATCGATCCATTCGTAGCGGTTTTGGTTGCCCGATGGGTCGTTGCCTGTGAGCGTAATCTCCTTGCCCTGACAGATGGTGGCTTCGCCTGTCTTCTCGTTGTTGAGGTCGCCTGTGGCAGTGATGCTGATACCGCTCGGCATCGGGTTGATATGAACGGTAATCTCCACACGCTTGTAGCAACCTGCATCGTTGAAGAAGTCGCAGTAGTAGGTCCAATCGCCTTCGGTAGTTACGGTGGTGCTAAATATGTTGTTCGTGCCTTCCTGCTTCGGTATCACTTTCTCAGTGTCCTTATCGACAAGACCAAACACGTACTTGGTGTAGCCTGCCGTGGCTTCCAATTCGAACGGTGTATTGATGCAGGCGTTGGCTGTCGAGTCGAGCGACGAAACCACTTTGAGGTCGCTATTGCGAACGTCTGGCACAGCATTTACCCGCACCGTGTGGACAGCCAGATCCGAAGCGCACTCCTTGTCGTTGGCCGTGTGGTAGGCCTCTGCATAGAACGTGTAGGTGCCTGCCTTTTGCGGTGCAATTGTAATCGAGTCGGGGCCGTAAATTTCCTGCTCGGCACCATCGACTGTGTACATCCAAACAAAGTAGGTATTGTTTCGCGAGTATGGTGTCGATGTGGCTTTGAGCGTGAATGTTCCGTCCACAGCCTCCAAGCAGAACGATGTCGGGCCGCTGATGGTTACCACCGGTTTCGGATTGACATAGATTGTGCGTTGGGTCTCGTACGAGCAACCTGCCAACGAGGTAACTTTCACCGTGTAAGTGGTTGTCTTCTGCGGATAAACGATGATTTCGCGTGCGTTGTTTTCGGAGTTGGCCGAGTAAATTTCGCCAAAGTTGTCGCTCCACTCATACGAGGTTCGCGGTTGCTGCGTTGCCTGTAGGGTTACCGCCTCGCCAGCGCAAACCCACTCGCCATCGGCCAGTAGCGTACCATCGGTGTAAGCATCGATGGTAACGACGGGTGCGCGCTGTATCTGCACGGTGTGCTTTGCCGTTACCGGGCATTGCAACGTAGCAGAGTAATTCGTAACCGTTACCGTGTAGGTATGTTCCGAGACTTCGGTCGTCTGCAGTGTGATGGAACTAGCATTGCTGCTGAACGTTCCCGTGTCGTCGGTCCAAGTGAAGTAATACTTGTATTCGTCGATGGCGGTTCCGTCCTCCTGTACCACCGTCAGCGTGATTTGCGGGGCGTTGAGGCAGGCGACCGAATTGCCTTCGGCATCGGTTTGCGCCGACGATACAATCTTGATTTTCGGTGTCTTCAGCACATTGACGGTGTAGGTGGCCATGCGCTTGCACTTGGTCGTCAGGTTTTCGATTTCGACGGTATAGGTCGTCGTTGTCGAGGGCGAAACCCACACTTCGTTCGGTTTGTCGGTAGTGGTGATGTCGTTGTCGTCCTGATTCTGCGAGTACCACGTGTACCTGAACAGTTTGCCCGACAGGTTTGTGGCCTGCAAGCGTATGCTGCGGTCGGGGCAAACCTCTTGTCCTTTCGTTATCGGGTCGCCGTTGTTGTCGAACGCGCTGATGCTTGGTTGCGGCAGCGGCGCAACGGTTACGCTGAACGTGAGGCCTGTCGGGTCGGCTTGGCAGTGGCTGTCTTTGTTTTCCACAATCACTTCGTAGTTGTAGGTTGTATCGCTCTCGTTGCTAACGGCACCCGTCGGGTAGTCGGTGAGTGTCGCCGAAGTTTCGGAGAGTGTTTCGCCATTGCGCAGCCATGTGTAGGTCAGGTCGCCAGCGTTGGTGCCTTCGCCCGCTTTTACCGACAAGGTTATCGGGTCGCCAGCGCAATAGATAGCGCCATCGGCAAGCGATTTTTCGAGCGTTACTTTCGGCAGTTCGTACACATAGATGGTGGTATCGACACTACGCGTGCAGCCGCCACCATCGGGTCGATTATCTACGATGGTGTAGATGTAGGTCGTAGTCTCTTTAGGTGTACGCGTAATTTGCTGATCTACGCCGGATAGCGGTCTGCCATTTTCAGTCCATTGATAGCCATATATATTTCTGTCGTGCCGCAGATTTTCGGAGGCTTTCAGCGTAATAGACGTTCCTGCGCAGATGTGGTTGGTTGCTTCTGCGCCCACCAGTTCGATAGTTGGCACAGGCATCACATTCACAGTTACGGTGCACCGCAGGTCGTTGATGGTAGTGCCGCAAGCCGTCGTTTCGTTGGTTACGATGACATGGTATGTGGCAGTTGCTTCGGGCGTATCGGTGTAATGCGCCGATGTTTCCGTTTGCAGAACATTGTCTTTGTACCACGCGAACGTGAGGCCGGTCAAGTCGCCATCGACGCGGAATTCAACTGGTTCGCCGCCACACACAAGTGTGTCTTTGGCCAGCGTGTTGCCGCCCGTAACAAGCGTTACTTTCGGTTTCAGGTTCACATCGACACGTATCTGCCCTGTGCGCGAGCAGCCTGTGTTCGGGTCGGTAACCACATACGCGTAGTAGGTGATAGGCGTGGTCGGGCGCACGGTGATGGTTTGCCCTTCCTGACCGTTCACAGCGTTGCCTTCGGCATCGAGTTCGCCCTCGGTGGACGACTGCCATGCGTAGGTGAATTTCGAGTCTTTCGCCACTATCGCTTCAAGTGTCAATTCGCTACCCTCGCAGATGGTGGAACTGCCACCGCCCTGCACTCGGACAGTTGGGTCGGGTACGGGCTGCATGTTCACCGTCTTTTCGAGCGTCGTCGAGCAGTCGAAGCCGGCAAAGCGCACCTCTACGCGGTAGGTTGTGGTATCGTCGGCCGTGATGTTCGGCAACGAAAGCATATCAGCCCATGCGGTCTGTTCCACTTCGTTGGCATACCACGTGGTGGCGAGCGTGCCGTGTTCTGTCGAAACTACATTCAGCGTGAACGGTTCGCCGGCGCAGATGCCTTCGGTGTTCTCCGTGTTCGCAAATTTCACCTCGAGTGTAGCCTCTGGGCGGCGATTGACGACGATACGCAGCGTGTCGAAGCGCGAGCAACCAGTGCTGGTGCTTGTTACGGTGTAGGTGTAGGTCGTTGTTGCCGTCGGACTCACGGTGATGTTCTGTGTTGTCGGAGTCTCGATGGTTTCCTGCGCGTTACTGCTTGTCCACTTGTAGGTGTAGCCTGTTTCTTGCGCTTCGTTGGCTTTCAGTTCTATTTGATTGCCTTGGCAAATAGTGGTTTCGCCGTTCACACTGCTGATTTTCGGGTTAGGCACGCGATTGACCTCGATGGTTGTATCGAGTTTCAGTTCGCAGAGCGCATTCGCCACCGTTACCGAATAGTCGGTGCTGGCATCGGGCGCGTCTTTCACTACGAATTTGTCGTCCCAAGCGGTTATCGGTGTCGTTCCTTTGAACCAGCGTGTAGTCAGGCCTACGGTTTCGCCCACGATGCGCAGCGTTATCGAGTCGGTCTGGCAGATGCGGTTGGGCGTTGCGCCGTCGGGATATTGCACTACCAGCGTTACATTCGGCTGCGGATTGACGTTGATGGTAACGTCGGCCACATCGATGCAGTGGTTCGCGAGGTCTTCTATCTGCAACGTGTAGATGGTGGTTTTGTTGGGTTTAACCGTTATCTCGCGCTGGTTGTCAGACGTAGAGATGATGTCGTTGCCCACTTTCCACACAAATTTCACTTTGTCGGTGGTGTAGATGTCCTCGTCGTTGCTGGCACGGAGCGTAACTTCCTCGCCTTGGCAGATAGTGGTGGCTCCGCTCGTAACGCTGATGCTCGGTTTCGGCACGCGCGACACGGTGAGTTTGTGTTCCAGCACAGTCTGGCAGGTTGTGGTTTGGTTGGTGAGCGTAGCACGATAGACGTAGTTGCCTTTGGTGGGCTTGTCGGTTATCTTCGTCATGCCTTTCCAAGCCGAAACGTCCACGGTTGCGCCGTCCTTCTGTTTCTCCCAAACGATGGTTTGTCCCGTTACGTCGCCCTTGATTTCGAGCGTAAATTCGTCGGTTTCGCAAATCGAGTCAGGTGCCGCCGCATCGAAGTTCACTTTCGCCTGCGGATCTACATCGATGGGCTGTGATATCTGTCTGTAGCAGCCAGTCTTCACATCGGTAACGGTAACCGTGTAAGTGGTGGTTACGGCAGGCTTAACTTTGATTTCCTGCTGGTTGGCGTTGTCGATGGTTGCGCCTGTGTTGTTGGTCCAAGCGTAGGTGTAGGTGCTGCCACTCGGTGCGTCGGAGGCGCGCAAGGTTACTTCGGTGCCTTCGCAAACACGTTTGTCAGATGTCGTGATGTAAGCGGTAGGCAGAGGAGCCACATAAATCCAGATGGAGTCGCGCTCTACGCAGTTGGCCTCGTTGTACACATCGACCCAGAAGACGTAGGTCTTGCTAGAGTTGTAGATTGGCGTGGTTATCTGCGCCGATTCGGCGTTGGTGCTCCACTTGAACTTGGTGCCGCCCGTGGCTTCGAGTATCAGGCTTTCGCCCACACAAATGGTGTCGGTAGCCATCTGCTTGCCGTTGATTCGGGCTATCGGTTTGGCAAATGCCAATATCTTGTGGCAAACCTCTTTGCCCTTGCATTTATTGGCATCGACCGAAGTTACGCAGTATTCGGTGCTGTCGACCGTGTTGGTCGGGTAAACCCACACTTGGCTGTTGTCGGGCTTGGCCGATTTCCATTTGCCGCCCGTCCAACTGTAGGTGTTGTCCGCGCCGTTGGCATCTTGAACCGTCAGCAGCACGCTGTCGCCTACGCACACTTGCGTATTGCCGGTGATTTTCAGTTTCGGCAGCGGGTTGACTTTGACCTCGTATTCCACGGTTTCGCTGCAACCATTCTCGTTGGTGAGGGTTACGCTGTAGGTGGTCGTTGCCGTCAGTGCCTTGATGGTGCGTGTGGGAGCGGTCGATTGGTCGTCCCAAATCATCGTGCATTGGCCGTTATTGAGGTCGGAGGCGGTCAGCGTTACGTCGTCGCCTTCGCAAATCGGGTTGTTGTCGGCAATGATCTGCGGTTTCGGTACACCGAGAATATCGACTTTGTGCGCCGGATTCACCTCGAACGAGCAACCTTTGTCGTTGTAAACGGTCAGATAATAGGTGTTTTCGTCTTCGGTCGGCCAAACGGTAACGCTTTGCGTGGTGGCAAACGGTTTCGTCGGGTTGGCGTTTGTTGTCCATTCGTAGCGTGCCACGTTGATGGGGCTTTCGGCCTCCAGTACCAACGATTTGCCTGCGCATACTTGCTTTTCGCCCTTGATGGATACAGACGGCTTCGCGCTTACAGGCACTTCTACCTTGCCCGTGGCTGTGCAGCCCTCTTCGGTGGTAACTTCCACAACGTAGGTGCGTGTGGTCGTTACGTTGGCTTTCTCCACAGTGATTTCAGCGGTCGTACCGAGCGTGGTCGTCGGGTCGTCCTCGGCGTACCACTTGTAGGCTTTGAACTTGCGTCCTTCCGAATCGGTGTCGGCCGTGGTCAGTGTCAGGTCGTCCTCGCTGATGCCGTTAGCATCGAGGCAGATGAGTGCTGGCGTTGGTGTAACCGTAGGTTTCTGCTGCGGAATAACCTTGACTGTAACGGTGGTCGTGGCAGAGCAATTGAGCGGCGTGGGCGTTTTGGCCTCGATGGTATAGGTGGTCGTTGCCGTTGGTGCTACGATTACCGTATCGCCACTGCCGCCACCGCCACCGTTGGTGCTCGTCCATGTGATGGTGGTGCCAGCAGGACAGTTGTTTTTGGCGGTCAGATACAATTTCGCCGAAGTTCCGAAACAGATGGTTGTGTCGGGGCATACGGCCAATTCGGGCAGCGGCACGGCTTTCAGTGTGATGTTCACCGTGGTGTCGCAACCGCCCGGCATGGTTATCTGGCAACTGTATTTTTCGTTGCCGGCCACAGTCGGCGTGATGGTTTGCGTGGCAGCCGTCTGGTCGGTGATGCCTACGCCCGTCCACATATAGGTGGCACCCGTGAGCGACGAGCCTTTGGTTGGGATCACCGAGAGTTGCTTGGGCGAGCCAACGCATACCGAGTCGAGTGCATCAACACCGGCGATGCCGTTGATAGTCAAATCGCTCGGTTTGGCATACACGGTAACGGTATAGGTTGTTTCGCTTTCGCAATTGTTGTCGTAAACGGCTTTCACGGCATAGACGTATTCCGCCGAAGGTTGTCCGTTGGGCACCGTGTCGGTTACTTCGATGCTCGCTTTGTTGTCGAATTGCGTCAAAGCCACGTCGTTGCGTGTCCATTCGTAGTACGTCAGATTTTTGCCGACGGCGTTCAGCACATACGGTTTTCCGGCGCAAACTTCTTCAGGGCCTTCGATTTCGACAAAGTCGTTCACCTTAAGTTCGAGTTCGGCCGTCTGTTCGCACCCCGAAGCACTCGTTACGGTAACTGTGTAGGTGGTTGTGGCCGTCGGGTTCACGGTGATTTCGCGTTGTGTCGAGCCGGTGTTCCACTTGTAGGTGTAGGTGAGCGTCGGTGTCGATTCTGGGTTGGCGGTCAGTTTCACGCGTGTGCCAGCGCAGATGCTCGTGCTTTCGCCGGCACCTTCGCCCGCTATTATCGACGGTGTAATCGATGCCTCTGGCAGCGGTTCGTTAATGATGTTGATGGTGGCATCTTGCGAGCAGCCCGCTTTGTTTGTGGCCGTTACGCGGTATTCGCCGGCCTTCGTTATCGTCAAGTACGCGCCTTCGGTGCCATCTGCCCACTTGAATGTTACATCGGGGTCGGGGTCGGAAGCGGTGAGTTCTATCGTACCGCCCTCGCAGATGACGTTGGTCGGAACCGACGAGGTGATGGTCGGGGTCGGTTTGGGCGTAACTACCAATTCGTACTCTTTCGGCGCGCTGGCGCAGCCAAGTTTCGTGATGGCCACAACGTAGATTTTACGCGTGTAGTCCAAATTGTTGAACGTATACGTAGATGTGCCTTCGCCGCCGGTCAGCGGTACAGTGGCCAACTCGTCTTCGTACCAATTGTATGTACCACCGTTGCCGGCACCCGAAGCGGTGAGCGTTATCGTGTTATCGCCAGCGCAAATCACGTCGGTCGATGGCGTAACGGTTACTTCGGGCAGTGCGCTAACCACAATGTCGATGGTAGCATCGCTGGTACATTCGTTCACGTCGGTACAGGTAACCGTATAGGTGCTCATGCCTACTACGGAGGGCGTTACGGTAATCTCTTGCGTGGTTTCGCCCGTGCTCCATCGGTACGATACAAAATTATTCGGTTCGTTCGCCACGCGCAATGTGGTCGGTTGCCCCAAGCAGATTTGTGCTGGGCCGTCGATTTTCGGGTCTTCTAACGTATTGACCGTAACCTCGTGCGTGAGTGTCGTAGAGCAGGAACCGTCGAACACCTCTACGGTGTAGGTCGTTGTGCTGGTCGGTTTCACTTTTTCGGCCAAATTGGTCGAGTTGTTGTGCAGCCAACGGCAGGTGTATGTGCGTCCGTCGTCGGAAACGACCTTCAACGTTGCTTCCGTTTCGGAGCAGATGGTGGTCGGTCCGTCGATGTGCGCTTTGGGTTCCTGCACTACCTCGATGGTAATTTCGGCCTCGCTGGTGCAGCCGTTGGCATTGGTGGCCTCCACGGTGTAGGTGGTGGTGTATGCCGGCGTTACAATGATTGGGTTGGTCGTCTCGCCCGTGCTCCATTCGTAGGTGTTGCCGCCCGTAGCCGACAAGGTAACCGATTCGCCGCGGCAAATCTTTTTGGTTTTACTGATGATGGAAACGGTTGGCAACGCATTCACCGTTACTTTGTACGATACATCTATCGAGCAACCTTTTTCATCGGTTACGGTACAGGTGTATGTGGTGGTTTGCGTTGGTGTAACGGTAATTTTGCTCAATGTTTTGGCCGAGCCTTCGACATCCTTCCACAAGTACGATATGCCGCCCGTGGCTTCGAGTTCTACGCTTTCGCCAAGGCAAATGGATTCTTTACCTGTGATTTCGGCCTTCGGCGGGTTGTTTACCGTAACTTCAAATTTGTCTGGGGTCGGGTTTTTGCACGTACCGTTCGATGCCCAAACATAGTAAGTGGTGGTTTTGGTCGGTTTCACGGTGATGGATGGCGTGTTTTCGCCTGTGCTCCAAACGAAGGTGGCTCCCTCCACATCGCTGGTAGCGGTCAGTTCCACACCGGTAACATCGCCTTTGCACATGTTCGCTGTGCCCGTTATTTTCGGGGTCGGCAGTTTGGTAACCTTGATGGTGATGTCTTTCGAACTTGTACAACCCTTTTTGTTGGTGGTGGTTACGGTATAAATCGTCGTCTGTGTCGGATAAACCACAACGGTTTGTGCCTTCTGCTGTGTCGCATCGACATTGCTGCTCCATTGGTAGGTTTTGGCCGCACTCGATTGCAGCACAACTTCGCTGCCAGCGCAAACGGTGGTGGAGCCAGACAATACTGTGATTGTCGGCGCGGCTACTTGCGTAACATCGACGGTGGTCTGTGCGCTACCTACGCAACCATTGGCATCGGTTACAGTAACCGTGTAGGTGGTCTTTTCGGTAGGCGATACGCCTATGTTCTGCACGTTCGTACCCTCTTTAATGACTCCGTCTTTTGTACTCCACTTGTAGTAACTGTAGCCTGCTCCCGCACGCAACGTGGTGGAATTGCCCACGCAAATCTCGTTGTCGTCGGCGGTAAGTGTTGGGGTCGGCAATTCGTTGACTACAACCGTAACAGCATCGGACGTGGCTTGGCAGTCGCCCACAGTTACAGTTACCGAATAGTTGGTGTCTTTAAGTGGTGCGACGGTGATGCTCTTGGTTCTCTCGCCCGTGTTCCACAAGTAACTGTCTGATGTCGGTGCGGTAAGTGTTGTGCTGCTGCCTTTGCAGATATTCAGATTACCGCTGATGGTGGCATCGGGTTTGCGACTGACGGTCAGAGTGTAGGAGGCTTCTACCCTACAGCCATTTGCGTTTTCAACGGCCACTTTGTAGGTGGTTGTTCCGTAGGAGGCGTTTGTTACCGTGTAGTGCTGGTCGATGGCATTCGGTATTTCGGTATTGCCTATGTACCACTGCCATTTCACGCCGTCGGAGGCCGACAGAGTAACTTCGTCGCCTTCGCAAACGGTGTTTTTGTCGGCGGTGATTTTGGCTATCGGCAGGTCAAGCACCTCGATGTCGATGGTGGCAGTCGCTTGGCAGTTGCCTGCGCCAATCACCGTAACGGAATAGCGCGTATCGGCGGTCGGGCTGACGGTTACGGAAGCACTGCGGCTGCCGTCGTGAGCCCAGAGGTAGGTGTATGTGCCGCTTGTGCCGCCCGAAGCGGTCAGCGTTATCGACCCGCCACGGCAAACGGTGTTTTTGGTCGTGTTTGTAGTGATGACGGCTTGCGGTATCGAATTGACTTTGATAGTGCCTGTGTATCGGTTGGTGCAACCGTCAATTGTAACATCGACCCAGTAGTCTTTGTCGCTTATCAGGTTGTCGAACGTGGCCGTGCGTTCAATCGAGCCGGTGCTCCACTTATACGTGCCGCCATCGGGCCAAACGGTAAGCGTGGCCGATTCGCCAGCGCAAACCTCGGTCGTTCCCGATATGGAGATGGTGGGTTTCGGTTTGACAGTAACCGTAACCTGCTTTTGCGTTTCGCAGCTAGTGGCGTTGATGCGACCGGTTACCGTGAATGTGGTGGTGGCATCGAGTGCAGCAGTGGTGTAGGTTGCGCCTGTGGTGCCATCGCCCCATGTGTAGGAGTCAGCGCCATCGGCCGTGATGACGGCTTTCTCGCCAGCACATATTTCGAAATCGCCATCGAAGGTGATGACAGGTTTCGTATTGACTGTAACCTTGTGCGAAACGGGGTCGCCCGTGCAGTTGCCCGTGCGTGGCGTTACGGTGTAGGTGGTGGTCTTGGTCGGTTTCACAGTGATGCTCTCGCCTGTGGCACCCGTGCTCCACGTGTAACTCTCGGCACCCGAAACGGTGAGTGTAACCGATTTGCCTTCGCAAACTTCGGTATCGCCAGTGATTTTGGCTACTGGCAACGGATTGCGTTCGACTTCCACTTGCGCGCTCGCCTTGCAGCCGTTCGCATCGGTGAGAGTAACGGAGTAGGTGCCTTCGGCTTTGACGGTGATAGTCGGTGTCGTTTCGCCCGTGCTCCACAGCACATCGCCAATGCCGACGGCCGTCAGTTCGGTGCTTGCGCCTTCGCAGAAGGTCAGGTTACCTCTGATGCTTACCGACGGCAGTTCGTTGACGAAGACCGTGTAGCTCACACGTTGCGTGCAGCCATTCGCGCCTGTGATTGTTACCCAATAGGTGCCCGTCGTCTGAATGTTTGTAATCACCAATTTTTCGCTCTCGTAGGCGTTGTCGTCCCAATTGTAGGTTTTGCCGCCGTTGGCAGTGAGGGTTACGGTTTCGCCTTTGCAAACTCCTCGGTCAGGTCCGGCAATCGAGCCGCTCACGGGCGTTTTGTAGGTAACGATGGCATCGACCTTGGTCGAGCAACCGCCTTTGCCCGTTACTATCACCCAATAAGAGCCCGCCTTGTCGATATCCACGCTTTGTGTGGTGGCGCCAGTGCTCCACTCCCACGCGATGGCATCGGCCCAAACAGCCGTCAATGTGGTGCTTGTGCCTTCGCAAATTTCGGTTGCGCCGCTAATCGTTGGATTCGGTTTGTCGTAAACCTTGACCGTAACGCTTTGCGTGGCTTTGCAGCCGTTGGCATCGGTGCCTTCGACCGTATAATAGGCTTCGGCCGTAGGCGAAACGGTAATCGACGGTGTGTTGCCCAAGCCGTTAGCCCAAACGTATGTGTTTGCGCCGCTGGCTGTCAGCGTAATCGACTCGCCTTTGCAGATGGAGAGTTGTCCCGTATTGCTCGAAATGTTGATGGTTGGCGGCGTATTTACTTTGATCGTTTGCTTGGCAGTGCTTTCGCAACCGTTTTTCTTGCCTGTTACTTCATAGGTAACGTCGGAGTTTACCGTTACGGTGATGCTTTGTGTCGTTGCGCCCGTGCTCCATTTGTACGATGTTGCGCCCGAAGCGGTCAGGGTTACGGTTTCGCCCACGCAGACGGTTGTGGCCGATGCGGCGATGCTCACATTCGGCAAGTCGTACACGGTGATTTCGCGCGATACTTCGGCACTCGGGCAACCGTTTTTGTACGTTTTGACTTTGTAGGTAGTGGTGGCCGTCGGGCTCACGGTGATGGTCGAGCCGGTCTGTCCGTCGCCCCATTCGTAGGTGTCGCCACCCGAGGCGGTCAAGGTTACTTGGTCGCCCACGCAAATTTCGGTCTTGTCCGCCGTGATTTTCGCCACGGGCGTAGGAACGACTTTAACCTCTATTTCGCCACTGGCTTTGCAGCCGTTGGCATCGGTAGCGGTAACGGTGTATTTGGTGGTGGCGGTTGGGCTCACCTTGATGGTTGCGCCCGTGCCAAGGCCGTCGCCCCAAACATAATCCTGCGCACCCGAAACGGTAATTTCGGTCGTGCTGCCGTAGCAGATAGTGGTTTCGCCAACAAAAGAGAGTGTCGGTTTCGGCATCACTTTCACGGTGTGGCTCACACGTTTGCTGCAACCCGATACGTTGTCGGTTACTGTTGCCCAATAGGTGGTAGTGGTGGTCGGCGAGTCTTTGATGGTGGCATCTGTACCGAAACCATTATCCCAAAGGTAGGTGTTGCCGCCGGAGGCAGTCAGTGCTATTTCATCGCCATTGCAGATGGTGGTTGTTCCGCCAATTTGGTCGTTGATTTTCGCTACGATGGTCTTGGTATTGACTGTATGTTTTGCCGTGGCTGTGCAACCGCCTTCGCCTGTAAATGTTACTTCGTATGTTCCAGCAGCCGATACTTTGATGGAGTTGTTTGTCGAGCCGTTATTCCATCTGAACGTGCCGGAAGCGGCTGTTCCGGAGGCTGCGGTAGCGGTGGCAGTCAGGGTTATCTCGCCATCTTCGCACACTTCCGTCAGCCCTGCGATGACCACAACAGGCTCTGGATAGACTTTCACAGTAACCGTGGCCGTATTTTTGCAGCCGTTGGCATCGGTGCCTTCGACCGTATAATCGGTGTTGGTCGTTGGCGAGACTTCGATTGTTTTGCCGGTTTTCGTGCCGCCCGTCCAACTCCAAACGTATGTGCTTGCGCCCGAAGCGGTCAGCGTGGTCGATTTACCAATGCAGATGTCCATCGTGCCAGAGACTTCGATGGTCGGTTTCTGATTGATGGTGATGGTGTACGGCACTTGGTCGCTCCAGCAGCCGTTGGCGTTTTTGCCCTTCACCCAACCCGATACAGGAGTTGTGCCATTGACGGTGAATGTGTTCGTTTCGGACAAGGTGCCGTTGCTCCAAACGTATTCCGTGCCGCCCGAAGCCGTCAAAGTTACTTCCTCGCCTTGGCAAGCCGTCGTCTGATCAGAGATGGAAACGATGGGCTTGTCGTAGACGGTGATGGTTTGCGAGGTTTCGGTAACGCAACCGGCTGCGTTTTTCACTACTATATTATATGGTGTCGTCGCCGTCGGCTGAACGTTGAAGATAC
>CAVKQB010000051.1:0-16061 GCA_963658575.1 Leyella stercorea | reverse complement strand
TGAAAGTGTGAAAGTATGAAAGTGTGAAAGTGTGAAAGTGTGAAAGTGTGAAAGTTTATAAAGTCTATAAAGTGGAAAGTTTTTGGGGATTTGGAGATTTGGTTATTTGAAGATTAAGGCGTTTCGGTTACAGACAATTTGAAATTGATTAAATAATTGGAAATTAGATAATTGAATAATTAAAAAGTTTTTATTCTCTCACCTATAACCTTTTGTCAATGCGGCTCCGCCGCCTCACTCCTAACTCCTCATTCCTCACTCCTCATTTCTCACTGCTAACTGCTAACTATCAAGTTGCAGACGGTGGCATCGGTGAGGCGTTGCAGGTCGGTGGGGGCGATTTCGACTTGCAGGCCGCGCATGCCAGCACTGACGAATATCGTTGGGAAATTGGTGCAAGTCGCGTGAATGAACGTTGGGAAACGCTTTTTCATGCCGATGGGCGAGCAGCCGCCACGAATGTAGCCCGTGAGTCCGAGCAGGTCTTTCACGGGAATCAGGTCGCAACTTTTGTTGCCCGACAGTTTGGCGGCCGTTTTCAAATTCACCTCTTCGTTGCCTGGCACGACGCACACGAAATAACCGTTGCGGTCGCCTTTGAGCACCAGCGTTTTGAACACCCGCTCGACGGGTTCGCCCAGTTGGTCGGCCACGTGTTGCGCACCCAACTCCACCTCGCCGGCATCGTAGGCTATCAGTCGGTAGGCTATTTTGTGGGCATCGAGCAGCCGCGCCACGTTGGTCTTTTTGATATTGCTGTTCATCTATTCATCGATTTTGCAGAACGAAACACCTTCGAACGCCATCTGTTCAAGCCGTGCGCGCAACTGCTCTTCGTGCGCTTGACGAACGGCCACAACGAGTTCGCATTCGGTGGTTTGCTGCTGCGCTAACACGCTCATTTGCAACTCTTTGACGATTCTCATTATGCGGTTGAACGTCGTGTAGGGCGTTGTAATGCGATAGCGCATCTCTATGGGTCGTTCGACCGTTTGCGCTGCGGCGATGGCTTCGGCAGCGGCTGTTTTGTAGGCGACGGTCAGTCCGCCCGTGCCGAGCAGAATGCCGCCAAAATAACGCACCACGATTATCAGAATGTTGGTGAGGCCGTTGGCGTTGATTTGGCCGAGAATCGGTTTTCCAGCCGTGCCAGCCGGTTCGCCGTCGTCGTTGGAGCGGAACTCGGTGCGTGCTGCGCCCAGCATGTAGGCGTAGCAAACGTGCCGTGCGTCGTGGCATTCCTTGCGTTTGGCCTCGATAAGCGTTTTCGCCTCGTCGAGCGTGGCAACGGGATAGGCGAACGCCAGAAATTTGCTGCCTTTCTCCTTGTAAATGCCTTGCGACGGAGCCATTATGGTCGTGTACGAGTCCAATCGTTTCGTGCGCTACGCGCTGTTTTGTATCGTTTCTACGTTTCTAATTGTTGCATTTGAAATTGCAGATGCGCGACATCACTCTCTGAAATAGACGCGGCGAACGCGCGGCGAGATGGAGGTCAGCACTTCGTAGGGAATGGTGCCGAGCAGTTTGGCGATGCTCGAAATGCGTTGCTCGTCGTTGAACACGACTATCTCGTCGCCGACGGCGGCGTTCAGCCCCGTAACATCGACCATGAGCAGGTCCATGCAGACATTGCCGACAATCGGCACGCGCTGTCCTTTGTAGAAAAACGAGCCAAGACCATTGCCGAGCCGGCGGTCGATGCCATCGGCGTAACCGAGCGGCAGCAGCGCGATTTCGGTGTCCTTCGTTATCTTGCCGCGGCGATTGTAGCCCACGGTTTCGCCTGCTTTCACCGTTTTCAGTTGCATGATGCGTGTGCTGAGCGAGCAGACGTTGCGCAGTTTTTCTTCGTTCACGCAATTCATGCCCCACAGCCCGATGCCGAGCCGTGCCATATCGAATTGATATTGGCTGAAACGTTCGATGCCGGCCGTGTTGAGCGTGTGTTTGATGACTCGGTAGCCCAATCCGCGTTCGAGTGTTTCGGCATTTTGCTTGAACAGTGCGATTTGTTGCAGCGTGAATGCGTCCATTTCGGGCGATGGCTCGTCGGCGGCGGCCAAGTGCGAGAATGTCGATGCCACTTTCAGAGCCGATTGTTGGCGGAGCATCTCCAGCAGTTTGGGCAGGTCGGCCGCCTCGAATCCGGCGCGGTGCATGCCCGTGTCGAGTTTGATGTGAATCGGGTAGTCGCGCAGCCCGTGCTGTTGCGCTTCGTCAATCATGGTTTCGAGCAATTGGAACGAGCAAACTTCGGGCTCCAACTGATATTTTATCAGGTGATGCAGGGCGGTTTTCATCGGGTCGAGCACGATAATCGGCAGCCGTATGCCCGCTTGGCGCAGTTCTACGCCCTCGTTCACGAACGCCACACCGAGGTAATCGACACCGTGATGCTGCATGGCTTGCGCCACCTCCACCGAGCCGCTGCCGTAGGCCGAAGCCTTCACCATGCACATCAGTTTGGTGGTGGGTTTCAGTTTCGAGCGGAAATAGTCGATGTTGTGAAACATGGCATCGAAGTTGATTTCCATCACCGTGTCGTGCGCCAGCAGGCAGAGGTGCGACAAGATGCGTTGCGGGTCAAATTCGGGCGCAATTTTCAGCAAGATGACCTCGTTTCGGAGTGTTTGTAACTCGTCGGACAGCAAAAAATCGCGCGTTGTGCGATAAAACGATTTCTCCTGAATATCAAACCGTTTCGAGTGCGAAGAGAGTTCGTTGCCAATAAAAATGACCCTATTCACAGATTGCGAGGCGATGACTTTGCAGATGTTCGAGTAGAACATTTCGCACACGACATCGTCGCCGTTGATATCGCTCACGACGAGCGTGCGTTTCAGGTTTTGGTTGGCCGACTGCTGCTCCATGAAACTGAGCGCGTGTTTGGTGAGCGACGTCAGGTCGGAATTGTGCGTGTCGCGCACAAGCAGACAGCCATTGATGCCCGCCTCCACTTCGAAACGTGGTTGTCGATTGTCAAGCATTTCAGATTTCAGATTTCAAATTTTCAAATAATTCCAGGTTGAATTACAGCAACGTTTCGGCGTCCAAGTTTTCTTTTTCGATGTCGAGGAAATAGCGATACGTGCCGACTTTCAGTTCGTAGCAGGCTTCGGTGTCGCACACGATGATGCCGTGCGGATGCAGTTGCAGTGCGCTCACCGTCCACATGTGCGATACGCCATCTTCCACGGCGTGTTTCAAGGCGCGCGCTTTGTTGTGTCCGTTCACAATAATCAGCACTTCGCGTGCATCGAGCACCGTGCCGACACCCACAGTGAGTGCGGTTTTGGGCACTTTGTTCACGTCGTTGTCGAAAAAGCGCGAGTTGGCGATGATGGTGTCGGTGGTCAACGTTTTTTGGCGTGTGCGCGAAGCCAACGACGACCCAGGTTCGTTGAATGCGATGTGGCCGTCGGGACCGATGCCGCCTAGAAACAGGTCGATGCCGCCCACGGCTTTGATGCGCGCCTCGTAGTCGGCGCATTCGGCGTCCAAATCGGCGGCGTTGCCGTTGAGAATGTTCACGTTTTCGCGCTTGATGTCGATGTGTTTGAAGAAATTGTTCCACATGAACGCGTGGTAACTTTCGGGGTGCTCTTCGGGCAAACCAATGTATTCGTCCATATTGAACGTGATGACATGTTGGAACGAAACGATGCCTTGTTGGTTCAGGCTGATGAGTTCGCGGTACATGCCCAGCGGCGACGAGCCGGTCGGCAAGCCCAGCACGAACGGTTTTTCGGCGGTTGGGTTCGCTTCGAGTATGCGGTGCGCAACATAGCGTGCCGCCCAGCGCGACACTTCGTTGTAGTCGGGTTCGATGATGAGTCTCATGGGATTTTGGAGATTTGAAGATTTGATTATTTGAGGATTTGGAGATTTCTCGTGCTGCGCACGTTTCTAAGTTTTTTGAAAATGAGAAATTCAGGAAATCTGAAATTCTTCTATTCTGCGGTAACGTTCGGATTGATTTTGCGTATCAAGCCTTGAAGCACCGTGCCTGGGCCGAGTTCTTTGAAGTAGTCGGCGCCGTCGGCAATCATGTTTTGCACGCTTTGCGACCAGCGCACTGCGCCCGTCAGTTGCGCTATGCTGTTGGCTTTTATCTCGTCAGGGCAGGTGTGCGGCAGCGCATCGAAATTTTGGTAAACGGGGCAGATGGGTTTGTGGAACTCGGTGGCGCGAATGGCGGTTTCGAGTTCGGCGCGCGCTGGCTCCATCAGTGGCGAGTGGAACGCTCCGCCCACCGCCAGTTTGATGGCGCGTTTGGCTCCAGCTGCTTTCAGTTTTTCGCAGGCTTCGTCGATGGCCTCTACTGCGCCCGAAATGACAAGTTGCCCCGGACAGTTGTAGTTGGCGGGGACGACCGTGCCGTCGATTGTTTTCAGTATCTCTTCGATTTTTTCGTCGGGCATGGCGATGACGGCGGCCATCGTGCCGGGCTGTTTTTCGCAGGCTTTTTGCATGGCTTGTGCGCGTGCCGAAACGAGTTTCAGTCCATCTTCGAACGAGAGCGCGCGGGCGGCCACCAAGGCCGAAAATTCGCCCAACGAATGTCCAGCGACCATGTCGGGCTGGAAACTATCGCCCAAAACCAACGCCGAAACGACCGAATGCAGAAAAACGGCCGGTTGCGTTACTTTTGTCTGGCGCAGATCTTCGTCGGTGCCAGCGAACATCAAATCGGTGATGCGAAAACCAAGTATTTCGTTGGCTTTTTCGAACAGTTCTTTGGCCAGCGGCGACGATTCGTAGAGGTCTTTGCCCATGCCTACAAATTGTGCACCTTGACCGGGGAAAACGTATGCTTTCATATCTTCAGAAAATTTATTTTGTTTACTAATAACCGACAAAGATAGTAAAAAGACCGGATTTTCCGCCCTTTTACGCCGTTTAGTTATGAACAACCATTTTTAGTGGCACAAAATCACGCGCCGCCCTGTTTGCTGGCAGCGTTCTACGAGTGCGCTGTTGGCTTGTGGAACCAGATAAAAATCGGCTTGCGGCAGGTCGCAGGCGAGCACGTCGGCACACACAAACGTGGTGTTTGGCAGGTTGTAGTGGCGGCAAAAGGCCGTTTTTTCCGCGTCGCTATCGATGCCAACGATGGTGCGCTCTGTGGCGAGCAAGGCCAACATCAACGCTTCGGGAGCGTAGCCACACGCCAACTGCACCACCGTGGCCGTGCGTGGAATCTGTCGGTCGAGGTCGGCAAAATAGCGTTCGCGATGCGCTTTGAGGCACAATTGCAACTCGATTTGCGTCTCTTTGTAGAGCAACCGATGCCGCCACTCTGCCCTGAAATAGGCGTTTTCGGGCGTATTGTATTGCGCGCAAAGCAGGTCGTACTGCTGTTGCAGATAGATTCTGAAATTTTTGCTGCGTTCTTGGTAAGTGGTTCCGAACGTGCGGTCGTCGTAAGCCACGCGCGGCAGCACTTTCAACACCGAATGGCCAGGTTTCACGAGCAGCGGTTGCCGTTTCGACAGTATCATGCCGTTGCCATAGACGGCGATGGGCAGAATATCGAGTTTGTACTTTTCGGCCAAAAGGAATGCGCCCTGATGGAAGCGGTGCACCCGCAGGTCGGGCGAGCGCGTGCCTTCGGGGAATATCAGCACCGAATAGCCTTCGGCAATGCGTTGCGCCACCGTGCTATCGATATGCTCGACACCCTGATCGGAATGCATGTAACCCGCCATGCGCACCGACCAGCCGAAAAATGGCGACCGCCAAACGTACGGTTTGGTGATGACCACCAATTTCGGCACCATGCCGATGATGGCCGTCAGGTCGATAATCGACTGATGATTGGCAACGATAATGGCCGGTTTTTCGAATGTTTCGCTGCCACGCTCGACCGTATTTTTCACATCGGGAACGCAGTGGTGCGTGCAGTAGAGCACCAACCGCACAATGCGACACATTGTGCGGCGTTTCCAGCGCATCGACGATGGAATAATCAGCAAAACGACGATGGCAACTTGTGTCAAAATGCAGAGAATCAGAAAGACAACAAAAACATACGCCGTGCGCAGCAGGTCGCTCACAGCCACAGGCCAACCGCCTTTCGCGACGGGGTCGGTTACCAGCCAACGAAACAGCAGTGGCTGCAAAATGTACGACACGAAAACCACCACCAAAATGCCCAAAAGCGACACCAACGCCAGCGAATGCACGGCCGGATGGCGGGCAAAAAGCAGTGCGCCCATGCCGATGACGGTCATCAGCGACGAGAAGAAGATGGCGTTTTTGTGCGCCGGCAGCAAGGGTTTGCCCTCGCGGTATTCGCTGCGCAAACCGTCGAGCACGAAGATACTGAAATCGTCGCCAATGCCGAAAATGAACGTCGAAAGTATGATGTTGACGATGTTGAATTCGATGCCGAAAATGGCCATGAATCCGAGAATGATGAACCAGCTGACGAACATCGGCAGAAAAGCGAGCAACGCCAGCACCAAATGGCCGTACGAAAGCAGCAAAACGCCAAATATCAGCAGCGACGAAACGGCGAGTATCAGGTTGAAGTCGTCGTTGATGGAGCGCGCCACCTGCCCGATGAAATAACTCTGGTCGATGATGGCCGACGTTTCGGCTACTTGTGAGTAAAGGTCGGGCTTTTGCGCGTCGGCCAGCCAAACCTGCGTGAGCAACAGCGTGGCGGTGTCGCCCTGCTCTACCAAACTCGAAAATGCCAACGGCTGCTGTGCGCATTCGGCCAAAAGGTCGTGCGGCGCATAGTTCTGCCCGATAAGGTCGAAAAACGGTTCGAAAGCGTCGCGTGCGAAGCCAGCATTTTGAGCCGACAGATGCAGTTGTCGGGCGATTTCAGCCCGTTTTTCGGGCGAAAAATAGGCGTTCCAACGTGCAATGCGTTCGCGCTGCACAGCCACAGGCGGCAGAAAATCGGCCGCCGACATATATTTTTGCACTTTCTGCGAATCGCACGCCGTGCGCAACAGAGCGTTCGTGGTGGCGTAGTCGGTTGCAGCCTTTTCGTCGTCGCTGCTGTGCGACACGAGCAAAATCGACATATCTTCGTCGGGACGAATATGCAGGCGTTTTCCAGCCTCTTCGAGGTGCGGCGGGCGATAACTGAGTTGCATCATATCGTAGTTGAAACGCACATCGTCGCATTTGAACAGTGCCACCACCAAAACCACCACCAAACCGCCTATCAGCCAGCGATTGCGGTCGTAGGCATACGAGTTTATCTTGTCGATAATCTGCATGGTGCGCCGTTTGGTTTCTCCGCCGCCAGCCGTCAGAAAATGTGGCAGAAAAACGAGGCAAAACAGCGTTGTCCCGATAAGACACAAGGCGGCAAACATTCCAAAATCCTGCAACAGCGGCGAACTTGTGAACTGCAAGCCTACAAATGCGCCGATGGTGGTGATACTGCCAATGGTGAGCGGATAGGTCAGTTCGACGATGACTTGCCGCGCGTTGCTACTGTGTTCGGCGTGCGAAATGACATGCACCGAATAACTCAACGCCACGCCCAAAACTACGGCTCCCGTGCCGATGGCGATGGCCGAAATCTGACCTTGCACCAAATAGATGCACGCAGCGGCAAACAATGTGCCGTAAATTACGGGCAAAATCAGCAGAAAAACCGTGCGTTTGCGCCTGAAAGCCAACAAGATAAGCACGACGATAACCACCAACGCCACATTGACGGTTACCATCAGGTCGCGCTGAATTTGCCGTGCGTTGTAGGTGGCGATTAGCGGCACGCCGTAGCATTCGGCCGCCACGCCACGAAAATCGTTGCCAACCTGTTCAAGGCTCGTTTCGATGGCGGTCGTCAGTTCGTCGTTCAGCGGCGAGGCGTTGCTGCCGTCCTGCGAATCGATGAAGACGAAAAGTGTTTTGAAATCGTCGGAAAAAAGGCGGTCGTCGTAGATGGCAAAACCGTCGAACTGGTTGAAATTCTGCAGTTTAGCGAGTGTCCGGCTGCCCAATCCGAAAGGGTCGCGCAACACGATGTCCTGCACGCCCACGCTCATTGGCGACATCAAATCGTTGTAGTTTTCGGCCATGCGTTGGGTGCAAACGTGCGGCTGCAACAGGCTGTCAAGCGCAGCGTAATCGGTCGAATCGAGATAAACGGGCAGATGGTTGTAGATGAAATTGATGGTGTTGTCCACCACCGCCACATCGATTTGTGTTTCGAGATTGAGCACATGCGCCGAGTCGGTGCGCTGCCAGAGTTCCGCCTCGAAAGCGTCGGCGGCTTCAATCAGGTCGTCGGGCGCGACCGTCTCGTTTTCGGCCGAAAACAGCACGATGATGCGATCTTTTATCTTCAAATTCGCCAAAATCTCCTTGCTGCCGCCCTGCTCTGCGCTGTCGGGTACAAAACTTGTGATATCGGTTTGCAGCCGCAACTGTGCCGCCAAAACCGCCATCACCGCCGCCGAACCGAGCATCAGCAGCCACATCAGCGTGCGACGCCGTTCGAAGAAATCGTATATTTTCAGAAAAAATCGGGTCATTTTTCTCGCTGAAAAAGTGTTGCAAATGCGTTAAAATCCCCCAAAAATTGTCAATTGTTCATTATCAATTGTTTCGCCTGTTGGAGGTTGAGATTTTTGCCTACCGACACCACTTTTTCGTCGATGACGATGGCGGGCATGCGCCAAACTTTGTAGCCGAGAATGGTTTTCACATCGGTGATTGGCTGCACATCGATGCTGCCGAGTTCGGCCGCCGCCGCGCGCACGGCTTCGAGCGTGGCCTTACAGCCCGCGCAATCCGTTTCGAGTAAAACTTTTATGGTCATTCCTTGTGGATTTGAAAATTTGAAAATTGTTTCTCGTAGTTTCTAAGTTTCTAAGTTTGATGCGCTGCGCGCGTTGTTTTTGGTTATTTGTGGATTTGGTTTAATGCGACAATTTGAAATTTGAAATTTGAAATTTGAAATTAATTAAAGAATTGGAAATTAAAGAATTAGATAATTAAAAAATCTTTGCTCTTTGTTCTCTCACCTATAACCTATAACCTCTCAACTATAAATTGCTACTAATCAGTTCTTTTCCTAAAAATTCCCAGCACCGCCCACGTCAGCAGCCACGCGCAAACGCCAGCCAGCAGAGCCAGAGCGCACGCGCCAAGCACATATTGCCACAGGTTCACCAGCACGCTATCGAACGTTACTTCGCTGAACAGCAGCGCGATGGGATTGCCCAGCAAACGGCAGCCAATGGCGTAACTCCCGAACAGAATGAACGGAATCATGGGCGGCACGCTGATGTTGCTCGCCACGACGGCCAGCACCTTGTTGAGCCGCGCTACATGCGCCACGGCCAACGCAATCCACATTTGGTAGCCCCACACAGGCAAGATGCCGCAGCACACGCCCAAACCGACAGCCAACGCCATGCGCAGGTTGCTTTCGGGCGAATGCGTGATGTTGCAGCGCACAAAACGCTTCACGTTCGTCCAAGTGAGCGCACGCACGAAACGCCACGGGTAATAAACCAGCAGGGCGGCCAGCACCAAATAGGTGTTCAACAGCGAAATGCGCGTGAAATCGCGTGCCGGACGAAAGTGCGACACACGCTCCTCGGCGGGCGGATAATAGACTTTTATCGGCACATTTTCGACTTTTATGCCCTTCCACGCCGCACGCACAAGCACTTCCACCTCGAACTCGTAGCGCGATGCGATGAAGTGCGTTCCGACCAATTTCGCCAGCGGATAGAGCCTGAATCCAGACTGCGTGTCGGTGAGTCGGATGCCAGTTTCCGCCCAATACCAAAAGTTCGAGAAGCGGTTGGCAAAGGTGTTGCGCTGCGGCATATTTTCGGCTTGCAGATTGCGTGCGCCCACAAAAAGCGTGTCGGGTTGCCGCTCGGCGGCCTCCACAAACACGGCGATGTCGTCGGCGTAGTGCTGCCCGTCGCTGTCGATGGTGATGGCGTAGGCGTAGCCCAAACGGGCGGCTTCGCGCAACCCAAGTTTCAACGCATGCCCCTTGCCGCGATTTTTCGGATAACTGATGACACGCACGTCGTGCTGCGTGGCCAGCAGAGCGGCCGTGTTGTCGGTGCTGCCGTCGTTCACCACCATGATGTCGGAGGCGTAACGGCGCACATCGTCGATGACCTGCAACAGCGTTCCGGCGTTGTTGTAGGTCGGTATCAGCACCACACAATGCAAGTTTTCGAGGCGTTGTCTTATATTAAAGTTATTATTCAACTTTTACTTGTAAAAACTTATCAATCAAGCGATTATTTTTTATTTATGCTGAAAATTTTAGCGTCAATTTTCTGATTGAACGTCGTTTGGTCGAACGTGTATTCGGTGAAATTGCCGTTGGCTTCGTTCATGCGCAGAACCAGCAATGCGAGGCTGTTTTTGTCGAACGTCAGCACAATGTTGGCGTAGTATTTCTTGGTCGAACCATCGAAAACGACCGTCAAAACGTAGTTTTTTTCGCTCTCCTCCACCGAAATTTTGGTATTCCGTCCGGTTTTCAGCCGCTCGAAATCACCGCTCACGCAGGCAGTCAGCAGCGTGCGCATCTGTTTGAGCATCGGATTGCTTTGCGCGTTGGCGGCACTGCGTTTACCGCCCACAATCATCACAAAATCGTCGCCATTCATCAGCAGCAGGTCGCCGCGCGGCGTGTCGTAGACCATGCAGACTTTGTCGCTTTTTTGGTAGTAGAAACGTCCGCTCGACAGGATGTCGTTTTTCAGTGCTTTGGCGTGTTTGCGCTGCGCGAAATGGCTTTCGATGGTGGCGATTTGCGCACCATTTTCGCCGATTTTGGTCAAAATTTCAGCTTCGGTTTCGGCAAAAAGTGTGCAACAGCACGTCAAAATCAATAGTATCGTGGCGTATAATCTTCTCATAATCAAATTGTTACAATTTCGTAGTCGTGGCGTTTCAGCATCTCCAAAATTTGCGTGAGCAGCAGGTCGCTTTCGGGGCGGTCGTCGTGCAACAGAACGATTGCGCCTCGATGCAGCCGCCGTTCGATGCGTTGCGCCACTTCGGTGCGTGTGCGGCGTGCGTTGGTGTCGTATGAGCGTATGCTCCAGCCTATCGTTTTCAGTCCCAATTGCCTGACAGCCAAGCCGATATGCGGATTTGTAACGCCAAATGGCGGTCGAAACAAATTGATGCGCACACCGCACATCTGCTCCAACAGTTCGCGCGTGGCACGCAAATCGGCCATCACTTTGCGCGTCGATTTGAGCGGAAAAGTGCCCTCGTGGCGCATGGTGTGAATGCCCACGCGATGCCCTTCGGCCACGATGCGGCGCACCACGTCGGGATTTTGAGCCGCCTTTTCGCCAATGAGAAAAAAGGTGGCATGCACACCGTTTTTGCGCAAAACGTCCAAAACTTTTGGCGTTTGCACAGCATCGCACCCGTCGTCGAAAGTCAATGCCACCGCCTTTTTGTCCGTTTTCAGGCGGCATACGGCGCGCACATAAACGCCCAAACGCAGACTGTACGATGCGCAAAACAAGAATGTAAAGATAAGCAAAATTCCTATGATAGACAAAAGCAGCGTCATTGGCAGGGTGCGATGTGTATGGCGGTCGGTGCTTGACCAAAATAATCGTTATAAATCCATCTGTCTGATTTACAATCGGTTAAGGCAGCAAACAACGTGGCCGCCGAAGCCGTGTGAAACGTGCCGCACGCCGTGCGATCGACCGTTGCGCCAGCAGGCAGTTCGCGCAAAAATTCGGGCAAGAAAATCTGCGCCAAGGCATCGGGTTGTAGCCTATCGGAAAGCACAAAAAAGTAGGCACCTTCGCCGGCCGTGGCGTGCCGCCAAAGCCCCATGCGCTCCATGATTTTCAGTTGCGACGGCGTGTTATTGTCGAAACCGCCCAGCAGCACGCAGTGCGTTTCTCCACTCTGTATCAGCAAGATAGCATCGAGCAAAGCACTCTCGAAACTGCGTCCGCGGTGCGTGTAGGTCATGTTGTAACCGTGATTTTTCAGCAGCAACCCGATTTGTCCGCCCACGGTGTTGAAGGTCGATTGTATGAACGGCGTGGGATTGAGCAGCGATTCGTCGTTTTCGATAAGCGTGCGCAGAAATTTCTCGCTGTCGTCCAAGCAGCCGAAGCCCGTTGCCGTGATGATGGCGTCGATTTGCTCTGCGCCGACGTGCCGCACGCACTCCATGCCGACGCTCACGCCCATCTTCACGATGCGGCTCATGCGGCGGCGCAAGGCGGCATCTGGTATCAGTTCCTTGATGTCGGTTGTGAGCGTGCCGTCGGACGCTGCAAAATTGATGTAAACCGGTTCCCGAAGGCCGATTTCGTCGGTTTTTGTCGCTTGTTTGCCAAAAATGAGCGTGGCACAGTTGCCGCCAAATCCGAAGGAATTGCTCATCACGTTTTGCAGGTTGCAGCCTTCGGCAAAAGCCGTTTGCGGCACGAGCGGCAGTTCGTGCATGGCAGTCGCAAAGTTGAGGTTTGGCCACACTGCACCATTTTGTAGCGACAGCAGCGCAAACACCGCCTCGATGCCGCCGGCAGCGGCCAGTGTGTGTCCCGTGAATGCTTTGGTAGAACTGAAACGCGGCACTTTCGCGCCAAACAGCCGCTGCAACGCTGCGCCTTCCGATGCGTCGTTGTTGCCCGTGCCTGTGCCGTGCACGTTGATGTAGTCGATGTCGGCTGTTGATAACTTGGCCATGGCCAACGCTTTCGACATGGAGAGAAAAGCGCCGTCGCCACTCTGCGAAGTGGCAGTCTGATGAGTTGCGTCATTGGTATTCGCAAAACCAAGCAGATAGCCGTAACTCTTTGCCGACGGGCTTTCGGCGCGTTGCAGCACGATGTAGCCTGCGCCCTCGCCCAGATTGAGTCCTGCGCGTGTGTCGTCGAACGGCCGGCAGGGATTTTCGTCCAAAATCATCAGCGATTTGAAGCCGTTGAGCGTGAATTGGCAGAGCGAATCGGTGCCGCCAGCCACAACCACGTCGATCAAGCCAGCTTGCAGCAGCCGTGCGCCGAGCATGATGGCGTTTGCCGCCGACGAACAGGCGGTGGAGATGGTGGTCGAAAAGTCGCGAATGCCGCAGTAGGCGGCTATGTGCAGCGTGCTGTCGGCACTGTCGTGATGGGCGGCCATGCGCAGGCGACCTTTGGTGTTGTCGTGCATGAAATCGCGGTAGAAACATTCGGTCAGATCCATGCCGCCCACCGAGGTGGCCGAAACCAACCCAATGCGCTGATTTTCACCGATTTGTGCATCATCAACAGCCTCTTTGGCGGCCATCATACCAAGCAAAGCCGTGCGCGAAAAGGTGCCGTTCGCCGGCACGCCGAGCCGCTGTTTCAGTTCGGCGTTCGAAAGTTTCACTTCGCCCACCGGCACGTGGTGGTTGGTCTTGAACAGCGACACGTCGCCCAAACCACTCTGCCCTATGCGCAAAGCGTCGAGGTTGCGCTGCACGCCAACGCCCAACGCCGATACGATTCCTATGCCCGAAATTTTGATTTGCATCGTGAAAAGAGTTACAAAAATAGTGTTTTTTTGAGTGCGCTCAACAGGCGTGCTTCCCGACACATCTGGTTACGCCAAAGATGCCGACACGTTTTGTGCCGACACACTCTGTTTTCGGTTCAAAAGCCGCTACTTCGTGCGGTTGGCAGCGATGAACTCGGCCAATGTGCGCACCGAAGCGAAATGCGCTTTGGCGGTTTTCGGGTCGGGCAATTTGATGCCGTACTCACGTTCGAGAATCAAGATGATTTCGAGCGCATCGATCGAGTCCAAGCCCAAGCCTTCGCCAAACAACGACGCATCGGCATCGATGTCGGCCGGCGTCATCTCCTCCAAATTCAGAGCGTCGATAAGTTGCTGTTTCAGTTGTTCTATCAGTTGTTCCATAATGATTAGTTTGAAAGTTCGAAAGTGTGAAAGTGTGTAAAGTTTATAAAGTTATTGTTGATTTGGTTATTTGGGTATTTGGGTATTTGGGTATTTGGTTTAATGCGACAATCTGAAATTTGAAATCTGAAATTTCTGTGCGCCCCTACTTTCGCACTTTTATACTTTCAAACTTTTACACTAAATTAAAATATCCATTTTCGCTTCAAATTTTTCGCCGAGCAGTTCGCACCAGCCGAATATGACGCGGTCGGCCACGCGGCGGCACAAGAGGCTTTCGGCGTATTCGCGGGCAAAGCCGTCGGGCGCATTCTGCACAAAAAAGGTGTTTTCGCCCTGAATATGGTGCCGAATGCAGATTTCGCCGCTCACGATGTTGGGCAACGTGTAGACAAACACGGCCGGCGACACGGTTTCGTGCGCATTGAGCAGCCGCTGATGCCGCCAATCGGTGTCGAGCGAGGCGGCGCGGTTGGTCACAACGACAGCCGTGCGTGTCGCATCATCGCCCAAATCGATGCCTTGCAGCAGTTTTTCTACGGCCACATAGCCCAATTTGCACTGGTCGTCCATCTTGAAAAACTTGATATTGGGCGCGTTCAAAGCCTTGTATTCGTCGCGGATAAATTCGGCGAAAGGCCGCGCAGATTTCAAAGTTACCGATTTTTGCACACTGATGGCGCATTCTTCACGTTCGTTCACCATTTTTGCGCCAACGCCCAGTTTCAGAACCATGGCGGCGTTGCAGCCACCGAAGCCCGAAGCGATTTTCAGGCAGCAGTCGCCGTGCGCTATCGGCTGGTGTTCGGCAGAGACCGTCATTGGCTGCGGCACGCCGAGCGTTTCGAATCCCATGGTGCCAAACAGCGTTTTGTGGCGCAGTTGCCACACGCACAAGATGCTTTCTATCACGCCGCACGCGCCCAGCGTATGACCAAAATAGGGCTTCAGACTGTTGGTTGGCACGGCGAGCAAGCCGCTCAGACTCAACGCTTTGCTTTCCATCTCGTCGTTATAGACGGTGGCGGTGCCGTGTGCGCTCACAAATGCCAAATCCGACGGAGCGACGTGCGCTTCCGTCATGGCTGCGCGCATGGCGTAGTGCAGACCATCGCCCGTGCGCGACGGCCCCGAAATGTGGTTGGCATCGTTGGTGATGCTGCCGCCAAGCACCGTAACGGGCTGTTGGCCGCGCAGATTTTCGTCGGCCGTGAGCAGAACCGCTCCGCACGCCTCGCCCATCGATAGGCCATCGCGCGCCACATCGTAGGGGCGGCAACGTTTTTCGCTCACCGATTTGAACGATTGGAATCCCGACACGACAAACTGCGTGAGCAGGTCGCCACCGACAACCAAAACGTGCCGATAACGCCTCTCTTCGATGAGCCGCGAAGCCACAATCAACGCAGAAACGCCTGATATACAAGCATTTGAAATAACGATTGGCGACGTTGTGAAGCCGCAAGAAGCGGCCACTTTTTTGGCAAGATTGGGCAGAAACACGCGTTCGTCGTCGAGGCCGCCGTGCGCCAGCAGGTCGATGTTGCCTTTGGTGGTCGAAAGCACAAGAGCGATGTCGCTGCCCGAGAAATCGACCGACGGCACTTGCTTTTTGACGTTCTCGGCGACGAAAAGCATCAAACGTTCCAAGCGTGTCAATGCGTCGTTTTCGGGGATTTGCCGCCAATCGATACGCCCTGCCATGAACGGCGTTGGGCTGATATGCGTGTCGCCATGCTGCACAACGCCCGATTGGTACGCCAAAATCCGCTGGGCGTTTTCGTCGGTGCCAATGCCAAGAGCCGACACCATTTGGTCGGCTGCCCAATAGACGGCTGGTATTTGCGATTGACGGGACATGTTCTTATTTGAAGATTTGAAGATTTGAAAATTGTTTCTCGCGCTGCGCGCTGTTTCTAGGTTTCTGTGGAGTTGTGGATTTGGTTATTTGGTTATTTTCGGGCGCAATTGATGCGCCCCTACAAATTAAATTACTGAATTATTGACTTATTGAATCATCGAATTTTCGTCTTGCGACTTGCTACTTGTGTCTTGCTACTAGAAAAATTTGAAGATTTGAAAATTTGAAAATTTGAAAATTAAGACATTTCGATTACCGACAATTTGAAAATTGATTAAATAATTGGAAATTAGATAATTGAATAATTAAAAAGTCT
>CAVKQB010000050.1:0-16161 GCA_963658575.1 Leyella stercorea | reverse complement strand
CTCCCCCTGCTGCGTAGCAGATAGGGGGAGTACCCACGCAGTGGGGGTAGGGGTTTATTTTAATTAAGAATTAAGAATGAAGAATTAAGAATTAATAATGAATAATTGTTCGCGCCCAACAACGCCGCACTCACAATTATCAATTAAAGAAACTTCTCACTTCTCACTACTCACTACTCACTACTCACTACTCACTGCTAACTGCTAACTGCTCACTGCTCACTCCTCACAGCTAATTGCTAACTTTTGAAGAGTTTGTCAATCAGGTCGAGGCGCCCCATTTTTTTGAGTGTTTCTTTGATTTTGGCGCGCGCTTCGGGTTTGTACCAGAAGAAAAATTGGCGTTGCGCGAGTTTGTCCTGCGGCGAGCGTGCCACAAAAACGGGCTTCAGCGTGTAGGGGTCGAGGCCTGTGTGGTACATCTCGGTGGCCAAAGTCATGGGTGTGGGCGTGAAATCCTGCACCTGCTCCAACTGAAAATTGAGCCGCTTGGTCTCGACGGCCAGTTCGGCCATCTCCTGCGGGTGGCAGCCGGGGTGGCTCGAAATGAAGTACGGAATGATTTGCTGATGCAGGTGCTTTTCGTCGTTCAGCCGGTCGAAAAATCGCTTAAATTCGCGGAAAAGCCCGAAACTCGGCTTGCGCATGGCGCGCAACACGCTGTCCGACGTGTGTTCGGGGGCTACCTTCAGCCGTCCCGACACGTGATGTTCGATGAGTTCGCGCAGATAGTCGCTGTTGGCGGCGTTCACGCGCTCGTCGTCGGTGCGGTGCAGGGCGACATCGTAGCGCACACCGCTGCCGATAAAACTCTTTTTGATGCACGGCAGCGCATCGACTGCCCGATAGAGTGCCAACAGCGGGGCGTGGTCGGTGTTCATGTTGTGGCAAATGGTGGGGAAAGCGCACGACGGACGGCGGCATTTGGCGCATAGTTCGCTGTTTTTGCCGCGCATCATGTACATGTTGGCCGACGGACCGCCCAAATCGCTGAGATAGCCTTTGAAATCGGGCATTTCGGCTATCTTCTGCACTTCGCGTATGATGGATTCCCGACTGCGCGACACTACAAATTTGCCTTGGTGCATCGAGATGGTGCAAAAAGCGCAACCGCCCCAACAGCCACGGTGCGTGTTGACCGAAAATTTTATCATCTCGAACGCCGGAATGGTTTTGCCCTTGTATTTCGGGTGGGGCAGTCGTGTGAATGGTAATTCGTAGATGGCATCGAGTTCGGCGGTGGTCATTGGCTCGAACGAGGGATTGACTACCACAAATCGACCGCCGACGGGCTGCACCAAGTGTGTTTGTGTCAGTTTGTTCGACTCCGTCTCGATGATGCGAAACGCTTCGGCCGATTTGCGGCGATCGCGTGCCACTTCTTCGTGCGAATGGAGTACTACTTGTTGCGGTAGGGTAGGGTATTCGCAGGTGAGATAGGCTGTCTGTAGAATGTTGCGGCACATGGCGATGTTGCCGCCGTTTTTGAATGTCTGTGCGATGGCGCGCATCGGTTTTTCGCCCATGCCATAGACCAGCAAATCGGCTTTGGAATCGACCAAAATGCTGCGGTGCACGCTGTCTGTCCAGTAGTCGTAGTGCGAAAACCGGCGCAGGCTTGCCTCGATGCCGCCGATGATGAGTGGCACGTCGGGATAGAGCCGTTTTACGATGTTGGCATAGGCGATGGTGCAGTTGTCGGGGCGCAAGCCAGCGCGTCCGTCGGGCGAATAGGCATCGTTTGAGCGCAGGCGGCGGTTGGCGGTGTAGTGGTTCACCATCGAGTCCATATTGCCTGCCGATATGGCGAAAAACATGCGCGGTCGGCCAAACTTGGTGAAATCGCGGAAATCGCCGTGCCAATCGGGTTGCGGCACAATGGCTACACGCAGACCTTCGGCCTCGAGCACACGCCCGACAACCGCCGCACTAAACGACGGATGGTCGACGTAGGCATCGCCGGCGAAAAGCACGACATCGACCTCGCTCCACCCGCGAAGTTCAATCTCCTTCTTCGTCGTCGGCAAAAAATCGGTCAAACGAAAATCCATTTTAGTTAGTAGTTAGCAGTGAGCAGTTAGTAGTGATGCGGCGAAGCCGCAAGATAAAAGGTTAGAGGTTATAGGTTATAGTTGAGAGGTTGTTTTTTTACAGATTTACACATTCAATAAGTCAATAATTCAGTGATTCAATGATTCAATTCTGTCCCTCTGCCGAGCGGAGCGAGGATAGGGGGACGAGGAGCGCAGCGACGGAGGGGGTTGAAACCTAATTAAGAATTAGAGCATAGACAATCAATTTTCAAATCATTAAATAACCAAATCTGCAAATAACCAAATTCGCAAATCCCCAAAAACTTAGAAACCGCGCGCAGCGCAAGAAATCTTCAAATTTTCAAATCTTCAAACACTAAAAATTGTCAATTGTCAAAATCCAAAGCTGAAGCCGACGGTGAATGTCCAGTTGCGGCCTTGGTAGAGTTTGGGCGTGTATTGGTCGAGGTAGCCCTGTGCTGTGAGCCGGTTTTCGCAGGCAATCGGTTCCGACGACGGTTCGTAGCCGCGCGCATTGTTCCACTCCACATTGATGATGGCGTAGGCGTTGTTCACTACTTCGTACACGGCTTTGAACGCCACAAGGTCGTTTTGCCACACTTTTTCGTTGAACGGCTTTTGGGCAATGGCTTTGCCCACCTCGCGGCGAATGTAGGCGTAGTCGTTGTATTTGGTGGCGTTGGTGTACGACAGGTTCAGATTCAGGCCGCGCACGGGTTTGTAGTTGATGGCCACGTAGATGTCCTGCGCATTGTCGCCCAGATAGTGCCCGAGGTTGTAACTGTTCGATGCCCACGTCAATGCGGGAATCGAGTGCTTGTAGTTGATGATGTTGGTGCGCGTAAATTCGCCTTGTACCGACAGGTTTTTTAGTGGCCAGTTGCTCACGTTGAATCCGACTTTGTACGACCACGGATTGCGTTCGGCGTTGCCTTTTTTCAGGCGTGCCGAGTTGAATTCGTCGAGAAAAACCGAGCCGTACAGGTGCAAATGCTTGATGTTGCGCGAACTGATGTTGAAGAAAATCATCGAGTTTTGGTTTTCGGTGCCGAGCCCTTTGGTCAGCAGGTGGTCGATGCTTTTGTAGTAGGCAATCGGTATGAAATAGGCGGCTTGCACGTTGCGTTCGGCGTAGATGATGGCGTTGCCGAGCGACAGATTCAGGCCTTGTATGGGCGTGAAAGTGAGCATGTTGGCCGCAATGAATTTGTTGGCGGGGCGGTAGTGCTTTTTCGTGGTGCTGTCGGTGTTGTTTTCGATGTAGTAGTTGCTCGAATCGAGTACGTTGCTCACCAGCCAGCCGTGTATGTAGTTGAGTTCGAACCACTTACACGGTTTCAGATTGAGTGTAACCATCGGGAAACTCGGTGCGCGCCCCGAAATGATGTTCGAGCCGTTGTAGGCATCGCCCCACTGAATCACATCTTTCACCAGTCCGATGCTGCCCCACCACGCGTAAGCCTTGATGCCGCCGCGCAAATCGCTGTAGTCGCCGCCGTAGGTGGCCTCTTTGTACTCGCACCCAGGCAGTTGGTTCAGATACGACGGCTGCGCAATGCGTGCGCCCTGCTGTTTACTATCGAAATAGTCCCCTTTCAGAAAATTGCCGTTGTACGACTGGTCGCGGTAACTCGCCCACACCGAGACGTGGTTCACGATGTCCATCTGAATGTCGGCACCAAACCAGCGTTTCATCAGCAATCCTTTTTTGCCGCCAATCAGGTCCATACCCAAAATGGGCGTGATGCGCGCCTTGAAGTGCTTGTTGTAGTAGTGGAACGACGGCTGCAACAGCGACAGCGCAAACGTCTTCTTGTCGGTCCAACTGACGATGTTGCGTGTCGGCACGGTGTCGCATTCGAGCGCGTAATCGTTCAGAAAAAACGCTAAATCCTTGCGTTGCCGGTTGGTCAGCAGCGAATCGGCGGCCTGCGCCTCGCGCAGTTTCTGTGCGATGTAGTCGCGGCTGTAGGGCTTCACCACCGAATTGATGCCAATGACGCGGTCGATGGCCAACTCGTCGATGAAATCGTAGATTTGCGTGTAGGCGATGTTTTCGGGAATGTCCTGCGCCATCAATCCGATGGGCACGAAAATCGCCGCCAACAACCATTTTTTTAGATTCATAAGTTTCAATTTTGGTGCATTCGTGCGATGTATTTGCCGATGATGTCGAACTCGATATTGACCACCGACCCGACTTTGATGTTGTGGAAATTGGTGTTTTCGAACGTGTACGGGATTATCGCCACCTCGAAACTGTCGTCGGTTGGTGTGCAGACGGTGAGTGACACGCCGTTCACCGTAACCGAGCCTTTGTCCACTGTCAGATAGCCGCGGCGGCGCATGTCGGGCGTGCTTTGGTAAGCGAAGCGGAAGTAGTAACTGCCGTCGGCGTTGCGCACTTCGGCGCAACGCGCTGTTTGGTCGACGTGTCCCTGCACGATGTGGCCGTCGAGGCGGCCGTTCATCATCATCGAGCGTTCCACGTTCACCTCGTCGCCCACGCGCAGCAGCCCGAGGTTCGAGCGTTCGAGCGTCTCTTTCATGGCTGTAACGGTGTAGTTGTCGCTGCCGATTTTCACTACCGTGAGGCACACGCCGTTGTGCGCCACGCTCTGGTCGATTTTGAGTTCGCCGACGAAGCTGCACGTCAGCGTGAAATGCACATTTTCGCGGTCGTGCTCAATGCCGACGACCCGCGCTGTTTCTTCTACAATTCCTGAAAACATTTTTTTGAGTTTTTATGAAGTTTTGGTTATTTGATTTCAAATTAGTAGCAAGACACAAGGTGAGAGGTTATAGGTGAGAGAACAAAGAACGAAGAACAAAGATTTTTTAATTATCTAATTATTTAATTTCCAATTATTTAATCAATTTCAAATCGTCGATAACCGAAACGCCTTAATCTTCAAATTTTCAAATTTTCAAATAATGAAACAATGCCACCAACGGACGTGGCACGCCAATCCTAATTAAGAATTAATAATTTTTCAAATCATCAAATAACCCAATCCCCAACAACTTTATAGACTTTATAGACTTTACAGACTTTTCACTTTATAAACTTTCACACTTTCCCACTAAATTCGTCTTTGGTCTTTATTCCTTTTGGTCGTTGTTTGTTTTTTGTTGCATAAAGAATATCTCTTTTTGCTGTTCTATCTCCTGTTTCAGTTGTTCTTCGGTGGGAAGGAATGT
The DNA here is from genome assembly GCA_963658575.1 of Leyella stercorea. GTDB lineage: Bacteria > Bacteroidota > Bacteroidia > Bacteroidales > Paludibacteraceae > W0P28-013. The sequence goes on along the minus strand of CAVKQB010000050.1, from coordinate 10,906 downwards.
GAGATATTTGGCCTGAAAAAGTTGTTTATTCTCTTTTAGCACAGAGTAGCGCGCCATGTCGGCACTCGTTTCGGAGCAGAGTATCAGTCCGATTGTGGGATTGTCGCCCTCGGTACGCTTCAAATTGTCGTACATTCGTACATACATATCCATCTGCCCCACATCTTGATGAGAAATCTGTGTAGTTTTTAGGTCGATGAGCATAAAGCATTTCAGAATGTAGTTGTAGAATACAAGGTCTATGTAGAAATTGCCCATGTCGGTGTGTATATGTTGCTGGCGCGCTACAAAAGCGTAGCCTTTGCCAAGTTCCATAATGAAGCGTTGAAGATGGGTGATGATGTTCGTTTCCAACTTCGATTCTGTGAAATCGGTGTTGGGCGAAAGTCCTAAAAATTCTACTACCATCGGGTTTTTCACGAACTCCAATTTGTCGTTTTGCATGGTAGCCGTAATTTGCCGCATCTCGTCTGCAACGGTTTTCTTGTCGTGCGATTGGAGCAGACGGTAATAGTATTGTGATGCAATGTTGCGACGCAGTGTGCGCACACTCCACATTTCGGCAAATGCCTCGTGGGCATACCAACAACGCGCCTCGTCGTCCTGTACATCTAAAAGCAACACATAATGCGACCAAGATAAAATCTCGGATTTTCCTGACAGTGTCGGGAAAATTTTATAGAAAGAGACAAAACTATACAAGTTGTTTTTGTTAAATCCTTTGCCGTATATCTCGATCAGTTTCTTCGACAAGTTTTTGACGACTTCTGCTCCGTAGTCGGCGCGGTTTTTGCCGTAGAGTATCTCTTCGTGTATGCGTTTGCCGAGCAGCCAGTTGCGTTGCAACATCGCTACATTTATGGCACGATAAGCGGCACTGCGGCTTGCATCTATTATCTGCCGTGCGTCGAACAGCAAATTGCCGCTGTTGGTGTATGCTGGCATCTCCCCACCATCGGCAGAGAACCCCTTGTCTGTAGGCTTAATCATATTATTTCAGATTTCAAATTAGTAGCAAGTCGCAAGGTTATAGGTTATAGGTTATAGGTTATAGGTTATAGGTTATAGGTGAGAGAGCAAAGAACGAAAAACAAAGATTTTTTAATTATCTAATTATTTAATTTCCAATTATTTAATCAATTTTCAAATTGTCGGTAAACAAATCGTCAAATAACCAAATCCCCAAACACTTTATAGACTTTTATACTTTTTAACTTTCACACTTTCACACTTTCACACTTTTTAGTAGCAAGACACAAGTAGCAAGTCGCAAGACAATTATTCAATTACCTAATTTCCAATTATTTAATTAATTTCAGATTTCAAATTGTTGGTAGCCGAAACTCCTTAACCTCAAAAAATCACTACTCACTACTCACTGCTCACTACTCACTAATTTCACACTTTCTCACTTTCACACTTTCACACTTTCTCACTTTCTCACTTTCTCACTTTCATACTTTCTCACTTTCACACTTTCACACTTTCACACTTTCACACTTTCACACTTTCACACTTTCTCACTTTCACACTTTCACACTTTCTCACTTTCATACTTTCACACTTTCATACTTCTCACTACTCACTACTCACTACTCACTACTCACTGCTAACTTTTTTTTGTACATCTCGAAGAGGCGGGCGACGCAGTCGCTCTCTGTTGTGGAGGTGGGGAAACCATACGCCCGCATAACAGCACGGTCGTTGGCTTGGTGGGCACGGCGCAGGTTAATAGGCATGGTTACTTCGTCGTAGAGGTCAGCAAGACTACTGTCGGGATACTCCGCCCGTGCGTCGAGTATAGCCTGTGCCGTGCGTTCTATCTCTGCCCGCTGCTCCTCTGTGGGCGTACACCACGGGAAGTTATTATACACAATATCTTTCGAGTAGCGGTAGTCGCTCTTCAGTCGTCCGCATATCACCCGCATCCACGCCATATGTACATTCGATGTCAAGACACCAAAGTGATATAGGGTGGCGTTGGGGATAATATGTGCAGAGTCGCTGGTCAAGCAGTTGGGCAGCAAATACCCCATAGGGATATACCGTCTGCGTTCTGACGACACACGAGGAATAATAATATATTCCGTAGTGGGCATATTCTCTACATGAAAACGAGTAGGGCGGTCGGCTAATTTGCGTGTTCCCTCACTCTTACTCTGCAAACGGAAAGCACGCACATTCTCTCCCCGCTTAAGGCACTCTGGCATGCTCCGCAGTTCCGAAGGAGAGCAATCGCCTAACCACAAACAGTAGCGAGGACGGTTGTTGATAAACTCGTCCGAGCCGTACCACGGGCGGAAATACTTTTCGCTCTTGGGTTCTTTGGCGATAAAGGCTGCCATCTCGTCAGGCTTGAACAGATAGTTGCTATCATCAATCGGCTTGTTTCCTATTCCTATCTCTGGTACATCGCACAGCGGCGTGCTGCGGCTCTCAATAATCGTGTCGCCACTATTGATAAGGTAAGGATTGATATTCTCGACCGTTTCCCGTACACCCGATTCGTTGAACACGAACTTACTCTTCTCTTCGCCCCCGCTGAACCCGATTATCACACAGTGTACATGGGCTTTGAGCGTTGCCTCACTGTCCCAACGGAATGTGCGGTAAGCAAAGTCAATGTGCATATTCTCACCGTAGAGAGCCGTCCACAATATGGCAGGTTGCTCGCCCTGTGCAATAGAGTTGGTCGAAACGAGTGCCGCCCGTATCGACTTGTTTGCCTGCATCAGTTGGGCGGCTTTCATATACCACCCGCCTACATAGTCCAAATTACCGATGTTCTTACAGCCTTTGAAGATAGGCAACAGGTCTTCTTTCTGCTCTTTGCTCATCAGCCGCGCCCCCACAAACGGCGGGTTACCCATGATGTAAGTCAGTTCCTGCGGCGGGCAGACGCTTGCCCAGTCTATCTGCAGAGCGTTGCCCTCTACGATGTTCGAGTACGACTGCAGGGGCAGGAAGTCGATGTCCCGCTGCAGGATACGGCAGGTCTCGTGCAGCATTTGGCTCTCTGCTATCCAAAGCGCGGTCTTTGCTACGGTGGCGGCAAAGTCGTTTATCTCTATGCCGTAGAACTGCTGAATACTGACTTGCGCACGGTCACCAAAGAAGTCCATGGTGGTCTGGTCTTGGAGCAGGGCTTGCAAGCAGCGGTTCTCCAATCGCCGCAGGCTGAGGTAAGTCTCCGTCAGGAAGTTCCCGCTTCCGCAAGCGGGGTCGAGGAAGCGCAGGGAGGCGAGTTTGCGTTGGAATGCCCGTAACTCTTTCTCTTTCTGCCGTGTAGGAAGGGCGAGTATCTTCTCTAACTCGGCGTTGAGGTCGTCGAGGAAGAGCGGGTCTATCACCTTATGGATGTTCTCGATACTCGTATAGTGCATGCCGCCCGCCCGTCGTGTCTCGGGGTTGAGCGTACTCTCGAAGATAGCACCGAAGATAGTGGGCGAGATCTCACTCCAGTCGAAATCATTGCTCGCCGTATGCACCAAGAGGTGCTTCAGTTCGTCGGTGAACTGCGGAATCTGCTTGTCCTGCACGGTGAAGAGTCCGCCGTTGACATAGGGGAACGCCCGCAGGTCGTCGTCCAAGTACGGGTCGCGCTCGGCGACAGGCGTATCCAACACCTCGAAGAGCGAGAGCAATGCCTGCCGTACTTTGCCCGCAGGGTATTGGTCTATATAATCGCCGAAGAGTTGTTTCTTGCCGAAGATGCCCGCGTCCTCCGCATAGAGGCAGAACACCAACCGCACACAGAGCATATTGAGGCTGTGGAGCGTTTGGGGCGAAGAGGGGTCGATATAGAGAGCCAAGAGTTTGTCGTAAATCTTGCCTATCAGTTCCCCCGCTTTCATCGACACTTCCATCTCGCGACGCAAGTGGATATTCTCTTTCTCTACCATGAACTGCAAGCGGTAGTACTCCTTGTCTAAGTTCTCAAGCAGCACCACTTGCGGTTCGCTGTTCGGCTGCTCCATATCATAGACACACCACGAGCGGAAATTGCAAGTAACTATCCAACGGGGGCGTTGGCTGTAAGGCAGTTCGGCGGCGTAGCGTTTCGCCTGCTGGAAAGCCGTCAGGTAGGAGCCGTCGGACTGGCGAATAGGGGTATTCAAGTCTTTGTCCCGCCCTTTCTGCTCTATCATCACCTGCGTGGAGGGGATGTAACCATCGATAAATGAGGTGTGTTCGAGGCGCACTTGGTTCTCGAACTGAATGAACTCGGCAAAGTTCTCCACGCCATAGACATGGGTGAGGAGGTCTATCCAAAACTGTTGGCTCTCGCCTTTCTCGTAGCCGCGGTTCGCCCATTGCTCGGCAAAACTGCGTGCCGCCTGTTGCTGCTGTTCCTTCTTCATGATTTTGGATTGCGCTTCGCGCAGTTTCTAATTGTTTCTTAAAATTGCTATCGCAATTTTTGTTTCTAAGTTATCTGAAAATTAATTGAATAATTGGAAATTGAGTAATTAGATAATTGTCTTATGTCTTGCTACTTGTGTCTAATTCTTAATTATTCATTCTTAATTAGGATTTAACCCCCTCCGTCGCTGTCGCTCCTCGTCCCCCTATCCTCGCTGCGCTCGGCAGAGGGACAGAATCGAATCATTGAATCACTGAATTATTGAATGATTGAATTTTGGGGCGCGTTCTCTCCCCCTGCTGCGCAGCAGATAGGGGGAGTACCCACGCAGTGGGGGTAGGGGTTAAAACAATTGATAATTAACAATGAATAATTATTCGCGCCCAACAATACAATCATTGAATCATCGAATCATCAATCTGTCAATTTGAAATCCAACAATTCGAAATCTAAAATTGATTAAATAATTGGAAATTAAATAATTGGAAATTAAATAATTAGATAATTAAATTGTCTTTGTTCTATGTTCTATATTCTTTGTTCTTGAAATTGTAGCTCCTCACTTCTCACTTCTCACTTCTCACTTCTCACTTCTCACTTCTAACTAATTATCGTATTCTTGTGAGTAGCGTAACTGCTGCTCGGCATAGCCTTCGGTGTAGTCGATGTGCAGACCGAGGAAGCGGCCGTTACGGTCGAAATCGGCGGTGTAGACGGGATTGACAAAGCCTTTGTACGGCGCGATATTCAACTTGGCATAGCGCGCCAACACCTCGTTGTGCAGGTTCTTGTCCACTTTCACGGCGTAGTTCTCCACGATGTCCTGCGCGGCACGGTAGTCGCCCGTCGATTTGATGCGCTGAATCTCGGCCAGCAGTTCGCCCAAATGCTTCTGCACCAATCTGTAGTCGTTGATGACGACGAATGTCTTGCCGTCGCGTTGGCGCAACTCCACGGCGTGGTCGCCGTCGGCCTGCGACTTTTGATAAACCCAGTTGGCTATGAGTTGGCGGTTGCGCATGTGCGCCTCTTCGATGTTTTTCCCTGGCTCGATGCGCACCAACTGCGTCATCAGGCCGTTCATGAAGTAACTGTAGTATTGCGCTTCGTAGGCTGAATCGTTGGGCAGCAGGCCGAGTTCTACCATTTTCGGGTCGGCCATGAAGTAGAGCCCAAACAGGTCGGCGCGCGCCTCCTCGATGGTCGAGCCGTAGGCCTTGAGCGCATCGGGATCGACACCAGGCAGCAGTTTGCCCGAACCATGTCCGAGGCATTCGTGCAGGTCGGTGTGCAGGTTGTCGGTTTGGCTTTTGTAGGCGTTCATCATCGCCACTTCGCGCGGGCTCCACGCAAACTCCTCGACAAAGCCGTTGCCGTGTGCTGCCTCTTCGTAGGCTTCGGTGATGTTCTCTATCGTTACCGATTTCGAGCCGTGCGCGGCGCGAATCCAGTTGGCGTTGGGCAGGTTGATGCCGATGGGCGTGGTGGGGTAGCAGTCGCCGGCAAGAATGGCGGCCGTAATCACTTTGGCCGAAACGCCTTTCACCTTCTCCTTCTTAAATTCGGGCGCGATGGGCGAATGGTTCTCGAACCACTGTGCATTGGCACTGATGGTTTCGGTGCGTTTGGTCGCCTCCAGATTCTTGAAATTGACGATGCTCTCCCAACTTGCCTTCATGCCGAGCGGGTCGCCGTAGGTCTCGGTGAATCCGTTCACAAAATCGATTTGCGAGGCGGTATCTTCCACCCAAAGAATGGCGTACTCGTCGAAGGTGCGCAGGTTGCCCGTGCGGTAGTACTCTATCAATTTTTCGATGACGGCGCGCTGCCCGTCGTTTTCGGCCACATTTTGGGCTTTCTCCAGCCAAAAGACGATTTTTTCGAGTGCCTTCGAATAGAGCCCGCCCACTTTGTAAACCTCCTCTTGCACCGTGCCGTCGCGTTTCACGAGTCTGCTGTTCAGGCCGTACGAGATGGGTTCCGTGTCGTTCGGGTCTTTCATCTTGTTGTAGAAATCTTCGGCTTCGGCTTGTGTTACGCCGTCGTAGTAGTTGCACGCCGAGGTTAGAAGCAGATCGACGCCGGCCGCCTGATTGGTGCGCTTGGGCAGCACGTTCGGGTCGAAAATCACTGGATCGAGCGTGGCCAGCAGCGCATCGACCGTGCCTCCGTTCAGCGGCAGTTTCTCGGCCGGAAGGCTACGCACGGCTTGGTCGAAAAACGCTTGCGAAAATTCGGGCGTGAACTTGTCGCCAGCGTAGTGGTGATGAATGCCGTTCGACACCCAAACGCGTTTCAGATAGGTTGTCAACGCCTTGAAATCGGCACTGGTCGTGTCTTGGTTTTCGTCGGTGTAGATGGCTTCGAGCACTTGGCGTATGGGCAGGTTGTACTTGCAATTTTGGTCGTACATGATGTTGCGACCTTGCAGCGCGGCTTCGGTCAGGTAGTAGAGCATCTCCTGTTGGCGCAGGGTCAGTTTTTCGATATCGGGCACGCGGTAACGCAAAATCTGCATGTCGGCAAAACGGTCGACTACATAGTCGAAATCGGCCATGGCGGGCGTTTCGAGTGGTTGCTTGTGTCCGCTACAAGCGGCGAGAGCAAAGATAGTTGTCATCATCAAAAGGGATTTTTTCATAGTTTTTACTGGTTTATGTTTGCACACAATATCTTGCAAAGTTACGCATATTTTTTCAATTTTCGGGCGAAAAACAGATGTTTCGACACATTGTGTCGGGAAATTGGTCGTTTGCAAAAAAAGTGTTATCTTTGCAAGTTAAGATTTATCGAAAAATGCAACCTCTGGCCGAACGTCTGCGTCCCAAAACGCTCGACGACTACATAGGGCAACGCCATCTAGTGGGCGATGGAGCCGTGCTGCGCAAGATGATCGAGTCGGGCAACGTGTCGTCGTTCATCTTGTGGGGGCCGCCAGGCGTGGGCAAAACCACGCTCGCCAAAATCATCGCCAATCGGCTCGACCGGCCGTTTTACACGCTCAGTGCCGTAACATCGGGCGTGAAAGATGTGCGCGAGGTCATCGAAAAGGCGAAGCAGGCGCGCTTTTTCAACCAAGCCAATCCGATTCTCTTCATCGACGAGATACACCGTTTCAGCAAATCGCAGCAAGATTCGCTGTTGGGCGCGGTGGAAAACGGCACCTTCACGCTCATCGGTGCCACCACCGAAAATCCGTCGTTCGAGGTCATCACGCCGCTGCTGTCGCGTTGCCAAGTGTATGTGCTGCAGCCGCTCGACGAGGACGACCTGCTGCAATTGGCGCAGCGTGCCATCGACACCGACAGCGAACTGCGGCAGCGCACCATCGCCCTGAAAGAGACCGATGCCCTGTTGCGCTACGCCGGCGGCGACGCACGCAAACTGCTCAATATCTTGGAGTTGGTGGTGAACGCGCAGGCGGAGGGCGAAATCATAATCGACAACGCCACGGTAACCGACCGTCTGCAACAAAATCCGATGGCCTACGACAAGGACGGCGAACTGCACTACGACATCATTTCGGCCTTCATCAAAAGCATACGCGGCAGCGACCCCGATGCCGCCATCTACTGGTTGGCGCGCATGATTGCCGGCGGCGAAGACCCCAAATTCATCGCGCGGCGGTTGGTTATCTCGGCGGCCGAAGACATCGGGCTGGCCAACCCCAACGCCCTGCTGCTGGCCAACGCCTGTTTCGACACCATTCAGAAAATCGGCTGGCCTGAAGGGCGCATTCCGCTGGCCGAAACGACCATCTATTTGGCAGCGAGCCCCAAAAGCAACTCGGCCTACTTGGCCATCGACCGCGCCCTGCAAATCGTCGACGAGACTGGCAATCTGCCCGTGCCACTGCATCTGCGCAATGCCCCGACAAAGTTGATGAAATCGCTCAATTACGGCATGGAATACAAGTATCCGCACGATTTTCCGAACCATTTCGTGTCGCAACAATACGCGCCCGACAAACTGAAAGGTCGGCAAATTTGGCAACCGCAACCCAACGCCGCCGAAAAGAAGTTGGACGAACATCTGAAAGCACTGAGGAAATAATTGTTTAATTACTTAATTTCCAATTGTTTAATTAAGGTTTTAGCGGCGTTTTAATACAGAAAAACCAATCGAAAAACGATATGAAAAAAGTAGCATTTGTTTTGTCTTTCTGTGCCATGTGTGGCGTGGTTGTGGCGCAAAGTGCCGACAGCATCGCCGCCGATGAGCCGGTGAGCGTGCAGGCTGCCCAAGACACGCTTGCAGCCGCCCAAACCGAGCCGCAGCCCTATTGCAAATACAAAATTGCCACTTACGGGCAAGCCAAAGCCATGGCATTTTTGCTGAAACGCGAAGCCAGCGACAGCCAGCGGCTCAAATTGGGCAAAAAGTACATCGCCGACTATCTGCTCGCCGCCGAGCAACTCGGTTGGCTGGCCGACACGTTTTCCGATGTTGCCAAACGCACCAAATTTCTGAAAAAGGCGCAAAAACATTGTTCCGAGCCGTCGGACAGCTGCAACGCCCAAGCAGTCAATTCCGAAGCGGCGCAATGAGCCCTTGACAAAAGCGTGGCGCACGATTGTGACGAAAATGATTTGAAGCATGAACACTGAACCGATAAAAATGCAGAATATCGCCGTTTTGTTGGCGGGCGGGACAGGACGCCGCATTGGTGGCGGCATACCGAAGCAGCTTTTGCCCTTGCCCGATGGGCGGAGCGTATTGGAGCACGCCGTGGCGGCCTTCGAGCGGGCGCAGTGTATTGATGAAATCGGGATTGTTATGCACAAAGACTACATCGCCGAGGCGGAAAAGATGGTGCGCCGCAACGGTTGGAAGAAAGTGGCGTTTGTCGTTGCTGGTGGCAGCGAGCGTTGGGAGTCGAGCGTAAACGCCATTCGGGAGATAGAACGCCGCAATGCGCAACCGTCGCAAATCAACATTCTACTCCACGATGCGGCGCGCCCCTTTGTCAGCGAGCAAATCATTGAGAATGTCTGCCACGCCTTGGAGCAGCACGAAGCAGTTACAGTCGCCATCCCCGCCACCGATACGATGTACACGGTTTCAGAAAATTCTACCGACAAAATTGTGCTGGACATACCCAACCGCACAATGCTTATGTGCGCCCAGACCCCGCAGGCATTTCGCCTATCCACTATCGCTGCCGCCTACCGCCTCGCCCTGCAGGACACACACTTGCAAGCCACCGACGACTGCGGCATCGTTCACCGCTACCTGCCAAACACACCTATCCACATCGTCCTCGGCTCCCCCTCCAACCGCAAAATAACCTACAAGGAAGACTTACAAAATCCCAATTCGGGACACAGTGCGTCCCGAATCGAATAACAGAATAACTCCAACACCCATGTACAACGGAAAGATAGTTGTTTATACGAGCGGGACATTTGATATGTTCCATTCCAATCACCTGAAAATGATTGAGTACGCCCGTGGATTAGGCGACACGCTGATAGTCGGTGTCTCGACCGACGAGTTGGTTGCCAGTTACAAGAAGCCGCCCATTATTCCTTTTGAGGAACGGTTGGCGATTATCAAAGCCCTCAAATACCCCGATATAGTTATCCCGCAGCACACGCTTGACCACACCGAGATAGTCAAGAAACTCAATATCGATGTGTTTGTTGTCGGAGATGATTGGGTCGGTAAGTACGACTACCTGAAAGCCCTCGGGGTTACCGTATTCTATTTCCCGCGCGGGGAAGGTGCCTCAACAACGAGTATCAAGCAGAGCATTCTCGACCGCTATAAGGACACTATCAACCGTATTGACAACCAGCCCAATCCCGACATCGTAAAATGAAGAATGCAATCGTAACAGGCGGTACAAAGGGTATAGGATTGGGGATAGTCAAAGCCTTGCTCCGAGAGGGATATTTCGTCTATTTGACCTATGCCGACGACCAAGCGGCAGCACAAGCCGCCGAGCGGGAACTCACTCCCATAAGCACTTCTTTTTCTGTTCGACAAGTCAATCAAGCAGACCAAGAGGCACTGCATTCGTTCACGCAAAGTTTGGCGGGTACACCTATACATTGTATCGTCTGCAACGCCGGTACTACGGTGCGCAAGAGTACACCCGACCTGACCGACGAGGACTGGCACAGGATGATGCAAGTGAATGTGAACAGCCATTTCTTCCTGCTGCGCGACTTGTGGCAGCAGATACAGCCCGACTCCCGTCTTATCTTTATCGGCTCGATGATGGCAATAGAGCCGCATGCCACTTCGCTGCCGTATGCCGTTACCAAAGCCGCTCTGCATGCTATGGCAAAGAACCTCGTGAAAGACTTCGAGGGTACGGGTACAACGGTAAATGTCATTGCCCCTGGCTTTGTGGAAACCGATTGGCAGAAGAACAAACCGCAAGAGATACGCGAGCGCATCTGTGCAAAAACGGCGATACACCGTTTTGCCACCATCGAAGAAATCGCCGATACGGCACTATTCCTGATACACAATCCGTTTGTCAACGGTGCCGTCATCGAAGTCAGCGGAGGATACAACTACAAATGAAAACGATTA
>CAVKQB010000049.1:0-16790 GCA_963658575.1 Leyella stercorea | reverse complement strand
AGTTAGACCACGATTTGCACAGATAGGTGGTGCTTGCACCCGCTTTTGCGGCCGATTTGACGCGCCAACAAACATACTGTTCGAATGCTCGCGCAAAGACCTCGGTACGAGCGCACCAATAGATACTCGTTTTGAAACGTGCGTAACTCTCTGTCCGCTTCACGGTATCGACAATGGCGTTGGCGTAATGGCGAAACTGTCCGCCTGTATTGTCGGGCAGAGTTTTAGATGCCGACCGCCCACCAGTGAGATAGTTATAGTTCTTGTTTTGGTCTACAAAACGCCCGAAATTCCAGTCGAGCGCATGGCCGTATTCGTGTGCTAATGACCAATTACCATTCTTTTTGGTTAGGTTTATCATGTTTTGCTTCGTCTCGAAATGCGCAACCGCATCGCCCATACCGCGTGCACCAAAGGCAATGCCCAACAGACCGTTCATGCCCAAATTTTGCGTTTTCATCACCCATGCCAAATTGTGCAGGGCTTTCTGGCACGCCAAAGCATGGTCGTAACGGTCGTTATTGCTTAGCCAATTGCCAAACTCAAAGCCTTTGATAGAGTATTTGTGCAGCAAGTTTGAGAGGTCGATGTCGTCTTTGCTACTCGATTTAGACGAATACCTGCTTTTTACAGCGCGGCCTTCCCAATACTTTTGAGCGCGGCCAGACTGCGAAATCCAAATGTTTGTGTCTGTTAATTTTCTGTTCATAACTTGTTCATTTTTATGCGAAATACAAATCGGCTTCGGCTTGGCGGCGGCGTGTGAGTCCGTTCACGACGGTAGTGCCTACCTTGTTCCAGCGCAGGAACTCGTCGGCGATGGTCGTGTCGTCGGGGTCGATTTTTGCTTTTTTGATGAGTGTAGAGCCGAGCAGTGCGCTTGTTCCGATGTTGAAACCGAGCGACACGAGCGCGTCGAATTGGTTTTGCGAGAGGCAGAGGGCGAGCGAGTTGATGGCCGTTTCGACCTCTTGTGCATCTTCGGCGAGCCACGCTTCGGCCTGTTCCTGCGTGCAGGTGTCGCCCTCTTTCACGCCCTTGGTGTGGCCGTAGCCAATAGTCCATTTGCCGGCATCGCATTGGTAGGCGGTGGTACGGCAGCCCTCGAACTTTTTGATGATGGCGAATCCGGATTCAGATGTTGTTTTCATGTCGTCAGTCTTTTTTGTACGTTTGCGTTTCAGCAGATACCAGACGAGACACACCAGCGCAGCCGCCGGTATGCTGATAGCGGCGATGATAGCGAGTGTGGTGCCTTGTTTAGCGGTCAGTTTCATTTTTTTAACTCATGTAATGAATCAGTTTGCCGTTTTGGTAGATTTCGAGTCGTGGGTGTTTATGCTCAAAATACATGGCATACATCATTCCCGTAGCCTCGTGCAGTGCTTGCTCTTTGGTGGCACAATAGTGTCTGCGCGAAAAGCGTTTTTTGGCCGTCGGCATTAAAACAAATTCATACTCCGTTCCTGCGGCCACGCGGCCGATTTTCTCCTGTTTTTTGCAAATTGGGGTTTTTAGTTTCATAATTTTGCTGTATTACTTTTTTGTTGTATCTTTGCTGGCGAAACAAGTCGCAATTTGTTAGCCATTTCCGCGTTAAGTCCCTATTCGGAGTGGCACTCGAAAGAGTAGTAAGCATTTGCGCATATAATAGGGCAAAGCACCGGTGAGGTGCTTTTTTTATGCGCTTATCACAGTGATGCAGTATTGCACCTTTTCTTTGTCGCTGCGGCGTATCCCTACCGTTAATTTTACAATACCTATACCTTCTAATTTGCACTGCATCAAAATCATTTTGTTAAATGGATTTTGATTTTTTGTGCCTCGTTTGGCGGCAACGACAGAGATTTTTACTGCATTCGTCAATATGGCATCTAACTGCAACACCGCCAATGTAGATAAATAAGAGCGAGCCGCCTTTTCGCTTGTTTCGACGATGGACACATTACGGATGTTGATATAATCTTTTAAGTTCAGATTATATCGTTTCAAGGACGGGTTGCGTGTTTTCCACGATTGATAGAATTGTGCTATTATTCTTGCCCGTACTTTGATGTTCTCCTTGCTTGCGCCTGTCGGAATGTTCATTTTTTGACGACTTTCAGATTGTATTTGCCGCAATTCAGCGTGATGGTTCGGTCTTTCAAATAGTATTTATCGCGGATGCGTGCCTTGAAGCGGCACAGTTTTTTGTCGGTGTAAAATTCCATGTCGTTGCCGACCCTTTTTCCGTATATGGTCGTGAGTTTTGCCTTTTTCGTTTTTCCTGCGGCCACGCGGCCGATTTTCTCCTGTTTTTTGCAAATTGGGGCTTTCAGTTTCATAGGTTACATATTTTTGGGGGAGTTATTTTGCTATTTAATAAGTTTATTGTATTTTTGCACTACCGTTTTGCCATACAGCGCAGGCAAGTAAAATCGTTAGCGTCGATGTTTTTAGCGATTTCGGTTGTTTTTAAGCCCACTTTGTGTGGGCTTTTTTAGTAAATCAAACGCAGAAAGTAGCCATTTTTTCTTGCCATTTTCCAGTTGTTGAATAGCAACAATAAAACGGAAACCATTACTTTCAAAGACTTTTTTGTGTGCTTCCGATTTCTTTATATTGAAATTTCCAAACTGAACGACTATCGGGATAAAATCTTCGACTTCAAAACCAAGTCGTTTTATCTCGTTACCATGTTTTTCGATGATATGTTTTAAGCCATAACCTTTATTTGTTTTCGGGTCGTTTTCGCCCCAAACAATATCAATATCGCCAAATCCCTCTCGATAAAGCGCGGCTACGCATTCACCGCGTTTTACCTTTTTGAGATATTTTATTGCCGCTTTCGGTTTATGCCGAAATTGTGTAAACTGTTCTATTTCTTTTTCTTTATTCATGTCAAACAAATTTCAACACTATTTTCAGCACCGTGAGCAGTAGCAAGAACGCCAGCACGCCGAGGAAGACGCTTCCCATGTGCATTTTGAATTGTTGCCACTTGGTGAGCGGCTGTGGTACTCGTTCTATCTTGGTGATGAACAGTGGTACTTTGCGTTCGATCGCTATTGCTACGGTGTCGGGTAGGCTTTCGGCTTTTAGTCGAAAGCGACCATCGGCTTCGGCTGCCAGCGTGGCGCGAGCGTTGCCTGCGACAACCGTGATGTCTGTCTTGATTTCGGCGTTCGACGGTTGGAGAGTATCGGCACACGTTGGCAGCGCGAATACCGTGTCGTGCGCTGCGTATGTTGTTGCAATGGTGTCGTGTAGAACGATAGTCGTGTCTGCGCGAAGTTCGGGGTGCAGAGCGAGCAGCCGTGCGAGCCGCTGTTGTGGCGCGCAGGCAGCGAGCAGCACCGGAACGAGCAGGTATGTGGCACGACGTAGCATGGTTTATTGTAGTTGGTTGCGTAAGCCCTCTATCTCGGCGCGTAGTGCGTTGATGGTCATATTGTTTTGTTCCACGCGCTGTCGTAGCGTATAGTTTTCGCGTTGCAGTTCGACGATGCGTGCGTTCTGTTCGATGACTCGTTGGTAGAGTTCGGAGTTTTTCAGCACCAGCATGTCGATGCTCTCCTGCATCTGCCGCAGCGTGGTGTTGTTGCGTTGCCGGCGGCCGAGCAGCCACGACACTATCGACGTAACGACGGGCAGCGTGAAGGTGAGCCATTTGTAGATGATTGCTTCCATTGTTTGGTGTATATCGTGTTTTGTGGTGGTTTTCAAAAAAAAGAGCGAGTAAGTCAGGGCTTCACAATCTTACTGTATCAGACTGAATCTCTTGATTCCTCTTGAACGCCCGGTCGGGCCTTTCACAAGTTATAGCAGGATTCCACTCGGTGTCCTCGCTCTTATATTTTTTTATCCTAATCTTATGTGATATGGGCGGTCGTCCATTGGTGCGTATCGCATAGTGAAATAGATGGGCTGTGAGTAGGTGTAGGCCAAGCGTTGTCGGTGTGTGTTAGCATCGGTGAATATGCGCTCCTGCACCACTGTCAGCCCTGCCCGCAAGAAAAGTGCTCCAACTTTGTCGTTATATGTTTTTTTGCTACGACCGTCTGGGAAATTTTCATCCACAACCTTTGTCCACTTCGTGTTGTTTCCAATTACTTTGTTTTGATTGAGAAAAGTCGTATGCTCATCGTCCATGAATTGTTGCACGAACTCCGTTACCGGCATGAGTGGTGTCCATTCGCCTTCGTTGGCGGGCATATCGAAAAGTATGGGTTCGCTGTTTGCGTTGTCGTGCATGAGCCACTCGCCATGCATACGTTCCTTGTACACCAGCACCTCGACATCTGCATTGGGGGCACCCTCCACGCCATAGGTTGGGTTGGGTACCTGTCGCTTGTTGTTGAGGTAGCCCTTGTGCAGCACACCTATTTTGGGGTAGTCGAGTGTAGAGGTGTCGCCGAAGTAGCGCACGTAGATAGTCCATTCGCCATGATTCTTGTACACGCAATTGTATTTGTCCGCGTGTTTCGTCAGGTCTTGTCCGATGAGTGTTTCTTCGCCCGTGTCAGCGTTTACGATTCTTCGGTTTTTTACGCCAATTTCTGTAACCTTGCGCAGTTGCATTTCGAGTGTTATTTGCGGCACAAAGCACGACACTTCGATGCCGCACCTGTGCGCATCTTTTTCGCGTAGCCGCCCCATTATTTTGTCGAGTTTTACTGACATGCTTGTGTGTGTTACGATGTTATGCTATGGTGGCCTCTATCAGAGCCTTGTATTGTTTTTCGGTTACCTGTTTTTTGCCGAAGTGCCAAGAGCAAGCGGCTTCGGTGCGTGCACCGAATATGCCGTCCTCTTGCAGCACGGTGATATTCTTATTGTTGTAGGTCGGCAGTGTTTCGTCGCATTCGGCGGCATCGGCGAGGAGTACGTTCAATGCTTTTTGTAGGTTTTTCACCTCTGTGCCGCGCGAGTTGTATTTCAGCGGGAACGTGGCCGTGCCCGATGTGGTTGTGGTTGTTTCATCGTCGCTGGCGGCCTTTTTTGCTTCTTCGGCCTTTTTGCCCTTTTTGTAGAGTAGATAGCATACAGCGACAAGCGCGCCCGTAACGAGCAGCGATATGCCGATTATTTTTTTCGATTTTTTCATAGTGTTTTAGAATTTGTAGTCTATGCCGTTGGTGGCAAGAATGTTGTTTAAGTGTTCAATTTCGGAGGCGTTGAGTTCGTCGGCGAGCCACTCGTCGAGTGTCATGCCGTCTTTCGTGCCAAAGGTTTTTCGAAGTTGCATCAGGTCTGTTCGGCTTCCGAGTGTTTCGAAAGCGGCATAGATAGCATCTTCGTCGGTGCCCCAGCCTTTCATGGCGGTATAGAGTTTGCTTGCGAGCGTGTTGAGTTGTGTCTGTGTGAGTGTTTGCTTCGTCGTATCGATTTCCTTGTTCGCATCAGCGGCCAGTCGTATCGTGGTGGTCGTATCTGCGATTTTGTTTTTTGCCCACACGATGAGTGCGATGACGATTATCAGCGCAAGCAGCACTCCGCCTCCAATGGCTATTGGTTTGATTATCTTTGGGTTCATATCTATTTATTTAGCGTAGTCAAACGTGTATTCGTCGATATTGTCCGGCGCAAACTCGTATGTTTCGCGGCCGTAAGGGTACAGTAGCAGCGTGCGCTTCTCGGTGTCGGTTTCGACGGTCTGGAACAGTGCGATTTTCCATATAGGTTCGGCTTCGGCGTTTTTGCCGCATGCCACGCGTGCGCGGTAGCACACGTAGGTATCGAGTCCCTGTTCTATGACGAGGTCGGCCTTTTTTATCGATTCCGACCAAAGATTATTTTCGATGGTGTTCATAGTGCTTTTTTAGCGTGAATGGTTGCTGCGATAGTTACGACGAGCGCGAATAGCATGATGAGGTAACCGTCGAACGTGGGCGATTTTTTGATACCGTAAGCGCATTCGTTGGCAAAGTGTTCGCAGTTGTAAAACACGATGTTGTGCCGTCGGTTGCGATTTTCTTCGTAAAAGGCGCGTATTTCGTCGGGTGTCTTTGTTGCGGCCGTGCTGTGCAGCAGCGTGCGCCCCTCCATGAACGTATCGTAGGGGTCGCAATGTACGCCGCTGTCGTTCAGGTGATAGACGTATCCGTTGCACAGCACGCCCGTGTGGTGATAGCAGATGCTATCGCCGAGCGATGTTATTATGAGGTATTGCGCTTGCATCGTTTTAGGTTGGGTCGTTTACGAGTTTGATTCCGCGATAGAGTCCATTCTGTTGTTTTGTGTTGTAGGTGTACCAGTCCCATATACTCTCGCTTTGGTTGTTGAGCCATTTGTAACTGATTACCGTAACACACAGGCAGACGATGCCAACGGCCGATAGAATGATGATAGCAGATGTTTTGTCCATATTACGCGCGTTTGAGTCTGATGAACGTAACGACGGCGATGATGCACATAGTTACATTGAGCAGTGTGTTCATGATGAGCAGTTCCGACTTGGTAACGTTGTGCGTGAAGAGTGTGCACACGATAGGGTCGGGCTGCACTGCGATGTTGAGGTCGCGTATGCGTGGCGTGTTTTCATTCTCCGCCTCGTCGTTCGTTTCTGTTTTTTCCTCGTCGTCGGAAACGCCCGCCATCGATTTCAGGAAGTTGTTGAAGTAGCCTTCCGTGTAGGTGTTGTTGTCGGAGTCGGTTCCGGCGTATGCGGCAAAGTGCGATTTGAGCGATGCCACGAAGTCGTCGAAAGAATAGGTTTCTTTTTCCATTTTACCAAGGTTTATTGTTGTAAATCAGTTTGTTTTTGTCGAAAAGATATACAGTGGCCAGTCCCGCCGCCAATATCAACGCGCAGAAAAGTAGTGTTTTCTTGTGTTGTTGGAAGAACGATTTTGTCGCCACATATTTGGTTGGATCAACCGCCTGTGAAGCATCGTCCTTTTTGGCTTGTGCATAGGTGCGGTAGTATTTTCCGCTGTCGCTCACCCAAAAAGTGCTTGGGTTGCCAGCCTTTGCGTCGATGTTGATATAGCGCAAATCTTTTGTTTTGCCGTTGTAGTAGGGCATAGGTGTGTTTTTTTTTAGTTTTTGTAGAAATACCATGCCGCTCCGGCGATGATAGCCAGTGTTGCTACTACAATCCATGTGGTGTAGTTTTTCTTCGGCGATGAGATGTATTGGCGTTCCTCGTCGGTGGCTGTTTCTTGTGCGCGTTGTACGTTGCGGCTTTCGGTTGTTGTTGCCATAGTATATTTATTTTTTGCGTAGGTTTATTTTCAAATGGAGCATACCTTTCTTGTGTAGAAAGAATGCACCGCCTGCAATGGCTGCGAGTGTTAGTATCACCGCCCATTTTATTTTGCTTTTGCTTGTTGCTTTGGCTTCTTCTGCTTCCGTTTTTGCGGCTTCGGTTTCTTCTTTCATTTTTTGTGTGTATTCGTTGGTGGATAATTGTGTTGCAATTTTTGAACCCGTTGCGCTTACAGTTGTTCCGTTTGCTTTTTTTTGTCCTCCGTCTGACATATTTTTATTTTGTTGTTGTGGTTTTTGCTGCGTTTTTATCTATTTTGATAGTCCCGTCTTGGTTAATTTTGATGATACCTTTTTTGTAGCAGTAGTATCCTCCGCCAATGACGGCGAGCAGGAGCAAGAGTTTCTTTTTGCCTCCTCCCGAATTAGGTGCTCCCGGCACATTGCTGAGTTTTACCTTGATGGTTGTTGCTGCCATTGTTGTCTATTTTTTCTTATTTTGGCCAACTAAATACACGATACCAGCCACGCCCGCCAACAGCACAATGATATAAACTATTCCCGTGCCGTCGGAGACACCGAGTAACATCTTGTTGTTCTCTGTGCGAAAGGTTTCGCGTATCTTTGTTTCATTGACGCGTGCAGCGTCGCGGTTACCGAATACGTCAGTAATCGAGGTTGTTATATATCCGACGGCGCGTGTTATCTCTTGCCAGAGAGTGCCGAAGGAATACGAGTCCATGCTGTTGGAATTTCCACTATCATTCATATCAATCGTCTTTTAATAGGAAAACTACGAGGAAACCAATCATCAGAAAGGTGAGTGTTTTGTCGCTGGTTTCCGATTTTGTATTTGCTGCCATTGCTGCCGTGTAGAACGCCCCCATGTTCTGAATCATATTGTTCATCTGCGTGCCGGTGGTATCGACGGCAGCCACAGCGTTTGAGTTTCGTCCATCGGAACGCCACAGCGTTATCTTGTGTTTTTCTTCGGTGTTGCCAGTTATTTTGCGCAATTCTTCGGCTGCTGCTTTATTGCCAGCCGATGCATCGAATTTCAAGCACAGGCGGTAGAGAGCCTCTATACGTTGTGGTACGTTCGGGTCTGTCTGCGGGTCGAGAACGGTTTCGAGTGTTCCAATCATCTTTTTGAGCGATTGGTGGTATTTGCCGGCCATTTTCTTGAAAGCGTATTTGTCGGCTTCCATCTCGTCGTGCGTTTGCAGTCGGTAGTGTCCCATCTCGTGCCATTTGACGAACTCCTGTTGGAACGGCGTGAGCCGCTCGAACAAATCAACGTTGATGTATAGCGTTCCGTCCTGCGATACTGCTGCCGGAGTGCCCTGCACCAATAGGTCGTCGTCTGTCGTATAGATTATTTTCATTGCTTGTGCTTTTGTGTAAAAAAGGCTCGCTCGCAATCTTTCAGCGGCGAGCCTTTCCTTTTTTTAACCTTAAAAATCTAACTATTATTTGCGTTTAGAAAGGACTGCGACGAGCACGATAACGAGTATAAGCATTCCCACGCCGACCCCGATGGCAATCCACGGGAACGAATTTTTCGTTTCGAGGGATTCTGCTTCTTTTTCGGTTTCTTCCTCCTCTGTGTCGTCAGCCGTTTCGCCGTCTCTGATGGTCGAGTAGGCTGCGTATCCTTGAACGGCGAAACCGAAAATATCGGAGATGATGGATTTTGCAGTTTCCCATTTTTGCTCCGACGTTTTAGAGTCGCTGCTGCTGGTCGTGCTGCTGCTCTTGCTGCTCGATTTAGACGAAGAAGAAGAACTTGTTTTTCCGTCCGACCTGCTAATCGAGAGCCAGTGCTTTTTTATTTCGTCCATCTGTTCCTCGTCGTTCAGCACGCCTTGTGCCAGTTCGGCGAAGGGCACCATAAACTCGTTGCCGTATTGTTGCCAAGCGGCCACAGCGGTTTCGATGTTTATTTCGTCGGCTTTGTAGCCGAATTTAGCGAACAACGCTTCGAGTGCGTCGGACGGCACTGTATGCAGCGCAAAAACCATTGCGCTGCGTACTTGTTGCATATTGTAGCGTTTCTGTGCCATGTCCGTGTGTGTTTATTCGCCCAAAACAGCCTTGCAGATGTTGTTCAGTGCTTCACCGGCATCGATAGACGAGCCGAGCATGAAGGTAACGTCGAGTCTGCGTCCTGCCGACAGAGTTACGATGAACAGATGTTTGTCGTCGAGGATAATAGGTTTATCCTTGATTTCAACCATCGTGCGGTCGAGTTGTCCTTGTGTCAGATATACGCGTGGCGAGATTTCCTCGTAGCCGTTACCTTTGATTGCGCTGAAACGAGCCACTTTGATTTTCTGCGAGAATTGCGACGGATTGTCGGTGCCGAGTTGTAGAGCATCAACGCGTGTTGGGTTGCGTTTGAAGTGTTCCTGAATGTATGCCAATTTCGGGCAGTCGGCCGATACCAGCACATTGTCGTCTTTTTTCAAGAAGTCGCCGTGTGCAACAATAGCATCAACGCTTTCGCCAGCGACAGCGGCGATGTCTTGCACGCTTGCGAGCGAGCCAGCAAAGATTGCTACGGTGTGCGAAACAGTGTCTTTGTTTTCGAGTTGAATCTGTACGGGTTCGCCCATATTCGATTCGTCGATGAGGTCGGCAACAGTGATTTGTTGTCCGTTGGCGCGATTAACGCGGAGTCGTTTTTTCAGCGAAACGGCTTCACCACCGGTAAAGCGGTCGCTCAAAGAGTTTTTGTTGATTTTCATTTTAGTTGTCGTTTTTTGTGGTTGCTTTTTTGTTTTTGAATGTTGGAGTCAGACGAATCAACTTTTTTTTTCAGTTGTGTTTGTTTTTTCGTCTTCTTTTTCTGCCTTGTCGGCTGCTGCCTTCGTTGTTGTTGTGGTGGTTGTCGTTGCTTTGGGTGCGTTTTTCAGTCCAAAGAAGATAATCAGAACGATGGCGATGGCGAGCATCACACATACGGTTGAGGTTTTGTTGAACATATTTGTCGTTTTTATGGGTTAATAAACTGTTTCTTTTTTTTGTTCCCTGCGTACACGGGGGAGGTGCCAATGGGCACCTCCTTGTCCGCGTCAGGGTGTCCGAACCTGCTTTTATTCTTTACCGCTATCGACTAAGGCTTTCGCCGGAAAAAAACATTTTAGGTCATTCCTGTTCCTCGTGTTTTCTTCATATTTCGCCTTCGCTTGGGGGTTTGGGGGTTAAGGAGAAAGAGTAAAAGGAGGTATTCACAAGTTTTTAACTAAAAAAAATATCCTTTGCGCTACTTAAAGCGTATGCGTGTTTGTTTCGTTTTGCGCTCGGCAAGCACTTTGCGGCTTGCTTTGCGAATAGCGTCGTGCCATTTCATGTTGTAATGCACAACTTTTTCGACGCTTTTCACACCGCTGCGCTGGCGTTCAGCCTTGGCAACCTGCGTGATGCGTTTCAGTTCCTTTGCAGTAAGTTTTTTGCCTTTTTTCTTTGCCATAATAAAAACCGTGTCTGTTTTAAGAACACGGTGCAAAGATACGACAACGCAAAAATGCGGTGGGCGAGTTTGGCGCGATTGTGCGCAATTCTTTTCGATTGTGCGCAATTAGGCACAAAAAACGCCCCCGAAAGGTCGGGAGCGTGGAGTGTGGGATATGTTGGATTAGTTCTTAATTACATCGGCAAAGGTACAAAAATTATGCCGAAATTTACACAATATCTATATCTATAACATATTTTTCGCACAAAAATTTGACGGAGGCAGGATTCAATAGGTGGCAGTTCAGCGAGCAGCCTAAGCGTTCGAGTTGTGCGCGGTCGGTGAGCAGCCATCGGCGGAAGGTGGTGCGGCTGACACCAGCGGCTGCGGCCAGTTCGTATTTGTACATGGCGCGGTAAAGGGTCATAGTCCTGTTTTGTAAATTTCGCAATAGTGTGGGTTCTGTGCAGCGGCACGGTTGGCGTTTTGCACCATTTGGCGAATTTTGGCGTAGTGCTGCCCTAGGTCGGTTTTGCGCTTATCGACATCGCCCAAGTCGGTGTTGTAAACGACATAATCGGTTACATAACTGAAAAACATGGGTGGCAGCCGCATAAACGAGTGCGCCATAAAAAGCACATCGCAGCGCATTTGTCGCCGGCGGCCGAGTATCTTTTTTAGGGGGTGGTCTTCGAGATTTTTTGGTGTGTAGGTCAGTGGGTCGTCGCATACGAGCAGGCCGTCGGTAAAGTGCTTATAGATAGCGTCGAACGCGGCAATGTTGCCGCTGTCCATGATGCGGTGGCGTATGCCTACAAAGTCGAAATCGCTTTTGCGGGCGCAGGCGCACGGAGCAAACTGCATCGCCCAATTGTCGAACGATGGCAGCAGTATCAGTCCGCGCGGCTGTCGGTTCATGAGTGTAACGGCCAGCGTGCTTTTGCCTGTACCGTTTGCTCCTATGAGGCAGATGCATTTGGCACGGCGACCGACGGCGTATGTGGGGTTATCGTTCATCGTCCTGTTCGGCTTTATCTTCGAGTTCGTGCTGTTTGCGTAGGCGCAGCGCATCGGGTATCTGTATGCCATACATCATCACCACACATACCACTATCATCATCGATGGAGGTATTTCGCCGTTTACCTGTTGGCAATAGTAGTCGATGGCGTCGATAAAATCGTCCATCATCTCATCTTTCATGCGCGAGAATCGGGCGTTGCTGTCCTCTTTCGCCACAAATTGCAACGTGTGCGAAAATAGGCCGTCGGCCATGCGTGCCACAAATTGCGCCGAGAGTTTGCGCCCGCGCGCCGACACTGGCGGTTCGGGCTGCGTGGCTTCGGGTTCTTCGTCGGGCGTATCGTCCACAGGAATACCCATATCCTCTTTTTCTTCGGCCATTTCGTTTACAAAGTCGTTCATTTCGCCTGTAAAAAAGTGGTAGTTGCCGTCGTTTTCCACTGGCGTTTGGGTGGTTTCGGCTTGCGGTTGTTTCATCAAATTTTGTAGCATACGATTAAAAAATAGAGGTTATGGTTTTCATTAGGTCGTCGAGTGTGCGCTGTTCCACAATGCGCACGATGCGGTTGTCGGCATCGAGTGCGGTAGCGCAAAAAAGTATTTCGCCATTGCCTGCGCTGAAACATACCAGTGCGGCCTGCACTTCGCCCTGTTCTATCTGTAAACGGGTGAGTGTGTCGGCGAGTAGCGTATCGAAAAACTTTTGTGCCGATGGGCGCACCATCGGCAGTAGCGGTTTCACCGCCGCCAGTTTCATTTTGGTCGAAAAATCGAGTTTGTCCATGTTCAAAACAATTTGCGCACTTGCCCGATGGTGGTGATTTCGGGGTTGTATTCATTGACGATTTCGACGATTTCGCGGTTGCTGATTACAAACGGATAAAACCACTGCGTATATTGAAATACGGTGTAGCGTATGAACATATCAGACAAAATCTGTTCGGCCGACACCTCTTTTTTGTAGCGTTCAGCCAGTCGTTGCACAGTCAAATCGAGCAGTTTACGCGTAAACGGTTGTAAACCAATGGTGATTACACCGTTGATTACACCTGTTTGCAGGGTGTTTACATCTGTTTTCAGGGTTGTAGACAGTGTAGACATGGTTGTCTGCAACCCGTTTACACGCGTTTGCAACTCGTTTACACTTGTAGACAGGTCGGCGTTTACGCTTTGTAAACGCTCCGTTTCGGCTTGCAAATCGACGAAGCGTTGTTTGTAAACGCGGCATGTTTCGAGTAGTTTTTCTGGGTCGGTTTCGTACTCTTTGGCAATGGTGTTTACAACCTGTTCTATCTGTTGTAAACGCTCTGCCGTTTCGTTGTTTACGCACTCGGCTTGTTGGCCGTTGCGTTGTGCTGCCATAGCAGTAACCAATGCGTGAAATTGTTCACTGGTGGTCAGGTTTTGTCCATCGAAAAGCGATGCAAAGAGTGCTGCATCATCGTCGGACGGGCGGAAAGATTTTGTGATTGCCATATTTTTTGTGTTTAGTGTGTTGTTTCAACTACTTTTCTGCAAAATTACGCCCTTGTTTGCAGCGTGCAAAAATAAAAGAGTCGTATTTTTACGAAAAATGCAGCGGCGAAATTTAGTTTTGTTCCCCTTTTGTACCCTTTTTGTACCCTTTTTGTACCCTACTTAATTTGTTGAGTATCAGTATTTTATAAAATATGGTACAAAAGGTACAAAATTTTCGGAGAAAATAAGGGGTTAAAGGGGAGCGGCGATGCGCCGGCAATTTCCCCGCCGATGGCAGGGCTACACACGAAAGCGGTCGGGGCGTTTTGTAGCGCTCCCGACCGCTTGCTTATAGCGTTTGTGTGGCTATTCGTAAAAGTCTTTGAAATTGTTGTTTATCGGCTTGCCTATCTCGTGCAGATAGATACATTCGATTTTCTGCGTGCCGCTCTTGCGTAAGAGGCGGCTCTGTTTGTTTAGCAGTTCCTTTGGGTTCAGTTCGTCGATATAATCGCTGTTGGCTACAAAGGCTTGCAGGGCTTTTGTAAAACGTTGCATCTTCCAGTTGTTGTTGCCTGTGTCGAGTTTGAAACGGTTGAACACTTCCGCACGGTTGAGCAACACATTCAGGTTGTCGCCATCGGGCGAGAAAAAACCCTCAGCCCAGTCTTTGAACGAATTGCCCATCTTGGCAATGTTGATGCGCTTTATCACATTCTCCATCGGCGGCTGGAACACGCCTTTGTAGGGTATGGTCGATAGGTAGAACTGCAAGCAGTTGAGCATAAAATTGATGTCTTGGTTGTACCACTCTTCGCGGTACTCCACACCGAATATATCATAGCCGAAATCGTCGTATATCGAGCGACTTTCGCGGTAGTCGTTTGTGGGCGTTTTTTGGTGGTAGTAGTCCGAAAATACCACATTGAGCATACGGCGCATGGTGCTGCCGTCGTCGTTGGGTGGTGGGAAGTTGGAGGTGATGGCCATGATGGGCGAGTCCTCGTAAGCAATTTCGAACGATTTTCCGCCTTTTGGGTTGATGGTGGTTTCGCCAGTTATCATGGTATAGAAAAAGTCGAAATCGAAAAAGCGGTGTGCATCGTCGATGAGCAGCAGGTCGGTGTTCGATGAAACGCGGTCGAGCAGGTGTTTGTTTTCGGTGCTTTTGCGGTCGCGCCCCTGCAAGGTAACAATCGACGAAAGAGCTAATTTTTTGATGGCTTTCAGAAAAAACGATTTGCCCGAACCGCCTGCGCTTTCGTCTTCGTCGGTGAGTTTGTTTTCCATAATCCACACGGCCATACTTTTGCTATCGAATTTGAAACGGTGCAGAATGTAGCCAAGCGTATAGACTTTGTTTACAAAATGGCGTGCCTGTTCCACTTTCTCGTCGAAGGTAAGGCGTTCGCCGAAAAGGTTGAATTTGAAATCGCGCGCATAGGCTTCGTTTTCTTCGGCTACGGTGCTGATACGGTTTTCAAACTCTTCGCGCCAATAGATGCGGCTAGCGTTTATCAGAAAGCGTGCAAAGTGGCTGTCGGTGTTCAACATGTCGAGTTGTTGCACGCCGCTGGCGTTGGCGGTGATGCGAAAGGCAGGGTCGAGCAATTTGAAATGGTGCGGCGATATGTTCTCTGCCCATGTGTAGGCTTTGGTGTCGCTGTTGTGTTGCTCCTCGATGCGGTCGGCATATACGGTTACGCACTTGTTTTCGAAAAAGAATGTGCGGCTGTTGTGTGTGTTTTTTACAAAACTTATATCGGCCGTGCGCAAATCGTCGGCCAACGATACGCCTGTGCGCTTCGAGTTTAGGTAAAGATTGACCACCTCGGTGCCGACCATGCGCTGTTCCAAATCGGCTTTTACAAAACCGCGTATCTGTTTGGGTGTGTATTCTTCCACACGATAGTCGATGATGCGAATATATTTGTCTTCGTGCGACACTTTGTCGGTAATTTTGGCAAACCCATTGCAGCGCAAAAACCAGAGCAGATGCGCCGTATTGATGTTTGTTTTTGTGCCTTTTTCGGTTTCTTCTACACGCCAAAACTTGCACTGTGGCGCATTGTTCAGTAATTTGATAAATTCGCCGTTGTAGGGGCGCAGTTCCAAAAAGTCGCGCAGGTCTTTGCGTGGGCGACCACGATTGTCTTTGTACTGTTTCAGCCATTCGGGCAGTTCCACAGTGTAGATGTCCAAGTAGCGCAATGCCAGTTCGCGCCCACGGCGTATGCCTGTGTCGTCGATGTCGGGAATGTTATACACTTTTTCGACCATGTGCTGTATTTCGGCAAAATCTCGTTCGTCGAGCATGGCCGTTTCGCTGTTGAGCCACAGCGGAAAGTAGCCCAAACCTGCAATGTTGAGCGCGTCGCGTTCGCCGCTGCAAAAGATGGCTTCGGGCAGTTTCTTTTTGCCTTTTGTGGGGCTTTCGTCGTCTTTCCACTCTTCGCTCTCTACCAGTTTGTCGTAGGCGCAGCGCAGTTCGGTCAGTCCGTTGATGTAGTTTTTGGGTTTCGTGCCACGATAGAAAAAACGGTACGCCTTATTGTATTCGAGCGGCTTGTATATCTTTTGAAATTCGCCGCAATCATGCATAAATATAGGGTAGGTGTCGGTGCTTTCAAAGATGGTTGTTTTCAGTGTGCCGTTGGTGTCAGCCTTGGTGATGGTGTAACTTTCGAGCGCAAAATAGTTATAGTGTTCCATGGTGGTAGCCTTTACAAATGCGCCCATCACTGCCAATTCGCCAGCCGTGGGAGTGGCTTTGGCTTTATACGAAAAATCGCCCTCCTTTTCGTCTGCTTTTGCTTGGCGGTGGCTTATCTTTGGCTTGTTTATCTCGGCCGATATGCGGTTGTCCACTCCGTAGCGGTCGGCCAACAGAAAAAGCGTTTGGCTGAACGGCAAACATTCGGCGCGCATGGCAATATCGAACGGGCTTAACGCTGTGCCGCCATCGCCAAAATCGGTTACACGCCACACGCCGTTAAACTGTTTGATACATGCGCTTGCTGTACGCTCCGACGGGCGCATCTTGAAGGCTTTGGCACGCCCATCGACACACTCGCGCGCCTGTGGGTAGTAGTAGAGAATTATGTCGAGGCCGCCGTGTGTAGCGTCCAAAATTTTCTGTTTCATCGGTTCGAGTTGTTAAATTTTAGCACCAAATCGTCAATCATACGCACCACATTGGCAGGGTACAGCCCTATGTAATGCAGTATGATACACCCCTGTTGCGCGCCCAAGTTCCAACTGGTTTCGGTTACATTGAACAGTGGCGAACTGTCGATATAGTCGGCCAGTGGGTTTAGGCTACTTTTGTCGTCGGTCAGTACGGCGTAGCCATTCAGCGTTGTGATTGTTTTGGCTATCATAATAGTGTGTTTATTTGTTCGTTGTAAATGGTTTTGATGATATTCAGGCAGGGTTGCGGTATCTCGGTGCGCCCACTTAACCAGTTGTAATACACATTGCGCGACACAAAGCAGCGGCGCATTATTGCGCCCCGTAGGCTGTTCGCATCGGTCGTGTGCGCCCAAATTTTCAAGAACTCCTTGTGCTTACACTCTTTGGGTGTGATTTTCATGATTCCAAATTGAGTTGATTGGTTGAATTTTTTAGGTTTTTCAAAAAAAGCGGCACCGTTGGTAAATCTTACTCACA
>CAVKQB010000048.1:17261-18082 GCA_963658575.1 Leyella stercorea | reverse complement strand
CTATAGCAACCGTACATTTCTGCTTTTTGCATTCGGTCATTATCTCATGAATAATGTCCTCAATAACTTTCAGTTCTTCTATCAGACTATCCAAATACGTATAGCCATGTGAATCATGTCCCAGTTCGTCAAGAGCTCCGAACTTCTTTACTTCTGTGCCTTCAAAACGATTGTGGTGTGTAGAGGAAGGAAGGTAAGAACGTGTAATTTGAGAGCGAACAACTTTCAAATTCGTTTTCTCGTGTTCTATTAGATATAAGATATAGGCAAGGAATTCGGAACCTAAACCATCAATCCAATAGACCTTATCAGGCCGATAAATGTCGTTGTTTTTCAATTCTGCTAGTACCTCATGAGAGTTATCAAACCCAAAATACCACGCATAGAAACTGTCGGCAGAGTCATTCCTTGTCTTAATGATATCTGCAATCTCGGCAATGTATTTATCTTCCATTTTGGCTTTTTTATAGGCCTGAATATAGTCGATAAACCACCGATTATCTGATTCGAAATTTGAAGGTATTCGTGTTTGGATATATGCTGCATATTCAGGATATAACTTCGACACGGCATCTTCCAATTTCTTGTTGCCGGGATTGTATATCGACCAACCCATTAGGAGTTTTTTCTCAAAATCAAACACGCCAGTACAGAGGTCAACTGCAGAAGTAAGGTCGTTCTGCTGTTGGTATATCTCACGGACCCTATCAAACAACCAGTTCTGATCTTCTTTAGTTATGACTTTCTCAAAGGTAGATTTGTTCTCTACTATGATATTTCTACGCTCTGCTGCATATTCAGGCTTTTTATGAGCCGGTATG
>CAVKQB010000048.1:0-17251 GCA_963658575.1 Leyella stercorea | reverse complement strand
TCATTATAGAGAATACGGGTAGTAATCATATTAGCCAACGGATAATAATCAGAAAAGCTTGTTGTTGATTCCATACAGAGGCCGATGTACGGATATTGCTCGACAAATTTAGTATCCTGCACAAAATGCTTTAGAAGCCAACGTTGATATGCTCCATTAGCAGTTTTTACCCATTCGCCGATCACATCGGATGCTGAGAACTGTACTTTATTGAAAGATGTTCGGACAAATGTCTCGAAAGAGAAATCGTTAAATTTCGATTTGTCGATATGCTTCAGTAACTCTTCCCAGAAATCTTTCTCGCTCTCATCGTAATCGAAGGGGAAACGGAGTTCGAGAAACTGTGTCATGAACTCGTAAGCATTCGATATTCGAGTGAAGTTAAAGATGTTATCTGGCTTTGAGTACTTATACTTAGCTCCTATCGGCATCGAGGTGCAGACAATTCTCTCCTGTGGCGCTTGTTTCTTCCAGAACATGAGCCATTCACGAAGTGAATCAAGTTGACATTGCACGGAGTCATTCGGCAATACAAAATCTTTGTACTTGGCAAGGAATACTTCTACAGATTGAGTTTCTGCATCATAACGCCAAATTGGAGCACTCTCTTGGATACGGGCAAAGTGATTCAGAAAATCGGTAAAGCGGTTTTGGAGACCAATCAATGGAATATAGATACGCTTATTGGGGTTATGAGTATCCTCCATCAGCATTATCTCGTTGAAGAACCCTCTGAAATCATCGTCATTATAAAAACGTACCACTTCAGAGAAAGGAGTTACAAAAGTCGATGTCTTACATGCCCTTATTGCACCCCTCAATGTATCTTTCGTAATCCATGTGTCATCTTCGCCTTCGTCGATAAGATTCTCCAAATCGAGCATGTCTACACCTATGTTGACCATAAATTTGGCCAATTCCTTAAACTCGTTGAAATTATTGAGCATAATAAAGCGGACAGCATAGCGTTGTGATAGCATGTCATGCGTGTCCTTATCTCTTATAATCTCTTGAGTGAGTTCCTTAAATGAACTAAATATTTTTACTTTTTCTGATGTATCCATGTGCCTCATCTTTAACTGCCTAAATAATCAATTAGGAATTTAGATATTTCAGGATGGCTTTCAATCATATCCAACACAACCTTTTGCCACATCATACTGGGCATGGTCTGTTCTTTGACAAGATTCTTAGCTCTCTTGACATCATCAGGAGCGGGTTGAGGAGTAACAGGAGAAACCAGATTATCTGGATCTACTGGATCAACAGGGTCGACAGGTTTAACAGGAATCACAGGTTTAATCTTGTTGATGTAGAACGACATCACACAAGACTTTACATCTTCCTCCCTACGGAATGCTATTTCCGACTGGAGATGTGATAACTCTTCTTCAAGTTCATTCCACCATTCCTGCTTTAACTCTACCTCTTTGATTCCGTTAATAAAATTCATGAAGCCTTCATGATAATTCGACGATTTAGTCAGTATCCTATAGAGGTCGATTTGGTCGGCATTGATTTCGCGCAGCAGTTCTTTGATTTTTGGAAGTTGATAACTATCTTGATTGAAAAGACTGATCAAGTCGTTAACTGCCTTCTTGCAGTTTGGATTTGAATTGATGGCTTCGCAGTAAAGCAACGACCACAACGGATATTTGGCAATCTGCTTGCAGAACTCCGTAATACTCCACTTGGCGTATGCAAGGCTCTTCAAATCAGTCATATTAACACCCTTTACAATGCTAAGGTTGAATACCTCGCCAAGTATACTGGTCAAATTACGTTCCTCGACAGAACCGAAACGAAGAAGAAGTTTGCTACTTGTCTCACTCGTTCCATTGTCCCACATCTTCAGAAGGATCTCAATCATATCGTTGAGTTTTTCATCACCCACCGGTTGGGATGTGCTTGGATTGAATAGGTCTTCCTTATGTTTACGCAGGGCATATCCCAATACGGCATAGTTGGCAGGATTAGCAAACATACCGTATGGTGGACGCATCAGTTGAACAAGGATATCGTTAAGCGAGAAGCGGTCAGCATACTTTTTCTTAGCTGCCTCCAACAGCATATCGACTTCCTTGCAGACAGTATTGAGCCAAGAATTACCATTTTTTGCTGCCTCTGTCAATTCGCAAGTGTCATTCACCAAATTATTTTCACCATCCATAAAGATAGCCTTTGTCGGACGTACTGAACCGCCCAAGTTAAGCAATTCATCGCGTGTGCGCTTCTGGAGCATCTGTAAGGAGAGAGCCTTGAAGTTTTTATTCGCAAAGAATGTCATAGACTCACTCTGTAGAGCCTTCACGCTCTCCATTCCAGCAGGGAATATCTGAGCACTGAATTTCTTGTTGATAACATTATAGATGTTACTGAATATGCCATCGCTATATCGTTTACCATTGAAGTACATGGCATAGGTACCGCCATTCATGCGGTTCTTCCATTTTACTATATACTCCTTGGCAGCATTTTCAAACTGACTAGCATCGTCGGTATTGAAATGTGACCGGCTGACATTAGCCTGAGCTACAGCATCAATAAATTGGTTCTGCGATGTAGGACTGAATACCTCGGAAGGAATAATGAACATAGCATTTTCAAACTCATCCGAGAATCCCCTCACGCGATTCTCCATAATATCACGAGCTTCGTCTGTAATAGAGAAGAACAATGTTACATGAAGGAAATTGGGTTTCTCGTTCGTGTATTTATTAAGTTTGCTACGCAATACAGCCTCGTTTTCTTCGCATGCATAAAACTGAGGCTCGCACTTACGCATGAGTCGTTCACCAACAAGGAATATCTTTTCTATTTCCTGCTTGCTCTTATCGTTATATTTTAGGTAATCAACTGCAGTCTTGAATGTGCTTGCAACTGCATTCTTCTCCTTGGTAATTTCGGCTGGATTGTATGACGATACGGAAATCTTAAATTCACCAAAGATGTCACGGACGATAATCTTGCTCTCATCAAGCCAGTTGAGAATCTCGTCCATTTTGTTCGAACAACGATCGCCTGAGAAAATGTATTTTAGATTTTTGTCATTTGGCGCGTACTTTTCTGGAGAGCTCTTGAACTTCACGCTCAATGCGTTCAGCAAAAGAATCACCTTAAAAACACGTATATAGTCATCGCCCATTTTGTCCACATGACCTTTGTGAGTCGAATATACATTGGTGAAGGCTGTACAAAGCGGTTCATTGATAAACTCCGAGTAGAAGAAGTCCCAAAGCCAATCGGCTGTAAGCATCATCTTCTGGTCATAGTTCGTTGGCTCATTTATAAACTGCTTAAAACCATTTTGCTCATCATTCATAAACTTAAGCACGCTACGATTGGCTGAACCCATGATGTTCGACATCTTCGAGCAAAGAAACGCAGTATAAGGATGTAATGGAAACAAATTCTGAATGTACTCTTTCTCGTCACTGGAATTACTCTCACATAAATAGTCATAGATCTGTTTGTCAATGCATCCTACACGGTTCGCAACCATAATTCTCATATCTAAGTCGTCCTTGGTAGTAAATGTATGACGGAGAATCAGATAGGTAGATATCTCATCCATCTGGTAATCTACACTATCATAGCGGTCACTCATCTTCGTGATGTCTTTACCTTTAGCATCAAGACTTGAACTCTCAGCACGATGCGAAATAAGGTAAAGAAAAACATTGTGGTTCTGAGATTTTTCTGCGATGTTCTGAAGCACATTGATACGGTCACTTTTCAAAGTGTCCATAACGCTGGTAAACTCATCCCAGAAAATAATCAGCCCATTAGCGATACCTGCTTCTTCGATGGCTTTCTCAACCTCTACAAGCCAATCGCTGATGCTGTCGCTTGTTAGATATGTCTTGTCAGCCGCAAGAGCTTCTTCCAAGTGCATGAAGACATCAATATCATTGTTTTTTAATTTTGCAATCAGTTTATCATAGTTCGATGCTTCAGATGCCAATTCATCGTTATTTTCCAGAAGTTCAGGAATACGAGCTTTATGCCCTTCCACCCAACGGATGGCTTCGTCGAAGTCAGAATGTACCACAACATTAGGATAACCTGCTGCCTTGAGAGCCTCTTTTGTTTCACGCTGAATAGACAGAGAGAAACGAGGTATGTTGTATGCTCCTTCTACACCCTTCAATACTACAGGAAAGTAACGCTTCTGTTTACGAATAGCGGTCAGCTGCGCCTTTGTTACCTCGTTAGGAATGTTTTGGATATAATCATCCACTTCAGAGGCGGGGTCACACAGCAAGTGGCAAACGACACTACTGGCATGGCTTTTTCCCGTGCCGAATGTTCCACGCACCCACATAGAGCGTCTCTTGCTAATCTCGGTCGAGGTAATTGCGGTTATACTGCGTTGCAGCAAGTCGCAAAACTGTTTTGTTGGGATGAACGTTCGCCACATTTCAGGCGTTTCATCCGTCATGTCATAAACCGGCAGGAAATCCTGCATTTTGATATAGTCTGAGTACTTTGTAGCCATAGTCGTAGATGTGCTTAAAGCATCATTTTAAGAATGTCGATTGATTTAAGGTCATCCCGAAGGATAATATTGTCCAGCCCCATGTTAAGTTCGGCACGAAGAACATGGTTACTATCTTCCTGAAGAGACAGGAGCAGACGCTCGAAGGTGTCCTTGTTGATGCCAAACTGACGATAGATACCCTCTCTCTGATTCACGTCATAGAATTCTGATACTGTCAGCAAGTAACGCTTTTGGCGTTCGGCATAGCGGAAGAGAGAATAAGCTACGGCACAGAGCGAAATAGCATTAAATGGTATTCTATTGAAAACAGGCTTGTTGTTTTCTTTTGTTATCATACCAACAGAAAGTTTCTCGCCCAGAGGTGATGAAACAAACGCATTTTGCAAGGAGCCAAGGGCATTTTTTCTTACAGAATTACTATACTCAGCAAGAGAAGATTCCATCATTATTTCAATTTCTGATTTCTGATAAGGCTTATTGTAGACTATATTGTAAGCATACCAACTACACATTTCAGAATTGCAGGTAAGGTTGATCCAAATAATCTCCCAAATTTTGTCAGATTTAACTGAATACTTCTCAGCAAACAACTTACCGATCTCCGTCATTTCTTTAGAATCGGTCTTGAGAATATCCGAATCACGCATCCAGTTTAAGAATGGATTCATTTGGTTTTCCTTGTTAATACCGTGTTCGTCATTCTCAAAGAATGTGTCCACATGCTCCATATAGAATTGAAGCCACTTCTCACGGAAACCGAAATTGTTGTAGCGATTAATTGTCGTCTTTTTGTCTTTCTGTGTTGCCATTTTTATTCCTTCTGACTGTTTTAGTGAATTTGCCGAAATACATCCGTCCTCCTTAAAGTCTAAACATTTACGACATTTGATGCATTTAGACTTGTCAATTTTCACAATTGGGACTACGGACAAAGCACCGGTTGGACATTCTACTTCACATAATTCACAATGTACACAATACGTTGTTTTATTGATTACCCGTTTAAGATGACTCACAAAGAATGGATTATTGCCTACATTAAAGGCTTCTACCAATAGGGTGTTATTCACTTCATCAAAGGTCAATCTCATGGATATAATGGTCTGATTATATTTTATTTGACCATTATATACATTATCTACTTGTACCCAAGAATTTTCGCCAAGAACTTTCAGCCATTCAAAGATGTTCTCCTTAGGGTATGTTATCAAAGCCTTGAAGTCTACAGCCTGAAGCGGGCTAATTATGCCGACTTTTGATTTCGTTTCAAATCCCTTACCACCAGCACGAATCTTCCAGTTTCCACTTCGGATATAGTTTTCTACATCCTTAACTCCGTTCTTTTTCACTATTTCGCGAATTTTATCGAGAAACGGCCGCGTTGTTTCCGAGAAAATATGATTACAGAGATAGTCATTCCAATCCGAGCCAAACGGACAGATGACACACCCCACTCGTCCCAAACCTTTTTTATAAGCCGAATTTATCGGCAATCGGTTGAATAATAAATACAACCATACTTCCGTAGTGTTCCACTCAAGAATGGGACTTACATTAAGGACATTCGTATGTTTTGCGTCTTTTGCAACCCTCTGATAGGTTGAGCGCCTAAGACTTTCCTCTGCTCTCGTACCTATGAATGACATTACATGCGGCTGCCTGCCCAAATTTGAAACTGCTTTGAGAAGTTTGTACAAAGGAGCAGTCTTCATAACTCCACAGCACCAACGATGCACATTGCTTGGCGAGCCCATCAAATCCCAATAGTTTAATACCTTCTCGTGATTCTTGGCTAATAAGAATTTGATAGTAGGATATTTTTTCGAATAGATTTTTTCTACCGTCTTGTAAAGATCCAACGACGTGGGTAGTTCATATCCCGTATCAGAATAGACTACCAGCAAATCTTCACCGGGTATAACTCTCGTGACCAAATCCAAAACGACTTGCGAATCCTTTCCTCCCGAAAATGAAGCGACATACATCTCAATATTGTTATTTAGAATTGGAGCCTTACCAAGTTCCTCTGCCTTGCTCAACGGCATAACATCAAAACTGTCGCAATCTTCTTTGACAACAATATGCTCTTCTTTAGTCTTCTTTTCTAGGTTACTGGCAAGGCGTTGAAAATCAATGTCGGGATTCTTTTGTGAAACTTCGCGCAGGTTCTTGTATCTTCGATAAGTTTGGTTGATGAAATCCATGGCCTCATGTTCGATGATGAACATGGTATCTTCGTTACGCGAACGCAGTCGTTCCATATCCACTGGATGCAAAATCATACTCTCAAAGCCTTCTTGCTGAGTAACGGTTGGCGCATCAAATACATTGCCACCTTTCACCTCTAACACAAATTCACCCTTATAGAAATAGCGACGATCGCACGCCCACAACAACGGTTCTTCAACATGAGGATATATCCATCCCTTTTTATTGAGGCCAAGTATGTCGAGTTCCTCCCAGAACACCGGACGTGGTGCCGCATTCAAGGCATCACCTTTCGATGATATCGTGAGTTGAACGCCGTTATATTCTGCGTCCCATATTACTTTGAACATGATCTGTATTTGCTGATTCGTTTGATTTTGTTTTACTTTCGTAAAACAAGAAATTGTAATGCCCTATAATAAATGCAATTAGTTTGCAAAATTAGGGAAAATATTTGAATAACCCCGTTGGCGGAATTAGGTTAGTGCGTATTTAATTCTTCCGATGGGTTTGTTGTTAATGAAGTTTACATATTGTAAAACGGTCAGCGCACTAATTTTGCCGATAATTCTGGCAAACAGACCGGTCGTTATTTTTGCATAGTTTCTAATGATCAGAAATTGGTCGGTCAGTTGCGAAAAAAGCGTTTCAATTCTCTTTCTTGCCTTGGCAAACGGAATGAATGTCGGTTTCCAATCTTTCTGATTGAGTCGGTACGGATATTCAAGCCGTATGTGTGCCGTCTCGAACAGATCAAGTTGCACATCCGCCCCGATATATCCCTTATCTCCATAGATGCTGCAATCGTGATATTGCAAGCGTATATCTTTCATATAATTGAGGTCATAGACGCTTGCTTTCGACAAATCGTAAGAGTGTATCACGCCGCTTAATCCGCACATTGCGTGCAATTTATAGCCAAAGTAATGTGTGTTTTGTGAGGCGCAATATCCAAAATCAGGTGCCGTCGCATAATCTCCAGTCTTCCCCATTTGGCAGCGTTCCCCTCTCGCAAGCCGACATACAGGTATCGGTTTTGAATCTACGAAGAATTGTTGTTCGTTACCATCCATTTCCATTGCGATTCTTTTGCGGATTTTCTCGCACAATTCTGCTGTTTTCTTTCTGCGGTCGTTAAATTGCCTTCGAGATATGATATTCGGAAAACTGTCTTTATACTCTTGTAATTTGTTGTCGAACAACCATTTTTCGCTATCAATGCCTTCCGCTTCTGCCGTCAAAGATAGGGCGACCACTTCCAAGTCGGAAAATTTAGGCACTGGCCCCGGACGAACGACATTTCCATCCTCATTGACAAGATTTTGGGAGAATTGTTTGCATATCTCGAGTATTTTGGCGAACTTTGCGTGTAAGTTGTACATGTTTTGATCATTGAATTTAATGATTTTTTGATACCACTAAATTACTAAAAATCAATGACATGTGCAACTTTTTTAGTATGTTTTTTTGTTTTTTTCGATTAAAATAATTCCGCCAACGGGTTTTACTTAGCAAAAGCCATAATATTGCTCTTCACAATTTCCAAATAGTTCACTTCGTTCTCAAAGTCTTTGCCGGCCTCCCGCACAAGACATCGACAAAGGTAGCAAAAAAAAAAACAAAAACAAAGCACCGCGGATGCGCCCACAAGGACGAATTTCTGGCGGCGCAAAAACGGCTCACGCTCGATGGAAACATCGTGATTTCGGTGGGACTGTTTGGCCACAGCGGCGACAACGAGGTGTGGAATGACGGCGTGAAAGAGATGCTCGACCAAATGCATTTGGCAAAAATTGACATGGCCGACGAGATTTTTGTGATAAATCCAGACGGCTACGTTGGCGCAAGCACTAAACGCGAGATAGCCTATGCCCAATCGCAAGGCAAAACAGTGCGCTCCATGTGTGCAATTGAGCCTTAAATGCGAATCCCCATCAGTCAAAAAAAACGGTTGCCTCGGCAACCGTTTTTCGTTTATTTGTACAAGAACCGCTTGATGCTGCGCTTCGGTGTCTTCTCAAACTCTTTGGTAACCCGCTCCATGGCCTGCAGGCGGCAGAACACGGGCAACAGCCGATTCACACGTTGGCGCGTCTCTTCCAAAAACGCCTCAATCGTCTTGCCAGGCATATCTTTTTTCACCTGCTCCTCGTCGATGTAGACGAGTGCCGTGAGTTTG
Organism: Leyella stercorea; assembly: GCA_963658575.1. GTDB lineage: Bacteria > Bacteroidota > Bacteroidia > Bacteroidales > Paludibacteraceae > W0P28-013. Next base: position 8,363 of record CAVKQB010000048.1, on the reverse strand, counting down.
CCGTCACGATCGACCACCAACGACTCGACCACGCAAGGCATGTTGTTCAATTTGCCTTCGATCTCTTCAGGATAAATGTTTTGTCCCGAAGGGCCGAGAATCATGCTCTTCGAGCGGCCGCGAATCGACAGATTTCCTTGCTTGTCCATCACACCGAGGTCGCCCGTGCGCATCCAGCCGTCGCTGGTGAAGATGGCTTTGGTGGCCGCCTCGTTTTTGTAGTAACCGAGCATCACATTGTCGCCCTTGACGAGGATTTCGCCCACTTTGCGCTGCGGATTCTCCGAATCGATGCGCACTTCTACTCTGTCGACGGGTTTGCCGCACGAGCGGTGCTTGAATTTCGGCCAATCTTCATAGCAAACCAGCGGTCCGCATTCGGTCATGCCGTAGCCCACCGTGAACGGGAATTTTATTGCTTTCAGGCAATTTTCCACCTCGTGGTTCAACGCTGCACCGCCAATAATCAGATAGCGCAGCTTGCCGCCAAAGGCGTTCATCAGTTGGTCGTAAACCTTTTTGTGCAGAATGCGGTTGATGCCCGGCGTGTACCACAGCAGGCGCACCAACGGCTTGTGAATGACGGGGAAAATTTTCGATTTGAACACCTTTTCGATGACCAACGGCACCACCAACATCATATAAGGGTGTACGTCCGAAAGGGCTTTCATCAGCACTGCAGGCGACGGCGTCTTGTTCAACACCGTGATGTGCGTGCCGCCAGCCACTTGGTACATCACCTCGATGGCGAGGCCGAACATGTGCGCCATCGGCAACATCGACAGCAGGCGGTCGGCCGAACTGTTGGGTATCCGCTCTTGGCTGAATTGCATGTTCGAGTCGATGCTGCGCCAGCTGAGCACCACGCCTTTCGGGTCGCCGGTGCTGCCCGATGTGTAGTTTATCAGCAGTGGCGTTTCGGGCGAAAAACGCTCGTAATGAACGTCTTCCGGAGCGAATCCGTTCGGATATTTGGCGGCAAAAGCGGCCATGTAACCTTTGAAAGCGGCAGTGGCTTGCTCGCTACGCGACTCGAGCAACGTCGAATCCTCTATCGACACGATGGCCAGCAAGTTTGGCATCTCGGACGGCGTGAGCGATTTCCACACCACCGGACCGACCAAAAAGAGTTTGGCATCGCTATGGTTCACGAGTGCCTGAATGCTTTCTGCGCTGAAATCGCACAGAATCGAAACCGCTACACAACCGTAACTGATTGTGGCCAAGTAGTTTATAGCCCACATCGAACTGTTGCGGCCGCACAGCGCGATTTTGTCGCCCTTTTGCAGACCAAGGCTCTCGAACATGACGTGCAGTTGCGCTATTTTTTCGGCCATTCCACCGTAGGTAAAAGCCACATCGCTGCCGTAGTCGTCGAATGCAGGCGCATTCCAATTGGTACGAATCGAGTTTTCGAAATAATCAAGAAAATGTTTTCTCTCCTGTTCCATAGAATTCCTTTTTTTTGATTGCGCGGCAAAGATAATTTTTTTTTCTCATACCACATCAAAAAAACGGCTCTATTTGCACAAAACGTCCGCTGCACAAATGCACAAATTTGAATGCAGATTGCTATTGTTTTGCTAGCGAAAAGATATACATTGTATATACAAATGTCATACAATGTATATACAAATTTTTCGTCCCAAAACCGTGTGATTTTAACATTATTTCACACTTTTCGACTTGTGTTTGCCGCGTTCTTTGCCGCCCAACCCCACGCTGTTGCCGCCACGAACGATTGCGCCCAGCAGTTTCGACGTAAGTTCCTGAATCTGAGCGTTTCCCTTTTTGTTTTCGCGGTTCTGTGCGAGCGATTCGACCTCGATTGTTTCGTCGGCAATCTCGAACGGAATGCAGCGACTGCGTACAACGGCGCGCACATAGATGGTGAGTGCTGTGGTGGCGCTCATACCAAACTTTTTGCAGAGGGCGGTGAATTCGTTTTTTAGCTCCTCCTCGAGACGAATGGTCAATACGGATTGTTTGTTCATGGTCGGGGTGCTTTATCAGTTACGAAACATAAAATATACGGCTCCAATCATGCAGAGCATCGCCCACAGATAGTCGAGTTTGAGCGATTGGTGCATATAAAACACGGAGAACAGCACGAAGACCGAAAGCGTGATAACTTCCTGAATGATTTTGAGTTGCGGCAGCGTGTAGACCGTGTATCCGATGCGGTTGGCGGGCACCATTATCATGTATTCGCACAGGGCGATGCCCCAACTGGCCAAGGCCGCCACCCACCACGCTTTGTCGTTCATGGTGCGCAAATGGCCATACCAAGCGTAGGTCATGAAACAGTTGGAGCAGACCAACATGACGATTGTAACGATGTAAGGTTTCATTAGTTTGAAAGTGTGAAAGTGTGAAAGTGTGAAAGTGTGAAAGTGAGAAAGTGAGAAAGTTTATAAAGTTATTTGATTATTTGGGTGATTCGACAATTTGAAATTTGAAAATACTCTAACCTCTAACCTCTAACCTCTAACCTTTTTTCTTGCGACTTGCTACTTGTGTCTTGCTACTAATTGTCAATTATATCCGCTGCTCTAGGCGCGCCATGGCCTCTTGTGTGGCTTCGTGCGTGTTGAAGGCCGAAATGCGGAAAAAGCCTTCGCCGTACTGGCCGAAACCAACGCCTGGCGTGCCAACCACATGCGCATTATTCAGCAACCAATCGAAAAAGTCCCACGAGCGCATACCGTTCGGGCAGCGCATCCAAATGTAGGGCGAATTGAGACCGCCACTGTAGAAAATGCCCTTTCGGTCGAGCACATCGGTTATGGTTTTCACATTGTGTCTGTAGTAGGCGATGTTTTCGTCGGCATGGCGCATTCCTTCGGCCGAGAGTGCTGCCTCCAAGCCGCGCTGCGTGGCGTAGGGCGCGCCGTTGTATTTGGTCGATTGCCGCTGTTGCCACATGCGGTTCAGGCTCATGCCGTGGCGCATCAGTTCCTTCGGTACAAAAGTCCAGCCGCTGCGCACGCAGGTGAAACCGGCCGTTTTCGACATGCTGCAAAATTCGATGGCACACGTGCGCGCCCCCTCTATCTCGAAAATGGAATGCGGCTTGCCCTCCTCGACGATGAAACGTTCGTAGGCGGCATCGTACAGAATGATGGCGCCGCAATCGTTGGCATAATCGACCCACGCTTGCAGTTGCGCACGGTCGAGCGTGGCACCCGTCGGGTTGTTGGGCGAGCAGAGATAAATCATGTCCGACGGAAAATCGGGCGGAGTGGGCAGAAAATTGTTTTCGGCCGAACATTCGAGATACTCCAGCCGCTGGCCGTCCATTATCGACGTGGCTTTGTAGAGCGGATAGACGGGGTCGGGAATCAGCACGGTATTGCCCGAAGCGAACAAATCGGTGATGTTGGCCAAGTCAGAGCAGATGCCGTCGCCGATGGTCAGTTCGTCGAAATCGACCGCCACGCCACGGTTGGCATAGTATTTCTGCACGGCGGCTTTGGCAAATTTGTAGCCAAGCTCGGGGCCGTAGCCGCGAAACGTTTCGGGGTGTTTCAGCTCCTCGTTGGCACGAATCATGGCATCGGCCGCCACGGCGGCGATGGGGCGCGTTACGTCGCCGATACCAAGTTTTATCACCTTTGCTTCGGGGTGCGCCTTCTGAAATTCGGCTGTGCGCCGAGCCACCTCCACGAAGAGATAATTCTCCTCTAATTTTGCATAATTCAAATTGATTTTTACCATAATCGTATTTTTTTCTGTGGATTTGGAAATTATTTTTTGCGCTGCGCGCAGTTTCTCATTGTTTCTAAGTTTCTCGTGCTTCGCACGTTTCTAAGTTTTTGTAGATTTGATGATTTGGTTATTTGGTTATTTGAAAATTAATTGAATAATTGGAAATTGAGTAATTAGATAATTGTCTTTGCTCTTTGTTCTAATTTTCTTGTTACTTGTATCTTGCTACTAATTGTCCATTGTTCATTGTCAATTGCCCTGCGGTGCCAAGGCCGAAAACTGCTCCACTACCCTGCCCGAATAGATGGGCGAAATCGGGATATCGTCGATGCCATCGGCGTTCAGTTCGGCATACAGGCCGCTGCTCAGATGTTTTATCAGCTTCACTTTTTGCAGATTGATGTAGTACGAGCGGTGACAACGCACTATCTGGTTGGCTTCGCAGGCCGCCTCGATGCCTTTCATCGAGTTGCGCAGGCTGTAGCGCACCATTTTGCCACGGTTTTCGTAGCAGATATCCACATAATTGCCCGCCGACGCGATGTAAAACAGGCTGCTCGTATCGACGGCGAGTTTCACATTGCCCTTGCTGTCGCAAAAACGCACGGCATTCTCGGCCGCATGTTCCGCACCGGCCTTCAGGTCGGCAATGAGCGCGGCGTTCTCGATTACCGTGGTATCGCTTTGACTCTTCTCGCCCGCCAGCCACAAGATGCCGTAGGGAATCACCAGCGACAACGAGGCGCACATCAGTATTTTCGGCAACAAATCGAAATAGCCGCAATGCGCGTGCAGCGCGAGAAACAGGTCGCAAAAAAGGCACAGCACGATGAGTTCGCACAGCAGCCAAACGATGTGTTCGAACGTGGTCAGATGGTTGTGGCGCGTGCAGAAATAGAGCAGCAGACGGCTTGCCAGCGTTACCCCAAACACGATGGCCGTGAGTATCGAGATGCGAAACGTGGCGGCGGCGTTCCAGATGCTCTCGTACGGCCAGCCGAACGTGGGCATATAGACGACGGGAAAAAGAACCGTCCACAGAGTGATACTCAGCACCCAAGCGAAAATGAATTTCCATGTGTAAAAGGTGTTTGCAATTTGAGTCATGGTATGCATCGATTTAGGTTGAGTTTGACCCCGCAAAGGTACGAAAAAAAGGTTAAATTTCATCATTTTCGACACCAAAAATGTGTGATGAACGTCATTTTTTTCGATTTTCGTCCCTAAAAACGGCTTTTTCGATACCAAAATGTGGTTTTTACGTCATTTTTCGCCATACATCACTTTTCTTTGGACGGGGCGTGCGGAATGTCTATTTTTGCAGACGACAACAATGATTTTTCACGGTAAAACAAAACGAAAAAATGGCAAAAATTCTGACTTTCGGCGACTCCATCATGAAAGGTGTGGTAACCGACCAGCAACTGCTTCGCAAGGGCGTGGTGAAATATAAACTGAGCGACGATTCGTTTGTGGCGCGCTGCGAACGCAAATTTGGATTTCCCATCAACAATATGGCGCGCTTCGGCAGCACCATCATCAACGGCATGAAAAGCCTGCTCATGAACAGCACAAAAATAGCGCAAGGCGACTATGTAGTGTTGGAGTTTGGCGGCAACGACTGCAATTTCGACTGGCGTGCGGTGGCCGCCAACCCCGACGGCGAGCATCGGCCATTCACAACGCTCGAGGCGTTTCGGCAGACCTACATCGAAGTGGTGCGCAAGGTGCGTTCCTTGGGCGGCCACCCCGTTCTGCTCTCGCTGCCGCCCATCGACGGGCAACTCTTTTTCGACCATGTGTGCCAAGGGCTCGACCGCAGCAAGATAATGCACTTCATCGGCCACAACGTCAATTACATTCAGAATTGGCACGAGCAATACAATCTCGAAGTGTTCAAAATTGCGGTCGAACAGCGCGTGCCAGTCATCGACATTAGCAGCGTTTTTCTCGAACAGCGCGACCTGAGCGACTACTATTGCACCGACGGCATGCACCCCAACGAGGCGGGGCACCAACTCATTGCCGATGCCATATTGGACTACTGCCGAATAGCCTGATACAGAACGGATTAACGCTGATATTTTGCCAGCAGTTCATCGACAAGTTGTGGCACGCCTACCGAAGCCGCCGCCTTGATGTGTGTGAACGGATTAGTGATGTTGCGCGTGTCGGGATTGCCTGGATCGACCAAATAGATTGGCACATTTGGGCGCACATAGTAAACCAGCGAGGCTGCCGGATAGACCGCCAGCGACGTGCCGACGATGATGAACATATCGGCCTGCTGCACCTCCTCGACGGCGCGCGGCAACATCGGCACCGATTCGCCAAAAAAGACGATGAACGGTCGTAGCAGCGAACCGTCGGGGTGGCGCGCATCGAGCGGTTGCTCCCACCCATCGAGCGGCACGGTGGCTAGTTCGTTGCGGCTGCTGCGCAATTTGGTTATCTCGCCGTGCAGATGTACGATGTGCGTGCTGCCAGCGCGTTCGTGCAGATTGTCGATGTTTTGTGTAACGATGCTCACGTCGAACCGCTCTTCGAGGCGTTTCAGTGCGAGGTGCGCCGCATTGGGTTGGGCGGCCAGCGTCTCGCGGCGGCGTTGGTTGTAGAAGTCGATGACCAAGGCGCGGTTGCGCTCCAAGGCTTCGGGCGTGCACACATCCTCGATGCGGTAGTGCGCCCACAGGCCGTCGTTGTTGCGAAAGGTGCCCAGCCCGCTTTCGGCCGAGATGCCCGCCCCTGTGAGAATGGTAATTTTCATGCGTTCGGTGTGTTTTTGTGTGCATCGAAGTCGATGTGTCGTGCCGAAAAACTACGGCATACCGGCTTTGTATTCGACGTATTGAATGGTGAAATCTTCGCCGTAATCGACAAATTGCACGGTGAAATCCTCGGAATGCTCCACGAACTGCCATTTGCCGCAGCGGTTGGGCGCATACGCCACCTTTTCGACTTTCAGGTCGGCATTGTACGACACCACACGCACCTTGAAATCGGCTTTGTAGCGCACCACGCGCACCTTGCCATAGAGCGCAATGCCGTTGCAGCGGCAGTCGGCGATGGGTGCCGAGCCCGACAGCAGCAGTCCGCACACGGCGACGAGAGCAAAGCAAGCCAAACGTTTCATCGCGATTTGTTTTGGCAAAGATACAAAAAATCAGAATAATTGTTCCGGTGCAGTGCGGAAAAATAGGTCGAGTGCCAAACCACCAGTACCGATGACGAGTGTTTGGGCGTGCGGAAATTGCCGTTTGAAGGCGGCTAATCCATTGCCTGACGTGCGTCGACCGCTTTTGACCTCCAAGCCTAATATCTCCGCATCGCGCACAAGCACAAAATCGATTTCATCGTCTCCGCTTCGCCAATAGAATACTTGGTATTCGCCATCGGCTGCTCCGTTGAGCAAGTGGGCTCCGACGGCACTTTCTACCCATCTGCCCCAGCGTTGTCGGTCGGTATAGACCGATTGGAATCCTGCTGTCTGACAGGCCGACTGCAATGCCGTATTGAACACCTGAAACTTAGGAATAGAGCGATAGCGGCGTATCTTGTTGGGCGAGTATTGCTGTAGCCCGCAGAGCAAATCCGCCTCATCTAATACCGTGAGGTAGTTTGCCATAGTTGTGGTATTGCCTGCGTCTTGCAGTTGCCCGAGCATCTTGTGGAACGATACGATTTCCGCACTATAACTTGCGCCCAATTCGAACAGCCGACGCATCAGTTCTGGTTTGAGAATGCGTTTGGTCATTAGTACATCTTTCTCGATGGAAGGATGAATAATGGTACGCTGCATATAATTGCGCCAACGCCGCTCGTCCGATACCAATGCCGCCGCCCCAGGATACCCGCCAAAATAGATAAACTGCTCCAGCGAAAAGCCAAACGCCTCGTGCATCTCGGCAAAAGACCAGTGGGGCATGTGGATAAGTTCGAAACGACCTAGAAGGCTCTCGTTCAATCCGTCCTGTATCAGCAGGCGGCTACTGCCGAGCAGCACCACTTTGATGTTGCACCGAGTACGCGTGTCGGCATCCCATTCGCGCTTTACCATTTCGCTCCAATTGGTGAGGCGTTGTATCTCATCGATGATGAGCACATGTTCCGTCTGGTGCGCCAACTCCATCGTCTTGCGCACTGCCGCCCATTGGTCGGCAATCCATTCCGTATTTTCCGGCGCAACGGTATCGGCCGACACGCTGCTCACGGGGATAGTCAAGCGTTCGTGCAGTTGGGCGATAAGGGTTGTCTTGCCTATCTGACGAGAGCCGGCAAGCACTTGAATGAAGCGACGAGGCTCCTCAAGACGCGATTGCAATATCTGTAGTTGGGGTCGGTATATCATTTTTTGCTGTGTGGGTAAAAATTCTCAATCTATGCGCCAAAAATTCTCAAAGTAGGCGGGAAAAATTCTCAATCTATGTCGAAAAAATTCTCAAAGTAGAATTGTAATGTGCTGACAACTTGATTGTTACAAGTATTTGCATATATCGGAACAAAGGTAGAGATATTTTTTGAATTGTGCAAGAAAAAATTTTCAAATTTTCGGCAGAGAATTTTCAAAGTACGCACGAAAAATCTTCAATTCTCTGGAGAAAAATCTGCGATTCTTATGTGGAATAGGTGGTATTACAGGGCGATTTCTAATGCGC
>CAVKQB010000047.1:0-18452 GCA_963658575.1 Leyella stercorea | reverse complement strand
CTGAGAATGCGCTGAACGGCAACGATGATGACGAATAACCTGAATTAAACGTTTAATACAAAAAGAGGCTGTCCAAAATTGGGCAGCCTCTTTTTGTATGGAGCGGTGCGGACGGGAGTAGCCGAAGGGCAGTCCCTTTCTTTGTTTTTTTGGGGATGGGCGGGTAAAAAAGTGTATGTAGGTCGTGTGTGGGGGTAGGTGTGTGTAGGTGGAAGTGGGGGAGGTGTGCAAGTGGGTGTGGTGTGCAAGTGGGAGTGTGTGGCGGGTTATCGTTGTGTCCGTCCGTGTCGCATCACGACACCGGTGAGGATGACGCATATCGCCGACAGACTCAGCAGGAATACGACATCTCGTAGGTCAATCACGCCGCGCGAGAGACTCTTGTAATGGTCTTGCAGCGTGACCCAAAACAGAACGAAACATCCGAGCGCCCCCGCAATGAAACAGACAATTTGGCTCGTACTGCAAGTGGCGGCGAGCAGCCCTATTGCGAGAAAAGTCGCGCTGAGCAGTATCAGCCCGATAAACGCTCCCAAGAATGCGCCGAAATCGATGTTCCCAATGGGCTCGGTTATCTCTGCAACGATAAAATAATGTACCACGCAGGGCAGCAGCGCAATGAGCATCAGCGTCCATGCTGCCAGATACTTGTCCCACACCAGCCGTGCGACCGAGATCGGCTTGGTGCGCACCATGTCCCACATCCCGCTCTGTCGTTCTTCGGCGAATAGCCGCATGGTAAGCGCGGGACAGAGCAGCATCAGCAGCCACGGCGACAGTTGAAAAAGCCCGTCGGTCTGTGCGTAGCCGGAGTCGATTATGTTCCATTCGCCGGGGATTACCCACAGGAATAGACTGATTGTCAGCAGATAAAGCCCGATTACAATATAGGCTATCGGGGTCGAAAAATAGTACATGAGTTCCTTGCGGTACATAGCTTGCTCTGTTTTTTAGATCCGCCTCTGTGACGGAAAGACGCCACAAAGGTACGCAGAAAAGTGCGTTTTTGCAAGTTTCCGGCGCATATATCGTTTCGATTCTCTTTCTTCTGCGGCCGTTTCTTTGCACAATTTTACGGTGCTTAATCTGTGGCTCGAAAACAAAATGATAGGTATTATCTTTCAAAAAGTGTCGTATTTTAAGAAAAACGGTCTGTATATTATGCTATATTTCCCCGTTTATCTTTTTTTTTGTACCTTTGCAGCATATTCTGAGTAGCAGAATGTACGATTATTACGATTTTTGAACCATTTATTAATATGAAAGAACGATTGACTATTATTGACTTTGTCGAGAAATACACGACAGAGTACGCTGACCATGTGTTTCTGCGCGAGAAGGTGGACAATGTATGGACAGAAACTACCTATCGCCAGACCCGTGAGCAGGCGCACGTCATCGGTGCCGGCTTGATGGCATTGGGGCTGCAGAAAGGCGAGCGTTGCGCATTGCTGTCGCAGGGGCGTAACCTCTGGGTGACAGGCGAACTGGGTATCCTCTATGCGGGCGGCGTCAATGTGCCGTTGAGCATTAAGTTGGAGAACGCCACCGACCTGCTGTTCCGTATTCAGCACTCGGACGCACAGTACATCCTGACCTCCGAGCAGCAACTGCCCAAGATTCGTAAGATTCTCCCCGAGTGCCCGAATGTGAAGTATGTCATTGTCTTCGACCCGCTGGAGCAGTACGAGGAGCGCGAGATAGGAATCGCAGAAGTAATGGAGAAGGGTAAAGCCCTGCTGGCAACCGAGCCGGAGAAGTTCGTAGAACGCTATAAATCAGTAGGACCCGACGACTACGCCAACATCTCTTACACCTCGGGAACGACGGCAGACCCGAAGGGTATCCTGCTCACCCACCGCAACTATACCGCCAATGTGGAACAGGCACGCTCGATTATCGGAATCGACACCGACGATGTCATGCTCATCATTCTTCCGCTCGACCACTGCTTCGCACATGTGGCAGGCTTCTACACCATGATGTCCTACTGCGGCTCTATCGCCACGGTGCCGGTCGGCAAGACGGCATTGGCTACGCTGAAGAATATCCCATTGTCTATCAAGGAAGTACGCCCTATGGTCATGCTCTCTGTTCCGGCTCTGGCGCGTAATTTCCGCAAGAGCATCGAGGCAGGCATCAAGGCAAAGGGCAAGTTTGTGGAGAAGCTCTACAAGTTTGCGCTCAAGAACGCCATTAAATATAATAAGGAGTACTGGAACCGCGGTGGCTGTCAGGCATGGCGTGCTCCGCTGGTGAAACTATTCGACAAACTCATCTTTTCCGGCGTGCGCCAAGGCTTCGGTGGCCGTATGAAATTCTTTGTCGGTGGCGGTGCGCTGCTCGACATTGAGTTGCAACGCTATTTCTGCGCAGTGGGTATGCCGATGTTCCAAGGCTACGGCTTGAGTGAGGCAACGCCGATTATCTGCGCCAACTCCATGGGACACGCCATCTTCGGATCGAGCGGTCGTATCGTGGCAGACTTGGACTTGAAGATCTGTGACGCAGAGGGCAACATCGTTCCAGACGGACAGCGCGGTGAGATTGTTATCAAGGGAGAGAATGTCATGGCGGGCTATTGGAAGAACCCCGAATCGACGGCAAAGACCATCATCGATGGCTGGCTGCACACGGGCGATATGGGTTATGTCACCAAGAAGCACCCCGGCTATCTGTGGGTAGTGGGACGCTTCAAGTCGCTGCTTATCAGTGCCGATGGCGAGAAGTACAGTCCCGAAGGCTTTGAGGACGGCTTGACCGACGGCAGCAAGTATGTAGAGCAGGTCGTATTGCACAACAACCAGAACCCGTACACCATGGCGCTTATCGTCCCCGCAAAGGATGTATTGCGCGAATACGCACAGTCCAAGGGCGTCGACCCGAACTCGCTGGAGGGTAAGAAACTGATGCTCAAGAAAATACAGCGTGAAGTGGATGAGTACCGCAAGGGCGGCAAGCACTATGGCGAGTTCCCTGAGGTATGGCTGCCGACGGCGTTGGCAATCTTGCCGGAGGCCTTCACAGAGCAGAACCATCTTGTCAATTCTACGATGAAGATTGTGCGCGGCAAGGTGGAGCAGTACTTCCAAGACCGTATCGACTACGCCTACACGCCCGAAGGCAAGGACCTCTATAACCCGAAGAACCTCGCCGCCTTCGACAAGTAATCGCTCTAAAGCAGACAATTACCTCGAAAAATGCACTCATTGAGTGCATTTTTTCGTATAATTTGCACTGAATGAGTGCAGAAACGATAGAAAATTGCACTTTGGTCGCACGGGATTTGCAATCTCGTGCTTTCTGTTTGTGCGGATTTGCAATCCGCAACAAATTATTAAATCATTGATTTATTGACTTATTGAATTTGTGCCTAACAAAAAAAGGAGCGCGACCAACGGTCGCGCTCCCATTGTGTTTTACACATTTTTCCTTCGCTCGGCATAGTTCAAACAAGTTTGACTCTACTCTCGCTTAACGGAAAAATTGTCCATTGTCAATTATCCATTATTCACATACAGGGCGCACCGAACGCCCATAGTAGCGGCTGTAGTCCCTGTACACGTAGTCCGAGTAGAAGTACATGAGCCCCGCGTAGCTCGGGTCTTCGGTGCAGAGCGAACTCGACCAACAGTCGCCGTCCGAGCCAGCGAAGTACAGGTCATCGCAGAAGCGATAGCCCGCCGCAGGCAGGAAAATGCTGTTGCCGTTCGAGGCTTTTACTTCGTGGCCTTTTTTGCCGTTCAAGGTTGCCCATGTCCAAGTGCAGTTGTCTTTCAACTCCTCCCATTCGTCGTCAGTAGGCATGCGCCATGCGCCGCCCCAATTGGCCGCAGCGGCATCGTCGCTGGCTTCGAGCGTTACCTTGTTATCCACGGTTCCAAAATTGCTATTGGTGTTGTACTTGGTCAGAGCATCGTAAGCCAAGCCGTACTTGTAGGTATCCCACGAGTAGGTTTTCTTTGTTTCGGTTTCGCCCCACGCATAGTAGTTGCCGTAGGCTTCGGGGCTGGTGGCGCCTACATTACAGGTCGCCCACTTTACACTCAAGCCAAGATCGACGTAGCCGTGGTTGTTTTCGTAGCCAGTGGGATTGGTTGGCTTGCAGTCTTTGTCGCACGCCGCAAAAAGCAGTGCTGCGCAGCATAAGGCTGCAAAAAATTTAAGTTTGTTCATAATAAAATGAAGTTTATTTTCCCGCTGTTCGCACGGAATTGGTTTTAGATTATGTGTTGGTGGCACGCATCGGACACCTGCGGCCAGAGTTGTTGCTGCGCTACATTTACACACAAAAAAGCGGAACAACTTGTTGCTGCTCCGCTAACTGTGGCCCCGGTATTGCCTGCTCCGTGAAACAGCAACACTGAAGTCCCGCTGAAATGCGCCCAAAATGATAAAACGAATTTTATCACCAAGCACAAATCATGGACACCCAATGCTGCAAAGTCTCGACGGAAACGAAAGAATTTACCGGATTCCAGTTAGCCAAGCCAATGCATCTTAGATGCTTTTTCGATATGTAGCAAAAACCGACTCCGTTGAGCCAATTTTTGCAATGGCAAATGTATAACTTTTTTCTGAAATGAGAAAGCAATTGCAAAAACAACGTTTCAAAGAGCGCACAAGTTGGCGGGCATTTTCGCGCTCGCCTTGGATTTTTCGGGATCTCAAACCTCGATTCGTGCGCGAAGATAACGGCTTTTGTTGGCCTGCGGAAGCGTTTTGGCAACGATTGTATGAAATAGCCGTTTCGCTGTACGAAATGTATGCCCACAGCCCATTTCGTACAATCGAGCAAGAGAAAAGTTTATAGTTTAGAGGTTAGAGGTGAGAGAGCAAAGAGCAAAGAACATAGAGCAAAGAGCAAAGACGAATTTAGTGTGAAAGTTTGAAAGTATAAAAGTGCGAAAGTAGGGGCGCATTATATGCGCCCGTTGCGAATTGCAAATCCCGTGCGACCAAAAATTTCAAATTGTCGCATTAAACCAAATAATCAAATAACCAAATCCACAAATCTGCAATAACTTTCTACTTTTCACTTTACAAACTTTATAGACTTTATAAACTTTCACACTTTCACACTTTCACACTTTCACACTTTCACACTATTTTCGTATCTTTGTGGCGATGAACAACGCTTCGAACATTGGTCGACTCTATTTCAAGGACACGTCGTTTGCGCACCTGATGAACCGGCGCATCTACAACGTGTTGCTTGTGGCGAGCAACTACGACGCTTTCACGCTGGAAGAGGACGGCCGCATCGACGAACAGATTTTCGACGAATACCACGCACTGAACCTGCGCTATCCGCCGCGCTTCACGCTGGCCAATAGTGCCGAAGCCGCCACACGTCTGCTCCACCAACGCGCGTTCGACCTCGTGATACTGATGCCCAACAACGAGAGCATCGACACGTTCGACTACGCCAAAGACGTGAAACGCCATCACCCCGAACTGCCCACGGTGCTGCTCACGCCTTTCTCGCGGCAAATGTCGGAACTGCTGGAACACAAGGACTTAAGCGCAATAGACTATGTGTTCAGTTGGCTGGGCAACAGCGACCTGCTGCTGGCCATCATCAAACTGCTCGAAGACTCGATGAACGTCGAGGCCGATGTGGCTTCGGTGGGCGTGCAGGTGATTCTGCTGGTCGAGGATTCGGTGCGCTTCTACTCGTCGTTTCTGCCGCATGTGTACAAAGTGGTGTTCCGCCAATCGCTGTCGTTCATGACCGAGGCGTTGAACGAACACGAGCAGATGCTGCGTATGCGTGGCCGTCCCAAAGTGGTGCTGGCGCGCTCGTACGAAGAGGCCTACGCCATCTACGAAAAATACCGCACGCACATTCTCGGCGTGATATCGGATGTCGATTTCCCACGGCACGGCACGATGGAAAAACACGCCGGCGTGGAACTGTGCCAAGCCATACGCCGCCAAGACCCGTTCCTGCCCATCATACTGCAGTCGTCCGATGCCGCCAACTACCAATACGCCGAATTGCTGCGCGGCTCGTTCATCGACAAGAACAGCAAAACGCTCGACATCGAACTGCGCGACGCCATCATCACCAAATTCGGCTTCGGCGATTTCATATTCCGCGACCCGAAAAACGGGCGGCAAGTGGCCGTGTGCCGCAACCTGAAAGACCTGCAATCGCTCATCTTCACCGTGCCGAGCGACTCGCTCTACAACCACCTGATGCACGATGATGTGTCGCGTTGGCTCTATTCGCGCGCCATGTTTCCGCTCGCCGAATTTCTGAAACAACTCTCGATGGAGCATGTGCGCGACGTGGATCTCGCACGGCAAATCATTTTCGACGCGATAGTCGGCTACCGCCGCATCAAAAACCGTGGCGTAATCGCTGTCTTTCAGCGCGATAGGTTCGATATGTACTCCAATTTCGCACGCATCGGCGAGGGCTCGCTCGGCGGCAAAGCACGCGGACTCGCCTTTATCGATGCCATGCTGAAACGCAACGAAAACGACACCGAATTTCAAAATCTGGAGATAAACATTCCGCGCACCGTCGTGCTTTGCACCGACATATTCGACGATTTCATGACCTCCAACAACCTCTATCCGATTGCTTTGAGCAACGCCTCGGACGAGGAAATTTTGGCGGCCTTCCTCGAAGCCAAACTGTCGAAACACCTTTTGGGCGACCTCTACGCGCTGCTCACCACCATCAAACGTCCCATCGCCATACGCTCGTCGAGCCTGCTCGAAGATTCTCATTATCAGCCGTTTGCGGGTGTCTATTCTACCTATATGGTGCCATTCTGCGAAAAAAGCAAAACCCACACGCTGATGATGGTGTGCGAAGCCATCAAGGCGGTCTACGCATCGGTCTACTACAAGGACAGCAAAGCCTACATGACGGCCACAAGCAACATCATCGACCAAGAAAAAATGGCCATCGTGCTGCAGGAGGTTGTCGGGCAGGAGTATGGCAGCCATTTCTACCCCTCGTTTTCGGGCGTGGCACGCTCGCTCAACTTTTACCCCATCGGCAACGAGCGCGCCGAAGATGGCGTGGCCAATATCGCCATCGGTCTCGGCAAATACATCGTCGATGGCGGCACCACACTGCGCTTCTCGCCGCTGCACCCGCACAACATACTGCAAACCAGCACGCTCGACTTGGCACTGCGCGAAACGCAAACGCGCTTCTATGCGCTCGATATGCACGAAAGCACCTTCCTGCCCAAAGTGAACGACGGCTTCAACCTGCTGAAACTGAGCGTAGCCGATGCCGACCACGACGGTGCATTGCAGTACATCGCCTCCACGTTCAACCCCTACGACCAAGCCATCTACGACAATACCGACGAGGAGGGACGGCGCATCATCACGTTTGCCAATATCCTGCAACACGACGTGGTGCCGCTGGCTCCCGCGCTCGACACCATACTGAAAATGGGCGAACGCGAAATGGGACGACCCGTCGAAATAGAATTTGCCGCCAACATCGATGCCAACACCCGACACTGCCAATTCTATCTGCTGCAAATCCGCCCAATCGTCGACAACAAAGAGATGCTCGACGAAGACCTGACACAAATCGCCGAAAAAGACGCGCTCATCATCGCGCAGCAGGCACTTGGGCACGGCATCACACACGGCGTGGCCGACATCGTGTATGTGCGCACCGACAATTTCTCGCCAAGCAACAACCAACAAACCGCCTACGACATCGCCAAGATAAACGACCTGATGATGGCCGAAAATCGCCACTACATTCTCATCGGGCCGGGGCGCTGGGGTTCGAGCGACACTTGGCTCGGCATTCCCGTCAAATGGCCGCACATCTCCATGGCCAAAGTCATCGTGGAATGCGGCCTGCAAAACTACCGCATCGACCCGAGCCAAGGCACACACTTCTTCCAAAACCTCACCTCGTTTGGCGTGGGCTATTTCACCATCAATCCCTACCTCGGCGATGGCTACATCGACTACGCCGCGCTCGACGCACTGCCCGCCCTACACGAAACCGAATGGGTGCGCCACGTGCGGCTGCCACAGCCCGCCACCATCAAAATCGATGGCAAAAAAAGCCTCGGCGCAGTGCTCTTCGCCAAAGAAAATTAACTTTTTTACAAAAAAATTGATTTTTTTTTGCTCAAAATTAGGAATTTACAAATTTAATTCCTATCTTTGGCGCAGATAATTCAATGAGCAGTTAGCAGTTAGCAATTAGCAGTTAGTAGTGAGAAATGAGGAGTTAGGAATTAGGAGTGAGGAGCGTTTTTTGATTGACAAATTGACAAATTTACAGATTTACGAATTGAAACATTCAATCATCCAATGATTCAATAATTCATAATTGAAATAATCCACACTATTTTTTAACCATTAAACACAAAGTACCATGAAAAAAACACTATTCCTTTGCGCGGCAGCATTGCTGTCCATTGTTTCGGCCAGTGCGCTGACCTACAACGTAACTGTTCCCGCGGGAACAAACGCCTGCTACATTGTTGGCGACATGACCTCGTCGTGGGAGTATTTCGACGAAATGACCAAGGTGGACGATACCCACTACACCATCACGCTCGATGACGCTAATGCGAACCAAGGCTACAAGTATTGCAGCGGTCCAGACTGGATTTATGTGGAAAAAGACGCTAGCGGTGCAGAAATTAGCAATCGTACCTATTCCTCCAACGATGTTGTTGCTCAATGGGCTGCGGTTTACAGCCCCGATGTCCCCACGGTCTATTACATCAAACACCCATGGAAAGATGGCGCAGACGCAAGTTGGTCGTACAAAGAGCTGACCGCCAACGGCGATGGCACCTACTCTATCGACGACTACTATGGCGGCAAAGGCTGCAATTGGAAATCGAACAAAAGTGGTGAAAAATACATCGAAAATCCAACGCTTGTAGGTTCGCCAGCCGTAGGCGACGCTGCCAGATTTACGCTCACCTCGGTCGAAGGCGATGGCGCTATCACCATCACCAAACTTGGCGACAGCACCGAACCGACCGACCCAACTGACCCAACTGACCCGACAGATCCAACCGACCCAACCGACCCGACAGGCGAAATCACCATTCGCGTGCAGATTCCCGAAGGGCTGAACGATTGGGATTATACTATTGAACCATACATGTACTATTGGGAAACCGGTAAAAATGGCAGTTTTGCTGCTAATCCTATGATTCTCGCCGATGGTTGGTACACCTACACATTCAATTTGGCCGAAGTCAATTTCATAGTTGTGAACGCTAACAATTGGGACGCATTGGGAGGCAATAGCCGCCGCCAATCGGTAAATGTGGAAGGTATTACGGCAAGCGGCTGCTACATCATGGCCAATGGCGCTGAGGTAGAAGGCGACGACGGCTCGAGCTGGAAAAAGACACTCACCGCCACCGACTGCAACGACAACACCGCTCTCGGCCGCCTCGAAATGGCCAACATCTACACAACCGACGGGCGCATCGAAAACCTTGGTGATGCACACATCTACACCGTTACTGGTCTGGACGTTACCCGCATGAACGGCTCGCTCAACGGCATCTACATCGTCAAATGCGGCGAAAAAGCAATGAAAGTAGTCGTTAGATAATGGACAATTGACAATGCATAATTGACAATTTTTTCGGTAAGCGAGGGCAGTGCCAAACTTGTTTGAGCAATGCCGAGCGTAGGAAAAATGTGTAAAACACAATTGGGCGCGGTCGTTGGCCGCGCTCCTTTTTTGTTTTTTAGAGCAAAGAACATAGACTTTTTAATTATCTAATTATTTAATTTCCAATTATTTAATCAATTTTCAAATTGTCGGTAATCGAAAAGTCTTAATCTTCAAATTTTCAAATCTTCAAATGTTTCTAGTAGCAAGTAGCAAGAAAAAAATAGTAATGAGGAGTTAGGAGTGAGGAGTTTTTTAATTGATAATTGTGAGGCGGCGTTATTGGGCGCGAGCCTGTCCCCTTTGCAAGGGGACGAGCGCAGCGGAGGGGTTCAAGATAATTGACAAATTTACGAATTGAAACATTCAATCATTCATAATTGTATTGCGCCCGTTGCGGATTTCAAATCCCGTGCGACCCCAACAAATTCCCTAATCCCCAAATCCTCAAATAACCAAATAACCAACTCCACAAAAACAATAGAAACCGCGCGAAGCGCGAGAAACCCAGAAACATAGAAACCGTGCGCAGCACGGAAGAATTCCAGCATTGGGCGGCGAGTGTCAAAAATCAGGTTTTGTGTTTCGAGAAGCGGCGGCAGTGTCTGAGCGAAGCGAGTTTTGGCGCCGCCGAAACCAAAACCGCCAATTTTTGGCAACGCTCGCGCCCCAGCTGGCGACTTTTCTTTGGTTCGTTTCTTTTGGTCGTCAAAAGAAATGAACGAATAACAAAAAAAACAACGCCACCAACGGACGCGGCACACCACGTCCCTACAATTAAATCATTGATTTATTGAATTAGACGCACATTGTGCGCTCCTACTTTCAACTTTACAAACTTTATACACTTTATAGACTTTATAGACTTTATAGACTTTTCACTTTATAAACTTTCACACTTTCGCACTTTCTCACTTTCGCACTTTCGCACTTTCTCACTTTCTCACTTCCCTTGGTTTGCCGTTTTGAATAAAAGGAGTTATTTTTGCAAATCGTTTTATTCTGACGCTTATGAAACAAATCACCTGCTTTTTGCTGGCCGACGATGCCGCCTCGGTGGCTGTTTCGGTGGCGCAGTTGCGCCAGTCGCCGTGCGTGGCGCACATATTCCTGTTGTCGCCAAACGGCACTGCCTGCCCCGACTGTCAAACGCTCGACATCACCGATTTTGCGGGCAGTCGCACGGTGGCGTTGGTGGCTGCCCACGCCGCAACCGACTACGCGCTTCTCTACACCAAATCCACGCCGCTCGCGCTGGGTCAGCGTGCGTTGGAACGCATGGCGCAAGTGGCCGCCGACACCGATGCAGCATTGCTTTACACCGATTATTATGCGCAAAAAAGCGGCGAACTGCTCCGCAATCCGACCATCGACTACCAACTTGGCAGTGTGCGCGACGATTTCAATTTCGGTTCGCTGCTGCTCTTCGACGCACAACGCCTGAAAAAGGCCGCCGCCGATGCCTCGGTCGCCGATTTTCGGTTCGCTGGCTGGTACGATTTGCGCTTGCGCCTGAGCGAAGGCGCGCCTATCGTCCATCTGCCAGAATGCCTCTACACCGAGGTGGAGCAGGATACACGCCGCAGCGGCCAAAAGCAGTTCGACTATGTCGATCCCAAGAACCGCGCGGTGCAAATCGAGATGGAGCAGGCCTGCACGGCACACCTCAAGCGCATCGGGGCGTATCTCGCGCCGGAGTTTGCGCCCGTCGATTTTGCCGATGCCGATTTTGCCGTCGAAGCGTCGGTCATCATTCCCGTGCGCAACCGCGTCAGCACCATCGAAGATGCCTTTCGTTCGGTACTCGCGCAGCAAACCGATTTCGCTTTTAACCTGATCGTCATCGACAACCATTCGACCGACGGAACGTCCGAAATCGTTGCGAAATACGCCGTTGCCGACCCGCGCATCGTGCATATCGTTCCCGCGCGCGACGATTTGGGCATTGGCGGCTGTTGGAACGAAGGCATTTACAGCCCGCATTGCGGTAAATTCGCCGTGCAACTCGATAGCGACGACGTTTACGAGTCGCCCGCAACGCTGCAAACGCTGGTCGATGCTTTCTACCAGCAGCGGTGCGCCATGGTGGTCGGCTCCTACACGATGACCGACGGTGCCATGCACGCCATTCCGCCCGGACTCATCGACCACAAAGAGTGGACTCCCGACAACGGTCGCAACAACGCATTGAGAATTAACGGATTGGGTGCGCCACGTGCGTTTTATACGCCGCTTTTGCGGCAGTTTGGCGTGCCAAACACAAGTTATGGTGAGGATTACGCCCTTGGGTTGCGTTTTTCGCGCCGCTACCAGATTGGGCGTGTGATGCAGTCGGTGTATCTCTGCCGCCGCTGGGAGGGCAATTCCGATGCTGCGCTCTCGGTCGAAAAGGTGAACGCCAACAATTTTTATAAGGACAAACTCCGCACCATCGAGATTTTGGCACGGCAAAAACAGAATGGCTCTTATTTAGACTGAATCTAAATAGCAAAAGTAGAAAACTTCTCGATTAAAACGCCCAAAAATGACTCGCAGCACTTCGTTTTTCGAAGCGCGTTATTTAGACTGAGTCTAAATAGTACGAGGCCGATTGCAACTGTGGTCGGTCTGACACAAAAAATGGGTAGAAGATTTGTATTTTGAGTAAAAAGTAGTATCTTTGCGGTTAAAATAAGAACAGAGAATCCAATTTTGTAAGATTTTCCGTTCGTAGATTGGCTGCTCGAAGGGCGGAAAGTATGCAAGTGCGACAGATACATATGGCGTTGGAACGGATTGGAGAGGTGCCCGTTACCTCTTCGGTGTTGGCATCGGCATTGGGCGATGTCGTGAATATCAACGACAAAATTCGCCGCATGGAGCAAGCCGGAGAGGTGATTCGCCTGAAGCGCGGGCTGTATGTCGTTTCGCAAGAAATAACACGCAAACCGTTGTCGCAAGAACTGATAGCCAACCAACTCTATTCGCCCTCGTACATTTCGTGTTTGTCGGCCTTGCGCTTCTATGGGCTGACACCCGAAGCGGTCTATCAAACGCAGTCGATGACCATAAAACATGCTCGCACGTTCGAGACACCTGTGGGCGTTTTCTCCTACAGCAATGCGGCTCGCGAAGTGTTTCCTATCGGAGTGTCTAATATCACTCGCAATGGGTATGCGTTTGTGATGGCAACTCCCGAAAAGGCTTTGTGCGACCTGATTGCCACTTCGCCGCAAGTGAATCTGCGCTATCGAACCGATGCACAGCGATATTTGGAGGAAGATCTTCGTTTGGATATGGAGGCTTTCGGCAAAATGAACCTCGATATATTCTGCGCGTATGCTCGTGTCGGCAAAAAGAAGGCCTCTATTCAAACCCTCATAAAACTGCTTTCGCGATGAATGGTATCTACCAAAATATGCTTGCGCAATACGACCTCGGTACCAACCAGCAGCAGCGCAACGCCATCTTCGAGGTGAATCAGCAGATTGTCTTGGCAGGGTTGTATCAAGGCGGTTTCTTCGAAAAGGCGGCTTTTTATGGCGGCACGTGTCTGCGCATATTCCATGGTTTGCAGCGTTTCAGCGAAGATATGGACTTTTCGCTCCTCACGGCCGATGAGCGTTTCGATTTTTCCCGCTATTTTCAGCCGATTATCGATGCTTTTGCGTTGGTGGGGCGGCAGGTGGAGATTACCAAGAAAGAGAAAAAAACGTTCGGCAAAGTGGAGTCGGCCTTTCTCAAAGACACCACCGAGGTGTACGATTTGTCTTTCGAAACAGAAAAGGCCATCAAGATAAAAATTGAGGTGGATACGCAGCCGCCGTTGGGATTTGCCACCGAGCAAAAACTGCTATTGCAGCCCATCTCGTTTATGACGCGCTGTTTCACATTGCCCGATTTGTTTGCTGGAAAGATGCACGCGCTGGTTTTTCGCAGTTGGAAAAACCGTGTCAAGGGGCGCGATTGGTACGATTTCGAGTTTTATGTGCGGTACAATGTTCCGCTCCATTTTGCGCATTTGCAGCAACGCATTTTGCAGTTCAACGGCGCGAAGGTGGATAAAGAGGAGTTTTTCGCCCTTTTGCGCAATCGGCTAAGCACCACCGACATACGCCAAGTGAAGGCCGATGTGCTGCCTTTTGTCCGCAATCCGCGCGAGTTGGAGATTTGGTCTAACGACTATTTTTTGCAGTTGGCGGAGCGTATTGTTTGGGCTTAGGAACGTTTTCATCGGCATTTTAGTGATTTTTGATAGTTCGAAAAAATGGATTTACAGACTTCCGTAAAGCAACTTTTTGCAGCGCAGATGCGCGATTGGCCGTTGGCTGCCAAGAATTTCGCCGATTTGGCGCGTGTCAAGGTGCGCACGTTCGATTTCGACGGATTTTCGGTGCGTGTGCAGTGCAATCCAGCGCGTGTGGTGTCGTCGGCGGCCAAGGTCGATGCGGCGGCCATCGCGGCGCGCCCCTGCTTTTTGTGCGCACAAAACCGTCCGGCCGAGCAGGCGGCGGTCGATTGCGGCGATTGGGAGGTGTTGGTCAATCCGTTTCCGATTTTTCCGCAGCATTTCACGTTGGTGAACCGGCAGCATCAGCCGCAGGAGATTGCATTGCATGTTGCTGATTTTCTGCGTTTTACGAGCGCATTGCCCGATTATGTGGTGTTTTACAACGGACCGCGTTGCGGGGCTTCTGCGCCCGATCATCTGCATTTTCAGGCTGGAACGAAAGATTTTTTGCCGCTCGTCGGCGACTATTTTCGCCTGAAATCGGCTCGTGCGCGGCAGGTAGATGCGACAGGTTCTGCCCGCACATTCGCACTCGACGGCTATCTGCGCACCGTTTTTTGCATCGAAGGCAAGCGCGACGATGCCCTGCAGGTGGCGTTTTTGAAGTTGTACAACAGCCTTGTTTCCGAGCCGCTGATCGAGCCAATGATGAACCTTGTGGCTTGTCGCGAGCAGGATTGCACCTATCTGTTTGTGTTGCCGCGCGGCGCGTTTCGTCCGTGGCAATATGCGGCCGAAAGTGCTGAACGTCAGTTGCTTGTGAGTCCGGCGGCGGTCGAGATGGCTGGCGTTTTCGTTACGCCGGTCGAGGCGCATTTTGCAAAAATCACGGCTGCCGACATCGTCGATATATTTGGACAAATTACGTTAAAGTGTTGAAAATCAGTAATCGATGGGCATTATTCAGCGAAAAGACAAAATGGGCGAATCGGCATCGGCACTGAAGATGTTTGTGCCATCGGCCGACGATTTCATGGCGCGTCCGACGGTCGATTTTCCCGAAATGGAGCAGTTTCCGCCTTGTGCCGAGCGGCTGGTTTCGGTCGGCATCTTGTCGGCTGCCGAGGTGCGTTTCGATTTCGATTCCGATTTTCGTTGCATGCAGACGGGCGAGATCGTTGGCGCGGGCAGTTATGCTGCCGCTTGTGCCGATGGCAAGGTCGTTTGGTGCGGTGTGTCGTTTGCCGAACTGCGTTTCGAGCCTGTCGATGCGCAGAAAGTCGATGCGTTGGCGGGACATTTTTGTCTGCGCGACGTGCTTATTGGCATCGGTTTTCATTGGGAACGGCGTGAAAATCAATTTTTCAAAGGTGCGTTGAAATTTCTTGTCGATGCTGATAAGTTGGTGGCAATCAACGAGTTGCGCGTCGATGATTATCTGTATAGTGTCATCTCGTCGGAGATGAGTGCCACCTCGTCGCTCGAACTGCTCAAGGCGCACGCCGTCATTTCGCGCAGTTGGCTGATGAAACCCATTATCGATGCAGAGCAGGGGAAAAAACATCGGCAATCGCCTCAAAATCAGACCGATGGCGAATGGATTCGTTGGTACGAACGCGATGCTCATGCGCTGTTCGACGTCTGCGCCGACGACCATTGTCAGCGTTATCAGGGTGTGGGGCGTGCGCAGACACCGCTGGTGAAGCAGGCTGTAGAGGCCACGCGCGGCGAGGTGTTGGTGAGTGGCGGCGAAATTTGCGATGCGCGTTTCTCGAAATCGTGCGGCGGCGTGTCGGAACTTTTTGAAAACTGTTGGGCCGACGAACATCACGACTATCTGCAGCCAGTGCGCGATGCCGCCGATGCTGTGTTGCCCGATTTGACCGTGGAGGCCGAGGCCGAACGCTGGATTCGCTCTGCGCCCGACTCGTTTTGCAATACGCACGATGCGCAGATTTTGTCGCAAGTGCTGAACAATTACGACCAAGAGACGACCGATTTTTACCGTTGGACGGTGCGTTACACCACGGCCGAACTCTCCGAATTGGTGCGCCGCAAGTCGGGCATCGACTTTGGTGAGATTGTCGCGCTCGAACCTGTCGAGCGGGGCGCATCGGGACGGCTGGTGCGGCTGCGCATTGTCGGTACGAAGCGCACATTGGTGGTCGGCAAGGAGTTGGAAATCCGCAAATGGCTGTCGGAATCGCATCTGTACAGTTCGGCTTTTGTGGTCGATAAACTGCCCGACGGTTTCGTGCTGACGGGCGCAGGTTGGGGACACGGCGTGGGTTTGTGCCAGATAGGTGCCGCTGTGATGGGTGCAAAAGGTTATAAGTACAACGAAATTTTGGCGCATTATTTTGCGCATACACAACTCAAAAAATTATGGTGATGGAATTTTGGCTGATTTTTCTGGCGGCCGTCGCGCCGGCGTTTGTTTTGCTCGTATATATATATAGGTGTGATCGTGCTCAGCCCGAGCCGTGGCGTTGGCTTTTGAAAGGCTTTTTGTTTGGCGTTTTTTCTACGGGCGTGTCGCTGCTCATTTCGCAGCCGCTCGAGGCGATGGGCTATTTCACCGTCGAGCCGGCCACGTTTGCCGAAGCCGTGCGCTGTGCGTTTTTGGGCGCAGCCGTTCCCGAAGAGAGTGCCAAACTTCTCATGCTGTGGCTTTTGTTGCGGCGCAATCCCTATTTCGACGAGCGCATCGACGGCATCGTGTATGCGGCCACCATCGGACTGGGTTTTGCCGCTGCCGAGAACGTCATGTATCTGTTTAGCAACTACGAAACGTGGGTGTCGGTGGGCATTACGCGCGCCATCTTCTCGGTGCCGGGGCATTTCTTTTTTGCCGTGGCGATGGGCTATTTCTATGCGTTGGTCTACTTTACACGTTCGTCGTTTTTCGTGAAAATATGTGTGTGGTTGGTACCTGTGCTGCTTCATGGCACGTTCGATGCCATACTGTTTGTGTCGCAGGTTACGCCTGGCGCGCAAGCCGTTTTGCTGTTGCTGTTTCTGCTGTTTTGCCGCTTTTTGCGTAAGTCAGCCTCGAAACGTATCGAGCGGCATCTGCAAGCCGACACCAACGACCGTTATTGGACAAATTTTAACAATCGTTTCAAGTGAAAAATCAGGAAAAAAAATCGTCGGCATCGCCTTGGAGTTGGATTCCGACACTCTATTTTGCCGAGGGGCTGCCCAATGTCATCGTTACGGCACTCTCTGTGGTCATGTACATGCAGATGGGACTCACCGATGCCGAGGTGGGGCTTTACACGGGTTGGCTGGCTTTGCCGTGGGTGGTGAAACCGCTTTGGAGTCCGTTTATCGACCTGCTGAAAACGAAACGCTGGTGGGTGCTTGCCATGCAATTGCTCATTGGAAGCGCGTTGGCGGGAATCGCATTCACTTTGCCCACGGCCTTTTGGTTTCAAGGCACCATGTTTTTCCTGTTCACCATGGCGTTTGCCAGCGCCACGCACGACATATCGGCCGACGGCTTCTACATGATCGAACTCGACGAACACAATCAAGCAAAATATGTCGGTTTGAGGAACACGTTCTATCGTTTGGCCGTGATATTCGTCAATGGCGCGCTCGTCTCGCTGGCTGGCGTACTGCAACATGCGTTTCGTCTGCCCGTGGTCTATTCGTGGACGCTCATTTTCTACGGACTTGCGGCACTTTTCATCGCCATTTGGCTCTACCATTGCAAGGTGATGCCGCGTCCCGCCGACGATGTCGGCTCGCACAAAACAGTAAAAACCGTCGCTGTGGAGTTGAAAAATATGATGATGGCCTTTTTTCGCAAATTTAGCGCGAAAGACACGGTGTTTGTCATGCTTTTCCTGTTGCTCTACCGCTTCCCCGAAGCCCTGCTCAACACCATGACCAAAACGTTTCTCATGCGCTCCAACGCCGAAGGCGGGCTGGGACTTTCGCCCGAAGAGTACGGACTGGCGCAAGGTACCGTAGGGCTCATTGGCTTGTTGCTCGGCGGCATCATTGGGGGGCTGCTCGTCAGCCGCGACGGCATGAAACGGTGGCTTTGGCCGATGGTGTGCGCCATCACGCTGCCCGATGTGGTGTATATCTACCTCAGTTACACGCTCAATGCCAATTTGTGGGTGGTGTCGTCGTGCCTGTTTGTCGAGCAGTTTGGCTACGGCTTCGGCTTCACCGTGCTTACCCTATATATGTTGTTCTACAGTCAAGGCAAATTTCGCACGACGCACTATTCCATCTGCACGGGCATTTCGTATCTCGGACTGATGTTGCCTGGCATGGTGTCGGGTTATCTGAAAGATGCCGTCGGCTACAGTATGTTTTTCAACATAGTTATGGTGTGCTGCCTCATCTCTTTTCTTGTGGTTGCCTTTCTGAAAATCGACCCCGATTTTGGCAAAGAACGCTAAATTTTTGCGATAGTTGAACGATTTTGGTCTTTGTGCGCTCTGTTTTTCGCTCTTTTATCTCCGATTTTCTGATTGATTTTCCCCTCAAATTTATGTTGTTCGGCACAATAATGAGTGTTTGTAGTGTATTTATAGTGTTGAGAATCAGGGTGAAGCGATTTTTTTGTAAAAAAGTTGCATA
>CAVKQB010000046.1:0-18685 GCA_963658575.1 Leyella stercorea | reverse complement strand
AACCCCTACCCCCACTGCGTGGGTACTCCCCCTATCTGCTGCGCAGCAGGGGGAGAGAACGCGCTCAAAAACTCCTCACTCCTCATTAACTATAACCTCTCACCTCTAAACTCTAACCTTTTCTTGCTACTTGTGTCGAATCGTCAATCTGAAATCTGGGACTCGCCTTACGCCATCGCCAAGATGAGGATTTGCGCCGACAGAATGCGCAGGAATGTGGCCAACGGATACACGGTGGAATAGGCCACGGCAGGCTCGTCGGTCTCGGTGAGCGAGTTGGCATAAGCCAACGGCGGAATGTTGGTATACGAACCAGCAATCAGACCGCAAATGGAGAAAAAATTGAGTTTCATCAGCCGCGCGATAACGCCCACTACAAGCGGCGGAATCATCGTAATCAGCACGCCGCAGCCAACCCACAGCAGGCCGTTGGGCGACACCACCGTCTCGACAAACCGCCCGCCCGAAGCCAGACCAACGCTGGCCAAAAACAGACAAATGCCAATCTCGCGCAACATCAGGTTGGCCGATTGCGTGGTGTAGGTTATCAGTTTCAGCCGATAGCCAAAACGCCCTAGCAAAATGGCCACAATAAGCGGTCCGCCAGCCAATCCGAGGCGCACGGGCATCGGCATATTTGGGAAGTAGATGGGAATGCTTCCCACCAAAATGCCCATCAGAATGCCGAGGAAAATGGTGATGATGTGCGGATTGTTCAGCCGTTTGAGCGTATTGCCGAGCATGTCTTCGGCTTTCTTGATGTTTTCGAGCGGCCCGACGACCATCACGCGATCGCCCATCTGAAGCACCAAGTCGGGCGAAGCCAAAAGGTTGATGCCAGCGCGCGCCACACGCGTGATGTTCACGTTGTACGCACTGCGCAGATGGAGTTGCCCTATCGTCTTGCCGTTGATGCTGTCGCGCGTTACCACAATGCGCCGCGAAACCATGGTCGATTCGTCGTCTTTCCACTCGTAATCGACCGGCTCGCCCAACAGTTTTTGCAGCAGTTTGGCGTTGGCGTGGCGCGTTACAACCAAAATCAGATTGCCCGTGTGCAACACCGTGTCGGCATGCGGAATCGACACCTGCTCGCCAACGCACAAGCGCGTGGCCACAAATTCGTGCCCAAAACTGTGCTTCAATTCGGCCAGCGTCAGGCCGTCGATGTTGGTATTGGTGATGCGAAACGTGAGAATATCAGGTTTTTCGTGCGAAATCTGTTTCTGTTGCAGGCGGCTTTCTTCGGCCTTCACATCGACTCTGAAGATGAGCCGCAGCAACATCATCGTCAGTATTATGCCCAAAACGCCCATCGGATAGGCCACCGCATACCCCAGACTGATGGGGGGCAATTCGCCTTCGAGCGCACCCGTCGCGCTCAGTTGCTGCAACGCCTCTTGCGCCGCGCCAAGCCCTGGAGTCGAGGTTACCGCGCCCGACATGATGCCCACCATCATCGGTGCTTCGATGTGGTCGGCGAAGAGAAATATCAGACCGACCGTAGTGCCAATGCCGAGCAGTATCATGACGAACGCCAAGGCATTCAACTTCAGCCCACTCGTCTTGAACGACGAAAAAAAGCCAGGTCCCACCTGCAAACCGATGGTGAAAATGAAGAGTATCAGACCGAAATTTTTGAGGAAATCCAACACCGCAGGGTCGATGCTACAGCCGAGATGCCCGGCCAAAATGCCCACAAAAAGCACAAAGGTAACGCCCAACGACACACCTTTTATCGCAATTTTGCCTATCAGCATTCCCAATACGATGATGGCCGAATAGATTATAATTGTCTGTGCCACAGCGTTTTGCGTAATCAACGACAGAAATTCGTTCATAACTGATACTCATTTTCAATTTCGGAACGCAAAAATACGAAAATAGTGTGAAAGTAGTAAGACTAATGTAATTTGTTGATATTCAGGAGATGGCGGCATTATCAAAGGGCGGTGAGTAACAATACTGCAACGATTTTGTGTAGGTTTAGGTCAAATAGAGTAAAATGACATTGGGTTGCTAAACAAAATGTGCAGCCGCGTTTTATTTTTTGTGAAAACAATTTTAAGCAGCCTCTCGTCGCCGAAAAATAGCGTGCAAGGAGTTTTGTCAAGCGAACTATTTTCGTTGCGAGAACGCAAAATTCTCAAAAAATAACTGCCCGTATTCAATCACGCTTGATGAAATAGACTGGCTCGATGGGCATTAACCGTTTGTCGTCTTCGCTCATTTTGGTGTAGTGCTCAATCCAAAGTGCGACGAACTCTGTACCATCGATGAGGCGCACATTGTTCTGCCGCGCTGTTATGCGCGCATCTTCGGTGAAGCGTCCCGATGTTACAATGATGGGGATATCGCCCTTTGCTACGCCCAAAATTTTGTGCACTATATCGACCGATACCGTGTTGTTTTCCTTGTAGTGCTTGACCTGCACTTTCAAGATAGGTTTGGTAGCACCAAGTGGGTCGCTGTAAGCAATTATATCGACTCCGCCATCTTTGCCTTTGGGCGCGACGAACGGCGTGTAGTAGCCCATAGCACGCAGCAGAGCGGCAACCATATCTTGGAACTCGTAAGGAGTGCGCTGGTCGATATAGGTACGTTGGTCGTCGTTGGCTTGCTGTTTTATCGTTTCCAACAGCACCACGCTTGGCACTTCGTCAATTACTGCTTCCTCGCTTTTTTCGCCCTTGCTTTCTTTGTTATTTTTGAGCCATTCGGCATAGAGGCGATGTGTCTCCCGAAACAATTTGTTTGGCTCGTTTTTGTATTTAGCAAGAGCCTGCCGCCCCTCGTCGGTAATGCACCACTCGCCATTGTTTTTGATTAAGAAACCGCTTTTAACGAGGTCTATCGAGTAGTATTGCAAATTCACTACCCAGCGCAAATCGCCCGTTTTGGGATTTTGGTAGGTTTCCCATTCGTCGAATTCGACACGTGTCGGCAGCAACGCTTTCAGTTCGCGAAAGGGCATCGCACCGCTGTCCTGCTCGTTGAGTATATCGAGCGTGTGATACATCACGCGCGCCGCCAACGTGCGACTCTTCCCCATTTTAATGCTTTCGGGCGTGTTCATTGTTTAGCCTGTATGAGTTTCAGAAGCGTATCAATCTGTTCGTCTTTTTTCTGTGTCAGGCGGCGCATTTCGGCAAGTTCCTCCAATTGACGGCTCATTATTTCCTGCTGTTTTTCGAGCGTGGAGAAAAAACGCTGCGTGTCGGGATTGAGTGTTACTTGACTGCCATTGCCTGCCGCAACGCTCACGCCATTGTCTTTCGCATCTCCCGACGAAACCACATCGCGGTTGCCAACAATCACCTCCAGCAATTTGCGTGCGCGCTCGGGAACGGGTCTGCCCGTTTCCCAATTCTGCACTGTACGAAGCGTAACGCCGCACATTTCGGCTAACGCTTGTTGCGTAACGCCCATTTGTTCCCTCAACTTTCTTACATCCATAATTTGCTGATTTATTGGTAAATATGATTTTTTTGCGAAAGTTTTTCATAAAAAGTTTTGTAAATATGAAATTAGTTCGTAAATTTGCAGCGAAATTATTACATAATCTTTTTACAAAAGAACAACATCGGTTGGATTTGCGTGCAAAATTACTCAAAAAATTACAAGCGTGCAAACTTTTCACGAAAAAAAACAGTATAAAAATAGATAAAAAAGCAACTAAAAAGAGATGACAATGGAAACAGTATTCAAAACCAAGTTCCAACAGGAGAGAGAACAAAGAGAGTTGGCAATCTATGCCGAGTACCAATCGCTCGCTGCCGACCCCGACAAGAGCAAGGTAGCCATTGCGGAGTACCTCTGCGAGAAGTACCATTTGGCGACAATCAGTACGATTTATTCCATTCGGAAGCGCGTCGAGAGCCGCCTCAAAAGAGCGGGAAAACTATGAAAATGCGTGCAAAACAAGTAGCACAATGGGCACTGCTCGTGGTGTTGGTAGTATGGGGCTGGCTGTCGTTTGCGCTCATCGTGAGCGAAGAGATGCCCGATGTGTCGTTTGAGGCGATAATCGGCTTAAAGGTTGCCGCATTTGTCAGTTTGGCAGCGGCAATATATGTAGGAAAGACGTGCGGCAAGCACGGTTTGTTTCGTGAAATCAGCAAACAATTCGACGATTATGGAGACTGACCGACTTGAAGAGATTTCGGTACGGCTTGCTGTTATCGAGCAAATGCTGCAAGAACAACGCCAACTGATGTTCAACAAGGAAACGCTTGACCTTGAGGAAGCGGTTGCCTATACGCACTACAGTAAGGGGTATTTGTACAAACTGACAAGTCAAAAGCAAGTGCCACATTTCAAGCGTGGGCGCAAAATTTTCTTCGACAAGGCGGCACTCGACGAATGGCTGAAAGAGTCGCCTATCAAAAGCCAAGAGCAAATTGAGAGTGAAGCAGAGACCTACTGCGCTACTCATAAATTGAGACAAGCCAATGTGGAAAGGCGTTAGACCACAAGAAAATCTGTAGAGTTATGCAGAATGAAATCATCGAAGTGAAATCGGTTGATGTGATACAGGCCATCGACCGTGCGGAGGTTGATGTACAAATTGCCACCGCCAAGCGTCATCCGCGCGATGTCGCAAAAGTATTGAACACCATTCGCACCTATGGCGAGATGGATGTAGAAACCGCGCAAGAGTGCTTTTATTCGTTGGCACGCGGCAATAACCCTATCGAGGGCGTAAGCGTTCGTTTCGCCGAAATAGTCGCAGGCGCGTGGGGCAACCTCCGTGTTGCTACGCGTATCATCGGGAACGACGGCAAAACCATCACGGCACAAGGCGTGGCGCACGACCTCGAAACGAACCTTGCAATAAGTGTCGAAGTAAAGCGGCGCATCACCGACAAGTACGGCAAAACCTATTCGGAAGATATGCAGGTCGTTACTGGCAATGCCGCCAGCGCAATAGCGTTTCGCAACGCCGTGATGAAAGTCGTGCCGAAAGCAATCACCAAGAAAGTTACCGACGAAATAAAGGCTGTGGCCGTTGGTTCGACCAAGGATTTGGCAAGTCGCCGTGCTGCTATGTTGGATTACATCAAGAAATTCAATATCACCGAAGAGCAGGCACTTTTCTATTGCGGCGCACAAACGGTAGAGAGCATCGACAATCAGGCGTTGTTCAACCTGCGCGGTGCGATAAACGCCATAAACGAGGGCGGCTCGACCGTCGAGGAATTGTTTGCGCTTCCGCTGGCCGAAGCCAAGAAAAGGGCGGCGGCACAAAAGAAAGCAGAAACGGCGA
Organism: Leyella stercorea; assembly: GCA_963658575.1. Taxonomy (GTDB): domain Bacteria; phylum Bacteroidota; class Bacteroidia; order Bacteroidales; family Paludibacteraceae; genus W0P28-013. The sequence goes on along the minus strand of CAVKQB010000046.1, from coordinate 13,419 downwards.
AAGACCGCGCTGCTGCGGCGATGGCAGATAATGTTCTCTAACAGAAAACTACGAACAATGGAACGCACACGACTAAATTTCAAAAACCGTCAGGAGTGGTTGAACGCCCGAAAAGACGGCATTGGCGCAAGCGAGGTGGCGAGCGTTGTAGGACTTAATCCGTGGGAAACGCCCTACCAACTATGGCGCAAAAAGTTGGGAATAGACCCTGCACAACCCGAAAATTTTGCGATGAAAGCAGGACACTATCTCGAAGATGCTGTAGCGCACTTCTATGCCGATGCCAGCGGGCGCACAATCATCAACAGTAGCAAGGACGATTTTATGTTCGTCGACCCCGAAAAGCCGTTCCTCCGTGTCAGTCCCGACCGCACATTTTGGTTGGGCAGTAAGCGCAACAACGACAAGGGGATTCTCGAATGTAAGACAACGCAGCGGAGCATCGACCCCGACGACCTGCCCAAGCATTGGTTCTGCCAAGTACAGATGAATCTTGGTGTGGCAGGCTACACGCAAGGTTCGCTGGCGTGGTTATGTAGCGGGCGCGAGTTCGGTTACAAGGACATCACATTTGCGCCCGACTTTTATGCGTGGTTGGTCGAAGAGGTCGAACGCTTTTGGAAAGACAATGTATTGGGAAAAAAAGAGCCAGATGCTATCTGCGTACAAGATGTGCTGACAAAATACAATCGCCACACCGACGGCAAACAGGTAGAGGTTGGCGACGAACTATTTGAGGCTTACAAGGAGTTGAAAGACCTCAAAAAGCAGATGGCTGCGATGGACGCGCACAAGGTAGATTTAGAGAACAAATTAAAGATGGCGTTCAACGATGCCGAAGCAATCACCTACGGCGGCGAAACGCTTGCCACTTGGAAAGCCCCCAAACCGTCGATGGCACTCGACACCAAATTGCTGCGCGAAAAATACCCGCACATTGCCGACGAATTTACGCTGCCTGTGCAAGGAGCACGGCGGTTTCTTCTCAAATAAAATTCAGCCGCGATGACCAAAAAAACAGCAATACAAGCGGCACAAACAAACATTGGCTCTATGCACGGCTGCGCCAACCGAAAGGCGGCGCAACGCAAATGCTGTAGCGAGGTCTTAGCCTAACCATAGAGCCTTTTTCAAAAAAAGACAACAATGGCAGCAAATAGTTTCACTTTTTTCGCCTCGTACTACGAAGCGTTGCGCTATCTCCCCGACGACGGCTGTGGCAAGATGCTCAAGGCAATGTGCGAATACGCATTTTCGGACAACGAGCCGCAATTTTCCGACCCAACCCAACAAGGCTATTGGACGCTTATCAAACCAATCTTAAATCGCTCTATAGAACGCTCGAAAGCGGGGCGGCAAGGCGGCAATAATGGTCTTGGAATCAGTCGCAATATCGGGAACAGCAACGCAAGCAAAAAAATAGCAAACACCGAGCAAAACAAAAGCAAAACAATACAGGAAAGGAATGGAATAGGAGTGGAAAAGGAAATGGAAAGGAATGGAAATGGAGTTATAGACACAAAACGCGCCCCCGTCGCTCGCTTTGTTCCTCCCTCTGTCGAAGATGTAGCGGCATATTGCAAAGAGCGTGGCAATGGTATAGATGCTCAACACTTTGTCGATTTTTATGCTGCACGCGGCTGGAAATACGGCAATACCCAAATTAAAGACTGGCAAGCCTGTGTGCGCACTTGGGAGCAGCGCAACGGCGGTTCGAAAGCCAAAGCAAACAACAGCGCAAGCCTTGGCGTAGGCGAATATATCGACAACGACGGCCAACGCCGCTACGGGACGGGCAACCTACCACCTGTACCGATGTCAGCACCACCGCGCCCCAGCAGCGACACCGTATTCTCTCGTGAATCAAACTCTTGGATACCAGCGGGACTATGAACATCAATTGGAGAAAATATGGCATTGAAGTGCCGCACAACCGCACAACGGGTAACATCAAAGTGTATTGCCCACAATGCCACCAAACGCGGCACGACAAGAGCGACAAGAGTTTATCGTGCAATCTTGCCACAGGCGAATTTCTGTGCCATTATTGTGGCTTCTGCGGCTCCGCCGTGGACTTTTCCGACGACGAACGCAAACGATGGGCGCAACAGCAAGCGTGGTACACGGAACGCCCTATCAAGCGCGAGCCCAAAGTATATGCAAAACCCAAGCCACACCACAACGCCGCAATATCCGACAAGGCTCTTGCGTGGTTCGCGTCTCGTGGCATAAGCCGACAGACCATAGAGGCTATGCGTGTAACAGAGGGTATGGAGTTTATGCCGCAAAAGGGCAAAGAGTTCAATACCGTGCAATTCAACTACTACCACGACGGTGAACTCGTCAATACAAAGTTCCGCACAGGCGACAAGTGCTTCAAATTGTGCCAAGGAGCAGAACTTCTGCCATACAATATTGACGCTATTAAGGACACACCCGAATGTATCATCACGGAGGGAGAGATGGACGCTCTTTCGTTCTATGAGTGTGGGCGGCACGATGTTGTTAGTGTTCCGAATGGTGCAAATGCCAACCTCACCTATCTTGACGACTATCTCGAAGACTATTTCGACGACAAGCAGACTATCTACATTGCTTCCGACACTGACACCAAAGGCACGCTCCTCCGCGATGAACTCCTCCGCCGTTTCGGTGCAGAGCGTTGCAAAATTGTTGAGTATGGCGACGGCTGCAAAGATGCTAACGAACACCTGCAAAAGTATGGAAAGGAAAGCCTACTGCAATGCCTTGAGAACGCGCAAGACATCAAGATTGACGGCGTGTTTTCGGTGTCGGATTTCGAGCAGAGCCTCGACGCCCTCTTTGAAAGCGGTTGGCAGAAAGGCGTTACCATTGGACACGCTAATTTTGACGAACTGCTATCTTTCGAGACCAAACGGCTGTGTGTCGTTACAGGTATTCCAGGGTCGGGCAAATCAGAGTTTATTGACGAGATAGCCGAACGGCTGAATATGCGCTACGGCTGGCGGTTTGCTTATTTCAGCCCCGAAAACGCACCGCTCGCCTACCACGCCTCGAAGTTGATTGAGAAATTTACAGGGCGCAAATTTGGCAGACAAACACTTCCATACAACGAGTATCGCCAAGTGAAAATGCACCTCGAACGAGACTTTTTCTTCATTTGTCCCAAGAGCGACTTTCGATTAGACAGTATTCTTGAACGCGCCAAATATCTTGTGCGCAAGCGCGGCATCAAAGCGTTGGTCATCGACCCATACAACCGCCTCGAAAACGAACAAGGCACGCGCAGCGAGACACAATATATCAGTGGCGTTCTCGACCGCTTGACAAACTTTGCACAGCAAAACGATGTGCTGGTAATTCTGATGGCGCACCCTACCAAGCAGCCCAAAACCAAGGACGGCACTATCGAAGTGCCAACACTCTACGACATCAGCGGTTCGGCTCATTTCTACAACAAATGCGATTTTGGCATCATCGTCCACCGCGACCGTTTGCAGGAGCGTGTCGAGGTGCGTGTGTCAAAAGTCAAATTCCGCCATCTCGGACAGGTCGGTACGGCCTATTTCAAATACAACCTCAACAACGGCCGCTACACACCGCTGGTGGAGGGTCAAGAACCACAATGGGACAACTCCAACCACCTCATCGACAAACAAGAACAGAACCAGATAGCAGCAGCAGAAGCCGCATTGTTCGACTTTGATACGGACGATGATGACGACGACGATTGCCCATTCTAAACAGACAAAAAAACACTAACTATGAATGAACTAATTGAACTAATGAAACAAAAACGAATGCAGCAACGGCTTTTGAAACGTGCGACAGAGAGCATCTGTACGGCATTTGAGATTGACCGCGCAGCACTGGTGGCACGCGACCGTCACCGCAATGTAGCAGATGCTCGTATGAGCCTCTGCACACTACTGACCGAGAAGCAGGTGCAGCCCGACGTAATTGCTACGCTCGTCAAGCGAAACCGCTCGACTGTACTACACGCCAATCGCACTATCGACGCGCTCGAAAACCGCGACAAAGCACTGACAGCAAAACTGCACCGCGCACGCCGACTGCTGAATGCCGAAGATTATACCGAACGCATTGCCGAACGTGTTGTTGATGAAATAGATTTTAACAGCGACGGAGCGTGTGTCAGTTTTGATTACGAGTACGAAAAAGATGGCGTTGTGAACTTGGTTGGCGGCGATGTGTATGTGCGCACCGACAGCGAGTATCACGACAGCGGGGACTACGACGTACCTGGCTACTGCACATACAGCGGCAGCGCAAGCATCGAGTGCTTTAACCTGACAGCGCACCTCGTCGGCGATGTCGATGCGGAATGCGACCCCACCATTACCGTCGAGACCGACCGACTCGAAGAAATAATTAAACGCACAATTAACTGAACTAAAAGCGGCATAAGACAGTGAAGAGGCGCAAAATGCACAAAATACACGAAATAATTGCGCATTAAGAAAAATTTACGTATATTTGCGCAGTATTTTTCACAAAAACAGCAGTTATGATACACTTTTCAGAATATGTGTCGCTCGGGCACCCTGACAAAATAGCAGACTACATCAGTCAGTATCTGCTCGACAGGTATATCGAAAAAGACCCATCTACTCGCTATGCCGTAGAGGTACAAATCAAAGACTACAATGTTACGCTTGCGGGTGAGGTAAGTAGCAAGGTGCGCTTTTCCAATGACGAAATTGCTTCGTTTGTCCGTGCAGCCGTGAATGATATAGGCTACACCAAAGCCTATGCAGACCACTGGGGACATGACAACTGCATCTATGGAGAAGCACTCAATGTTACTTCGTACATTGGTCAACAATCCCCACAGATAGCACAGGGGTTACGTGGGTGGGGCGACCAAGGTATATTCTTTGGTCATTGCTCGTTTATCAAGGAAACGGCAGGTATGCCGCTCGACCACACCATAGCCAAGCGACTCTGTAAGGTTCTTTTCGATAGTGGCATAGGTGGGCTTGACATTAAAACACAAGTCATTACCGATGATAATGTGATAACAAAGATTATCGTCGCCATACCACTGTTGCCCGAACAGGACACACAGACGGTCGAGCAGTTTGTTCGCTCACAGGTAAAAGGCAAGTATGCGCTCATCGTAAACGGCACAGGTAGTTATGTAGCACACTCATCAATAGCAGACTGTGGAACGACAGGTCGCAAACTTGCTGTGGATTTCTACGGAGGAAATTGCAAGATAGGCGGTGGCTCTCCTTGGACGAAAGACGCTTCGAAAGCCGACCTTACTCTCAACCTCGCAGCACGCAAACTTGCCAAGAACTACGCACTACAAAACCAATGCGACACCTATGTTTCGCTTGCTTGTTGTATAGGCAAGCAGGAGGTAGATGTCCTCATCAAGGACGGTGCAGACAATATTCTTGTGGAGGGACTGTGGACGATTGACCCACAGAAATTGCGCAAAGCGTACAAATTAGATACACCAATTTACGCTTCCATGTGCCGCTGGGGACTATTTGGCGAGTATCAGCAAGATAAAGCGTGGGAGTAATAACTAACTAAAAATCATTTATTTAAGTATGAAAACAGAAAAAGTAAAACTTTCACAGGTGAAAGTAAACACGAACAATCCTCGCACGATTAGAGAGCAGAAACTCAATATGTTATGCGAGCGTTTGCTTGTTTTTCCAAAGATGATTACTATTCGTCCTGTGGTTGTGGACGACAAAATGATTGTTTTGGGCGGTAATATGCGTGTGAATGCTCTGAATAGGATTGCCAAGATGTCGTTTGAGCAGATAGCGCAAATCATCGGAAAGACAAAGAACTACCAGCGTCTAACACAAGGAGAGAAAGAGCATTTGCTACAGTCGTGGCAGTCGTGGATTGACAAGCCGACCGTGGAGATTGTGCGTGCTTCGGAGTTGTCGGAAGCAGAAAAGAAAGAATTCATCATCGCTGACAATGCTTCGTTTGGCGAATGGGACTACGACAAACTGGCTAACGAGTGGGACAATGATGACTTGAATAGTTGGGGCGTTGATGTCTGGAACCCCGAACCTCCAATGAAACAGGGCGCAGTGCAGCCAGCAGGTAATGTTGCCAATCTTGCGGAACACGAGAATGACGGACAGCAATTTGATGGTAAGAACCTACCGCCAGAATTGCAGGGGCAAGACCTTGACCCGAATAACCTGCCGAAGATTGAGGGCGACAACGAGGTGGCTATGGAGCGTATCATCATCGTGTACCCCAAAGGGCGTGCCAACGAAATTGCGCAGTTGGTAGGCTTGGGTGCTATCGACAAGGTCGTGTATAATATCAACGAACTAATACCACCTGTTGAGCAATGACCTATGCAGACTATGTAACATACCACAGACAGGGCGATGCGGGCGTGGAGGAGCGAATGATTGCTTCTCTATGCTCGTATTACCACCTATCGGAGTGGGACGCTTTTAGGCTCATCTATTTCTATACGACGACTTACCACATACCCAGCGCACTTGATATGCTCTTGCTTGGCGAGCGCGATATGAAGAAACTACAATTCCGTACCGACCGCAGGTATGTACGCTGCAATGGCGCATACGACCGCTTGCTTACAGAACTAACCTCTGATAAGTTCGACCGCTTGCAGAGAGTACGAACTACATCGGAGGCGTACAAAGAGGTGCGCTCGTGGTTTTTCTTTGGCAGGTATGCAGCCTATCTGTTTCTCGAAGTGTTTATGAATGTGTATGCATACGCCAAACTTTGGACTGACGACCTATTCCCTAATTGGGAACCAGACGAGAACTACACGAAAGGGGCAATCTCAATTGTTCAAAGCAACGAAAAATCGGCTCTTGATAAATTCCTTGTCCGCGCAAGGAAAGACACGGGAGACAATGTGTTTGCGCTCGAAACGAGCCTGTGTGCTGTGGAGAAGTTCAATAAAGGTACTCGGTGGAATGGTTACTATACGGAGCGAATGCTTCAAGAAGCCAAAAGAACAAAGTATGAGGCAATAATCTACAAACTTGCACGATGAAAACTTGCGTGTTCATAACCGGAACAAACGCAGTAGGAAAATCTGCCCTTGCTTGGGAATTCATTACTCGCTATGGCGGTGTTGATAGAATTACCAACGATGTAACCTATTGCGTGGAGGGTGGAATATGCTTCGCAGGCAGATATGGAGAAACTCGCTATGGCGGTGTGGATAGAATTACCAACGACAAGGGCAGTTCTTGTACCAGTAGGCTCGCAGAGGTCGTAGAGGAGGGTCTTCGCCACGCTGATACAATATTCTGCGAGGGGTCATATATGGGCACTTTTGGACTGAACCTCTCCAACGCTCTTTTCAAAGCCGAAAAACCGCTGATAGTGAGCCTGTACGCCGACCCGCAGACGATATGGAATAGGCTCACGGCTCGTTCCAATGGCAAAAATGGTAGCGGGAAAAGACGCTTCGACTTGATTATCAAAAATCAAAAGCAAGCGATGATAGCAGCGAAGAAATGGCAGTCGATAGGTGTAAAAGTCCTTCAGATGAACACCAGCCAAGTATCAATCAACGATGAGGTGAGAATGATACAGCAGGCTCTTGGCATGGAGGAACGATGATGTGGCGACCGTTTGACGACAAGACCGCTCGTGACATTTGCGGCAACTGCAATTCGCCTGTCAGCAAGCAGTCGTATGCGTATTTCCGCACGGCTCTGCACTACAATGCAGACAAGGTCTGGAGTGAGATATACGATGATAAGGCTCTGTATTTCGCCACAATAGCAAAGGCACATTGCCGTCTGATAGAAATTGCCGTCCGCAAGGAGTGGCAAGGGCAAGGAATTGGCAAATTGGTGCTTTTCCGCTTGCTCTCACAAATGAAAGCGAATGGCTTGTATAAACTTACCTTTCGTACCCCAATCAATGAAGAAGCGCAAAATTTTTGGCTTCATATCGGAGCGAAAATAGTCGATTTCAAAGACAATGACTACGAAATGGAATTAGCAATACGATAACAAAACAAAAGCAAATCAATAGCAACGTTATGGCTTACTATCAATCACCTCGTTGGTCGGCGGAAATAGCAGACTGCTCTATGCCGATGACTTTTGACACTTACAGCAACTGCTCTTTCGGCTGTATGTACTGTTTCAGTCAGTATCAGCGTGCAATCGGTGGCGCGAAAGAGGCATACCTACACAAGGAAGTGAACCCTGTGAATGTAGAGAAAATCAAGAAGATGTTCACCGACCCCGACCAATATGCTGGGCAATTCGCCACTTATATCAAGCAGCGTCGTGTCATGCAATGGGGAGGGCTTTCCGACCAATTCGACGGCTTCGAGCGTAAGTTCGGCAAGACCCTCGAATTATTGCGTTTCTTCAAGCAAATAGACTACCCTCTCTGCTTCTCCACGAAAGCCACTTGGTGGACGGAAGACGAACGCTATATGGAGTTGTTCCGTGGACAGAAGAATTGGAATGTCAAGTTCTCTATCATTACGCTTGACGAAGCAAAGGCGCGTGTCATTGAGCGCGGAGTGCCTACACCGCTGCAACGCTTGGACGCTATTGAGCGAATGGCCAAAGCAGACGCAGGTGGTGCTACATTGCGTTTGCGACCGTTTATCATCGGTGTATCGACGCCGTCCTACCTCGAATTGATAAGAGAAGCCGGCAATCGTGGTGCAACGGCTCTCTCAACGGAGTTCTTCTGTGTAGAGCAACGCTCGCAGACTCTCAAAGAGTATATGCCCAAACTATCGGAGTTGTGCGGCTTTGACCTTATGGCTCTATATCGCAAGTACTCTGTGGCGCAAGGGTACCTCCGCCTGAACCGCAAAATCAAAGCACCGTTCATCCGGAATATGAAAGACTTGTGCGATGAAATTGGTATGCGTTTCTATGTGTCGGACGCTCACTTCAAGGAGTTGTGCTGCAACGGCTCGTGCTGTGGACTTCCTGCCAATTGGAACTACTCTCACGGACAATTCTGCGAAGCATTGCAGATATGCAAACAGAAAGGTATTTGCTACTTCTCGGATATTAGCAAGGACATCTACCAACTCCATCAATATGATTGGGGCAAGGCAAGTGGTTTTAACGCTAACTCCTCGGAAAAGCGAGCGCAGTTTTGGGGAATGAGTATGGCGGAGTATATGCGATGGCTATGGAACAACCCACAAGCAGGGCAATCTCCTTACAAGATGTTCGAGGGCGTTATGCAGCCTATGACTGATGAACAAGGTAATTTCGTCAAGGACGAAGCGGGAAATCTCATTTATCAATACCGCAAAGAAAGAACACTATGAGCAACACATCAAAACGCAGCCATATCAAACAGGGGCGTATGGTCATTGTAGCCGACCTGTACAAGCGAGGGTGGAGCGTACGCAGGATAGCCGATGAGGTCAAGGCTCGTATGGGAACAACCTGTTCTATTCGCACTATTTGGAACGACATTCAAGACTTGCTCAAAGAATGGCAGTCAACTCGTATCCAGGATGTGGACGCTCGTTTGCAACTTGAACTTGAACGCATAGACGATTGTGTGGCAGAATTATGGGAGCAATGGGACAAAAGCAAGGAGAACTACGACCGCGAAATAAACAAGCGTATAGGTGTTCCTGTAGAGAGTGGCGGCAATGGTAGTGAACAAGCGACCATACAGACCGTTCGACGCGAAAACACCGCAGAGAACATTGTCGGCTTGGGCGACCCACGATACATGGCGGAGATACGCCAACAACTCATGGAGCGCAGAAAATTACTTGGACTATACGCAGCGACAAAGACGGAGGTAACAGGTAAGGACGGTACTCCGCTCGTGCCACCACAGCAGATGTCAGAAGAGGATATACTAAAAGAGATTGAGCGTATCAAAACAAGCCGCAAGAACTAACTACCGCTATGGACTATCAAGTGAGTATGAGGCTGTTAGAGTTAGAAAGAGAACTGCACCGTAGGGACGCTATTGAGCGTTTCCCTGTGTTTCTCGATTATACCTCGCCTGCCTATCAACGGCAGTGGTTTCATACGCTGATAGCACAAAAGTGTCAGGAACTGCTACAAGGTGTGCTGCCTACAAGCAAACTGATGATATTCGTACCACCTCAACACGGCAAGTCGGAAATAGTCAGTCGTAAATTCCCTGCTTGGGCATTGGGGCAGAACCCATTACTGAAGATTGTAGGCACTTCCTATTCGGCTGACCTCGCGCAGCAGTTTTCACGAGCCATACAGCGCACTATTGACAGCAGCGAGTACAGAGAGGTATTTCCGAATACTTTTCTCAACAACCAACGCGTCAAACTCGACACACAGCGCGGCTGGTTACGCAATGTTGATATGTTCGAAACGGTGGGATATGGTGGCTTCTACAAGGCAGTGGGTGTGGGAGGTTCGCTCACAGGTACACCTGCTGACTTGGGCATCATCGACGACCCTATCAAGGACGCTCTGGAAGCCAACTCGGAAACATATCGCAATCGTGTGTGGGACTGGTACACCGATGTCTTTCTCACTCGTATGCACAACAACTCAAAGCAGATACTCATTCAGACTCGCTGGCATACAGACGACCTCGCAGGGCGATTGCTTGAAAGAGAGGGGGACAGTTGGACGGTGGTCAATATTCCTGCTATTCGAGAGGACAACAAAATGACGGAAGACCCTCGTCAATTAGGCGAAGCACTATGGGAGGAACGGCACAGCAGAGAAAGGCTTTCGGAGATAGAGCAACGCTCGCCACGAACATTTGCAGCCTTATATCAGCAACGACCGACCTTGATAGGTGGCAACATCATCAAGCAGGAGTGGTTCAAGCATATAACACTCTCGGAGTTCAACCGATTGCACCACGATGAACCGATAGTGTTCTTCATTGATACCGCCTACACGGATAAGGCAGACAACGACCCAACGGGAATAATCGCTACCTGTAAGATTGGCAACGATATGTATATCACGCACGGAGAAAAGGTGCTTATGCGCTTCCCTGAACTCTTGCGTTTCCTGCCGCGCTATGTTCAGCAACATGGCTATACCAATCGTAGTACAATACGCATCGAACCCAAAGCAAACGGCATTTCAGTGATTGACCAAATGAAAGAAACAACAGGTCTGAATGTAACACAGACCCCAAGCCCGAAAGACAGCAAGGAAACACGGCTCAACGCTGCTTCGCCGACTATAGAGTGCGGTCGTGTAATACTTGTGGACGGAGCGTGGAACGAAGCATTTACAGAGGAGGTCTGCGGCTTTCCAAGCAAGCCTCACGATGAGTATGTCGATGTGCTATGTTACGCCATTGACTACCATATCAGCAACCCTTACAAGCCCATAAATCGTACACGGCTGGCACGACAAGTCTATTAACAATTCAAAAATATCGACTATGACTATCAACGAAATCATTGCGCAGCAGCGCAACGGTAAATCTATCATTGCAGACTTGAAAGAAAAGTCTGTGATTGTTCCTGCATGGGGCGGACGCAACGGTCTGCAACGCGAATACGACCCGCGCCGACACCCTGTGATGAGCCACGCACTCTACCCCGACATTGTGCAGGACGACGGCACGCTCGATCGCGTTACGCGCATCACCTACGACCTGCAAAGGCTCGCAGTCAAGCGCATGTCGGAATTGTGCAATGGCATTCCTGTCAAGCGCATATACCGACCAGAAAACGACCGTCAAAAAGAAGTGGCGACTGCAATGGAGAAAATCTACAAGTGCAACCGCATCGACAGCCTAAACACCGAACGCTGCACAATGCTGTTCGCAGGTTGCGAAGTGATGACTCTTTGGTATGCAACCGAAAACCGCAATATGGTGTATGGTTTCAATTCGCCGTTGAAACTCCGATGCCGTAATTTCAGTCCAATGCTTGGCGACGAACTCTACCCGCTATTCGACGAATATGGCGATATGATAGCGATGTCCGTCGGCTACACACGCAAAGTGGGCGGCAAAAGTGTCAGTTTTTTCGACACCTACACCACCGATACACACTACAAGTGGAGCAACGAGGAAAACGGATGGACGCTCGTTGAGCAGGAAAATTACACTGTCGGCAAAATACCAGCCGTCTATATGTGGCGACCGACACCAATATGGGAAGACACCAGCCGCATCGTGTTCGAGATGGAATGGGCAATGAGCCGCAACGGCAACTACTTGCGCAAAAACAGCAAGCCGCTCTTTGTGGTGATGGCCGACGAGCAAATCGCATACGGCGACGAACCCAACGAAAACGCCGAAGCGCGTGCCATAATGCAATACCCCAAAGGCTCGACCGCCAACTATGTTACGTGGACACAAGCCATCGACAACCTCAAATTTTACATCACCGAATTGCGTCAATCGTTTTTCACGCAACTGCAACTCCCCGATTGGAGTTACGAATCGATGAAATCGAACGCCATGTCGGGCGAAAGCCGCAAACAACTCTTTATCGATTGCCAACTGAAAGTAAAAGACGAAGCGGGACGATTGATGGAGTTCTACGACCGCGAAGTGAATGTCGTCAAATCGTTCCTCAAATTGGCAATGGGGCAACAATACGCCAACGACATCGACGCGCTGCCCGTTGAAAACATCATCACGCCATTCACCATCACCGACGAGGGCGACACCATCAACCACCTGCTGACAGCCAACGGCAACAAACCTATCATCAGTCAGCGCGAGGCTATCGAGATGTATGGCGCATCGACCAATGTGGACAAAACACTACAAGAGATACAGGCAGAAAGTGCCAACGACAGTTTTGGTCTGACTCTATAACACAATGCCGCGCATCAATAATCCATACGAACGCCAACACATCAACAACCTTGCTCAATACGCCAAGTTGATTGACCAGATTTTCAAGGCGGCTGCCCAAGAAGCGGCAGCCATTGGCGTGTCGGTGAAAGGCAAAATAAGCCCCCCCTCGCTGTTTTCTTTCGACGACTATCCACTTACCCAGCGCATGGTGCAATCGTTGCTCTCGCGGCTCGCTAACAGCGTAGAAGCGGCAATCGTGAATGGTATTGAAGCCGAATGGACGCTTGCAAACAACAAAAACAGTGCGCTATCGCGGCGTGTTTTTGGCGACAATGTAGGGCGGCTCACACAGGCGCAGTATCGCCGCTATTTTTCCACCAACGATGACGCTCGGCAAGCGTTTCTGCAGCGCAAGGAACAGGGGCTGAACTTGTCAGAGCGTGTTTGGCGATACGCCAACGAGTTCAAAGACGAGATGGAACTCGGAATTGATGTTGGCATTCGCAACGGATTAGATGCCGATGCCATGAGCCGCGAATTGCGCCAATATCTGCGCCAGCCCGACAAGTTGTTCCATAGGGTACGCGACGAACACGGCAATCTTGCACTGTCGAAGCGTGCGGCAGACTTTCATCCAGGACAAGGCGTGTACCGTTCATCGTATAAGAACGCCCG
>CAVKQB010000045.1:0-19024 GCA_963658575.1 Leyella stercorea | reverse complement strand
ACACGACACAACAGTGTGCGATGCCAAGTGGCCGAAATACAATGAGGCGTACTTGGTGGAGAACACGCAGAAGTACCCCGTGCAGTTCAACGGCAAAGTGCGTTTCACGATAGAGGTTGCCAAAGACACCCCGCGTGAAGAAGTAGAACGACTTGTTCTTGCCGACCCGCAAACTGAGAAATACCTAGCCGGTGCCACCCCGAAGAAAATCATCGTCGTCCCGGGACGGATTGTGAACATCGTGATGTAATCGATTTAGTTGAGAAAGAGCGCAGAATAAAATGCGCTCTTCTCTTTATAGATAGTTATTTTATTCTATGCACAAAAAGGACATTCTTTCTACAGCTAACTTCGTGCAACACAATCAGTTACACTTTCTTCTGTGGGTGTGCGCTTGCACGCTGTGGATAACATTGACAGCCATAGTTCCTGATTTCATCGATAATCCCATCGGTGATGTACGGACAGGGCTGATTGTTACGAGTTATGTCTTGGCGTGCAGCGTGGTGTCGTTCCTGTTGTTTTATGCTGTTGGGCAAAGCAAATGGGTAACCGCCTTATTATTACCCGTTTACGGCATTATCGGGGCGGCTGTTTCGTACTACCGAGTAGGCTATCAAGTGACTATCACGCCGGTTATTATTGAGTGCATATTCAAGACAAATGCAGAAGAGGTTCGTGGAGTGGTCGGTTGGCAGTTGATAGGTTGGATAGTACTAAATCTCTGTATATCAATAGGTTTCGTGGTATGGCGATGGCGGAAGATAACGCCTCTCCGATACAGCGTGTTACAAGCGATAGTTGCCATTCTCTTATTTATAGGGTATTACTCGATTCCTCGTATGCACCGCAGTCTAAATCAGCGGTATCCGCTGTCTGTTGTGCACAGTTTACGGGAGTATGCCATTGTGCAAAACAAACGAAATGCGCCTCGCACAACGCCGGCGTATGTAAAGAAAGAGTATATAGGAGGAGAGAAGAGAAGAGAAGAGAAGAGAAGAGAAGAGAAGAGAAGACATCGCCAACGGACAGCCTCAATATCATTGTGGTAATCGGCGAGTCGTTGCGTGCCGACCATTTGCAATTAAATGGTTATCAACGAGAAACGACGCCGAAACTTGCTCAACGGAAGAATGTCGTGTCGTTCCCTTATGTGCGAAGTATTTACACACATACTGCCGCTTCGGTACCGTTAATGCTCACACGAGCAGACAGTCTGCACTTGGACTATCAATATACCGAACATAGTTTTGCCTCCATACTTCGGGAGAATGGTTATTACACAGCGTGGATAGCCAATCAGGAAATGGATGAGAGTTTTGCCACTTTCCCTATGGAATGCGACACAACGATATACCCGAGTTTAGGAAAATCGACTTATGTGTATTCAGGGTGGTATGACAATGCACTCTTGCCCCCTACGAAAGAAATACTTGCCAAAAAGCGTGCGAAGAACTTACTTGTGCTGCACGAGATTGGCAGCCATTGGTACTATAACTTTCATGTACCCGAGGCGGAGTGGTACTTCAAACCCGTAACAACCAATCGAGTAGTACGAAATAACACCATCGAACAGGTTGTCAATTCGTACGACAACACTATCCGCTATATGGACTGCGTGTTAGACTCATTGCTCATGCTCGTAGAGCGACAGCGTACTATCCTATTCTATCTATCCGACCACGGCGAATCATTAGGTGAGAACGGAAATTTCTGCCACGCAGGCGATGCGGAAGAAACGTACAGTTGTGGTGCATTCGTATGGTATTCAGACAGTTATGCTAAGACCTATCCTGACAAAGTGCAAGCATTGGAAGCAAATAAGAACAACGCTTACTACACGGATATACTATTTCACTCCGTACTCTCGGCGGCAGGATTGCAACTCAAGGATGCGGACAGCAAAATGGATATACTCTCCTCACAAACGGACTGAAAGAACCGAAAAGCGACCGTGTCTATTGGGGTTGAACCAAAATCCGCGCCCACGCTTTGCACATTTTCGCGAAAAACTATAATTTTGTGCCACGAAAAAACACAACACTATGAGTAACCTCAAACAACGGTTCACTTGGTCTACTGCACGCGAATATCTGCTGATTGCGCTCGGCCTGCTGATGTATTCGTCGGCATGGAAGGGCTTCCTACTGCCCCACGAAATCACAGGCGGCGGTGCCACAGGCATCGGTGCCATCGTGCAGTACGGCACAGGCTTCCCCATCGCCGCCACATACGGCATCATCAATGTGGTGCTGCTGGCCATCTCGCTGTGGAAACTCGGACTGGAATTTAGTCTGCGCACCATCTACGGCGTGGGTTGCCTCACACTCTTCCTCGCCATCTTGCCACAAGCACCCATTGGCACGTTTGTCTCCGAAAACGAGCCGTTCATGGCGTGCGTTTTGGGCGGCATCATCGCTGGCGTAGGCATGGGCATCATGTTTTTGAACAACGGCAGTTCGGGCGGCACCGACATCATCGCCAAAATCGTAAACAAATACCGCAACATCACGCTGGGACGCGCACTACTCTACTGCGACATACTCATCATCTGCTCGTCGTACCTGCTGCCCAACGGAAGCATCGAAAAAATTGTCTACGGTCTCACCACCATGGCCGTAACTACCTTCACACTCGATATGGTGGTGAACGGCGTGCGGCAATCGGTACAATTTTTCATCTTCTCGGCACGCTACGAAGAGATAGCCAACGCCATCAACATCGAAGTGCGGCGCGGCGTAACCATACTCGACGGCATGGGCTGGTACTCGAAAAAACCGGTGAAAGTCATCACCGTGCTGGCGCGCAAAAACGAATCGGCCAAAATCTTCAAAATCGTCAAAAGCATCGACCCCAACGCCTTCGTCTCGCAATCGTCGGCCATCGGCGTGTACGGGCAGGGCTTCGACGTGATGAAAGTGAAATAGACCTCCGCACCGATTGCGAAAAACGGCCGCTATGAGCAAAAACAAACTGAAAAAATTCGCCGAAATGGAGACATTCCCGCATGTCTTCCAACTGTCGTACAACGAACTGGCCGCCGGAGCCACATTCGCCCTACGCGGCCGCTGGCGCACCGACTTTTTCCACAACGCCAACCCGATAACACTCGAACTCGGCTGCGGACGCGGCGAATACACGGTAGAACTCGCCAAACGCTTTCCCAACCGCAATTTCATTGGCATCGACATCAAAGGCGCACGCATGTGGACCGGTGCCAAGCAGGCGCAAGAACTCGCGCTGACCAACGCCGCCTTCGTGCGCACTGGCATCAACGCCATACCACACTTTTTCGCGCCCGCCGAAGTGGACGAAATATGGATAACCTTCCCCGACCCGCAAATGAAAAAACCAGGCAAACGGCTCGTCGGCACCGAATTTCTGAAACTCTACGAACAAATCATGCCCAGCGACGGCATCATCAACCTGAAAACCGACAGCAACTTCCTCTTCACCTACGCCAAAGCCATGGCCGAATGCAACCAACTGCACGTGCTCGCCGCCACCGAAAACATCGAAAACACCCACCCCGACGACCCGCTGCTGGCCATACGCACCTACTACGAAACACAATGGCGCGCACGAGGCATCGACATCAAATACATGCGCTTCGGCATGGCGCACCCAAACGCTTGGAAAGAGCCCGATATCGACATTCCATACGACGAATATCGCAGTTACGGACGGCAAAAACGCTCATCGCTCACCGCTGGAAAGTAACAAAACCGACCATTTCGGAACGCGAACGCTCTGATTTTCAGTAATTTGCGATTATGTAAAAATTTTTGCAAAAAATTTATCAACAGTGTAAATTATTTACTAACTTTGCAGTGTTTTATAACAAAAATTTTTGTTTAACCAAATTAACACTCATCTAAGATGAAAAAATTAGTTCTTTTCATGGCTGCAGCCGTTACGGTAGCGTTCGCTGCTTGCGGTAACAAATGCAACAAAGAAGAAGCCGCCGAAGAAGCCGCTCCAGTTGTAGAAGAAGTTGTTGTAGAAGAGGCCGTTGTTGCCGATTCTGCCGCTGTTGAAGCTCCAGCCGAAGAAGTTGCTGCCGAAGTCGTTGCCGAATAATCATTCGCAACCGCAGAAACAGGGTCTATTTTTCGAAATAGACCTTTTTTTATTTGCAGATATTTCGCTATTTTTGCACATCGTTATCGACACGCAAAAAACGATGCGCACACCCGAACAAAACAAACACATTTTAATACTACAAAACTATGCAAACAATTGACAAATTCAATTTCGCTGGCAAAAAAGCGATTGTCCGCGTAGACTTCAATGTGCCGCTGGACGAGAATGGCAAAATCACCGACGACACGCGCATTCGCGGCGCGCTGCCCACGCTCAAGAAAATTTTGGCCGACGGCGGTGCAGTCATCATCATGAGCCACATGGGCAAACCCAAAGGCAAGGTGAACCCCAAAATGTCGCTCCACCAAATAGTCGATGCCGTATCGGAAAAACTCGGCGTGGCCGTCAAATTCGCACCCGACTGCGCCAAAGCCGCCGATGCCGCCGCCGCACTGAAACCCGGCGAAGCACTGCTGCTCGAAAACCTCCGCTTCTATCCCGAAGAAGAGGGCAAACCCGTAGGCATCGACAAGGAAGATCCCGCCTACGAAGCCGCCAAAAAAGAGATGAAAGCACGCCAAAAAGAGTTCGCCAAAACGCTGGCCTCCTACGCCGACTGCTACGTGAACGACGCCTTCGGCACAGCGCACCGCAAACACGCCTCCACAGCCGTCATTGCCGACTACTTCGATGCCGACAACAAAATGCTCGGCTACCTGATGGAAAAAGAGGTGGCTGCCGTCGATGCCGTGCTGGGCAACATCAAACGCCCGTTCGTGGCCATCATGGGCGGCTCGAAAGTGTCGTCGAAAATCGGCATCATCGAAAACCTGCTCGGCAAAGTGGACAAACTCATTCTCTGCGGCGGCATGACCTACACGTTCGCCAAGGCACACGGCGGTGAAATCGGCACATCTATCGTCGAGATGGACAAACTCGATGTGGCACTCGGCGTGGAAGCATTGGCCAAGAAAAACGGCGTTCAACTCGTGCTTGGCAGCGACTGCGTAGCCACCGACGGCCTCGATTTCGGCACCATGAGCCTGAAACCCGGCGCAAAAATCATCGACTGCCCCGCCAACAACGTTCCTGCCGGTTTCGAAGGCGTAGATGCGGGCATCGAAAGCCGCAAAGCCTTTGCAGCCGCCATCGAAGGCGCAAAAACCATACTGTGGAACGGCCCCGCAGGCGTGTTCGAATGCGACGCCTTCTGCGACGGTTCGCGCGCCATCGGCGAAGCCATCGCCAAAGCCACCAAAGAGGGCGCATTCTCGCTCATCGGCGGCGGCGACTCGGTAGCCTGCGTCAACAAATTCGGATTGGCCGACCAAGTATCGTACATCTCCACTGGCGGCGGCGCACTGCTCGAAGCCATCGAAGGCAAAGTGCTGCCGGGCATCGCAGCCATCAAAGGCGAATAAAAAACACCTTTACCGATAAAGAAATTGGGAGCAAATTTTTGCTCCCAATTTTTATTTCAGCGGCAGAGAAAATCGCCACTCACTCTTTTACTGATGCTGCGGGCGAAGCAGGTCGTTCACCGTCTTCACGGGATTGAACGTGTCTATCGGCACTTCCACGAACACGGTGTTCCAATCGCTCATCGCGCCGTTCCACAAGCCGGGCAGTTCGAGTGCTTTCAGTTCGCGCCCATCTTTCGATTTCGACGAGATGAAGCCCGTGTTTTTGTCCACATAGCGCGGCAAGTCGAACTTTTCGCCTTTGTAGTTTTTGATGGCGCACACCAAATCCACTGGATTGAAGTGCGTGGCTTCGGCCATCATGGCTTTGTCCCGTATCTGCGAACTTTCGAGTATCTGCGGCGATATGGTGCCGTCGGCATTCACCGTGAGGAACGGGCCGCCGCCAGGTTCGCCTTCGTTGCGTACCATGCCGCACACACGCATCGGGCGGTTCAATTTGCGGCGCAGGTAGGCTATCAACTCCTCGCGCGACAGTTGCTGCTGATTGGGGTTGAAATTGTTGAGTCGCGCCGAGCAAAACTGCGCAACGACGGCCAATTTGGCATCGCTTATCGCGTCGTTTTCGAGTTCTTCGAGATAGGCAAACGCCTGCCTTTGGAGCGACACCAGCAGACCGGCAATTATCTTTTTGTAGTCCACCGTGGGCTGTTTCAGGCGGTCGGGCACCACATTGTCGATGTTTTTGACAAAGACAATGTCGGCGTCGATGTCGTTCAGGTTTTCGATGAGTGCGCCGTGGCCGCCCGGGCGGAACAGAATGCTGCCATCTTTCAGGCGGAAAGGCCGATTTTCGGCATCGGCCGCGATGGTATCGGTCGAAGGTTTCTGTTCCGAAAAGGTTACATCGAACTTGATGCCGAAACGTTTTTCGTATTCGGGCAGCGACTCGTTCAGGTGCCGCTCGAACAGGCTACGATGCTCGCCCGACACGGTGAAATGCACGCGTGCGCAACCATCGACCGTGGCATAGAGCGCGCCTTCGACCAGATGTTCCAAAAACGGCGTGCGCACCTCGTTCGGGTAACGATGAAACTTGAGCAATCCCTTGGGCAATGCGCCATAGTTCAGCCCTTTTGGTTCGAGCAGAATCGCCACCACATCTTTGTAACGCTTCTCGGCCACAAGTTCGGCAGCAGTGCGCCCCTCGTTTTTCAGGCAAGCCGCATTCAACTCGCCGATGAAGGCAAAATAGGACAGATGTGCGAAAAAATCCTTTTCGAAATCGGTTTGCGGCTCGTCGTGGTCGCCATTCAGAAACTCGAACAGATTTTTGAACATGCGGCTGGCCGCGCCCGATGCTGGCACGAACTTCACCACCTTGGCATCGCCCGCCAGATAGCCATTCCACGCTTCGATGGCGGCACCCGCCTCGTCGGTCGAGAGGCGCAGCAGCCCATGCCCCACCGAGGCCGCCTGCTTAATCTCCAAAGGGGGAAATCCCTCTACAAAACTCGCCAACTGGCGTTCGGCCTGCTCTGCTGTGATGCCTTTGGCCTGCAATTGCTGTAAATCTTTTTCGTCGAACATGGTATTGTTTGTTTTAGTGTTTCGGCTCAAAGTTCAAAGTTCGCCATTTTTTCGACGCAATCCAAATTAAAAAATATGTTGTGCGACACATTTTTAGAGATGCTTACATCAAGAAAATACAGAAGACATTAAACCGACATTGCACTTCGAGACACCGCTATTTTGCTTCGCCAAACATTTTCCCTAACTTTGCACAACAAAATTGCATTTGTTATTGGACAAGTACAGATTGGAAAATATGGGAAATACAAATTTCACAGAGAATACCAGAGTGCAGGTGCCAGCGGCATTGCACCTTTGCAAGTTGGGGTACACCTATCTCGATGACATAACAGATTACGATCCTGACACAAACATTCTGACCAACATATTTCTCCGTTCTCTCAAACGGCTGAATCCCGAATTAGACGAAACGGGAAGCCGGCAGGTTCTAGACCGGATAGTCGAAATGCTTCGAAATGATGACCTTGGCAAAGAGTTCTATGCGATGCTCTCCGCCAACAGCGGCCTCAAGCTTGTCGATTTCGAGAATGCGGCCAATAACGAGTGGCACGTTACTACGGAATTCACCTGCGAAAATTCCGACTCCGGCGACAGTTTCCGCCCAGATATAACCTGTTTCGTGAACGGTCTTCCGCTTGCCTTTATCGAAGTCAAGAAACCGAATAATCACGACGGGATTCTTGCGGAAAGAGACAGGATAAACAAGAGAATGTCGAACAAGGCGTTCCGCCGCTTTGTCAACATCACGCAACTGATGATTTTCTCCAACAATCAGGAATATGACAACGACAACCGTGTTCCGATTCAGGGGGCGTTCTATTGCTGCGCTTCAAGGAATAAGGCTTTCTTCAATGTGTTCCGCGAGGCCGACAAATCCTTTGTCTCTTCCTATCCTTATGAAGATGTTCCTGAGGGACTTGAGAAAAAGGTTCTCAAACATCGCAACTGTGTCGTCATTAAAAATCTTTCTGATTATCAGACCAATAAAGAGCCCTCTACTCCTACCAACAGGATTCTGACATCGATGTTGAGCAAGGAGCGTTTCCTGTTTCTCCTACGGTACGGCTTCGCCTATGTGAACAAGACGACTGAACAGGACGACGGCAGCAAGATAGTCTCTCTGGAAAAGCACGTGATGCGTTATCAGCAGCTGTTCGCGTCTTTGGCCATTCGCCACACGTTGGAGAAAAAAGTGAAAAGCGGCATCATTTGGCACACACAGGGGAGCGGAAAGACGGCACTCGCTTATTACAGTGTACGCTCGCTTACCGATTTCTTTGCCAAACGTGATATTGTGGCAAAATTCTATTTCATCGTTGACCGCATCGCCCTTCTAGAACAGGCAAGCGATGAGTTCGCGGCAAGGGGGCTGATAGTAAGAACCGCGAACAGCAGGCAAGAGTTGATGGATGATTTCAAAAGCACTGACATTGTTGAAAACAGCATTGGAAGGCCCGAGATAATGGTGGTCAACATTCAGAAATTCAAAGAAGACTCCGAAAAAATCAAGATAGACAACAGTTACAGCACCAAGCTACAACGCATATTCTTCATCGACGAAGCGCACAGGGGCTACAATCCAGAAGGGAGCTTCCTTGCAAACCTGCTTGAGGCCGACAAGGACGCCGTGAAGATAGCGCTTACGGGAACGCCTCTTCTTAAGGAGGAAAGAGAATCGTGGCGTGTTTTCGGCGACTACATCGACACATATTACTATGACAAATCCATCTCCGACGGATATACCCTGAAGTTGATGCGCGAGCCTATAGAAACGGTCTATAAGGAAAAGATTAACAGCATATTAGACAAACTTGCTGGAGGGGTGGAAATCAAGAAGAGCGACATTGATAAGAACAAAATTCTTGAGCACGAAAGTTACCTAAACGCTCTCCTCGACTACATAATCACTGATTTTCGCCGTTTTCGGGAAGAGCAGAATGATGAAAGCATCGGAGCAATGATAGTCTGCAAAACCAATCCTCAGGCGAGAGAGATGTTTCGCTTGTGGCAAGAGCGACTCTCACGGTCGCTGTATGTCGAGAAGAAGCAGGAAGAAAAATTGATGACGCTCGAAGACCCTATGATTTCATACGGCACACCCAAAAAGCCTCTCCGTGCCTCGCTTATCCTGCACGACGAGGGCGACAAACTTGAGAGAAAAGCCTACATCGAAGAGTTCAAGAAGCAGATGTCGGTAGATGTGCTGATTGTCAATCAGATGCTTTTGACCGGTTTCGATGCGCCGAGGCTCAAAAAACTCTATCTCGGCAGAAGCCTTGATGGGCACGACCTGTTGCAGGCACTTACACGAGTCAACCGTCCATACAAGGACTTCAGATATGGCTATGTGGTCGATTTTGTCGATATCAAAGAAAACTTTGAATCCACCAACGACCGTTATCTGAAGGAGCTGAACCGCACGGTGGACACCACGGATGTCGCGGTCGACGCACCCGTGGGCAATGTGATTATCGAGGATAAAGATGCAGTCATTGCCAAGATGAAGGAGATTAAGAACGTCCTTTTCAACTTCACCTGCGACAATCCGGAGGATTTCCGTAGGGAACTTGACGAAATCAGCAGCAAGGACACGCTCTATGCGCTCCGTTCCACTCTGGCTGAAGCGAAAGCAATTATCAATCAGGTAAGGGCATTCGGCGACGATGACCTTAAGTCGAAGATGGAGAGACTGACGATGGGCGGCATCCCTACACTGATTTCGGAGGTGAGCCACCGCATCGAACGCATCAATCTGATGGAAAACACAGAGCATTCGGCCGATGTTTCGGGCATCATCAACATCGCTCTCTCCGAACTGGATTTTGAATTCAGAAAGGGTGTCCCAGAGGAGATGCGAATAGTCGTGAACGACATCCGTGAGCGTTGCGACAGGGTGCAGGCCGAATTTGAGGCGAATTTCGACAAGAGCGAGGACAAGTACGTGATTCTTGCCGACCAGTTCCGCGAATATTTCCGCAAAAAGGGATTTGTGCCACAAAATGCGGCGGAGGCGAAGGAAAGCATCGAATATATGGATGCCGTGATGGAGAAAATTCGCGAAATCAACCGGCGCAACAATCTGCTGAAGAGGAAGTACAGGGGTGATGAGCGTTTCGTGCGTATCCATAAGAGAATAGAGGAGGAGAATGCCAAGAGGGAGAAGCCGATAATCTCTTCTAGAGAATATGAAATCGCAGAGAACTTGTCGCAGATGAAGTCGCGGATAGACAATATGATATACCTCAATTCCCATATCGTCGACAATGAAGATGCCTTCAAAAGAGATGTGCTTGCGATTATCGGCTCCAAACTTGTGGATATGAGCATTCCTGCCACACTTTCCGACCGCAAATTCATCAACAATCTGATTACAACAGAATATTTTCAACAAAGAAACTATAATGAGTAACATTAACATTACAGAGTCAACGATAGCCCTGATTGACTCACTCAAGAGTACGACATCGGAGTTCGGACTTGCCGGAACGGGCGGTGAATACAAAATTGTCATCGAGATATTTCTCTACAAGTTTTTCAATGACAAGTTCGGGTACGAAGCCAAGAAGGACAAGGTCTATGGCGAGCGGCTGCGGAAAGCGGAGAAATGGGACGCCGAATATGACGGTTTCACGGACGAAGAGGTAGAAGATCTGTTCAGCTATCTTCCAGCATCCGTTCCGAGACTGAAGCCGGAGCATACTCTTGCCCATCTCTACAACGCCACCGGCAAGGGCGATTTCTCAACCCTTCTTGATGCTACGCTCATCGACATCGCAAAGATTAACTCCGACACGTTCTCGGTTTCCACATCCGGGAAGAGCCGAGTGAACATCTTTTCGGCGGTAACGACCTATGTTACTGACACCCAAAAGCGCGACGAGTTCGCAAAGTCGCTGATGCGCAAGGTAGCGTCGTTTAATTTCGAGGATGTCTTCGCCGAGAAATATGATTTCTTCTCAAGGGTCTTCGAGCATCTTCTCAAGGGGTTCAACAATGCGGGAGGCGGGAAATACGCCGAGTATTACACTCCGCGAGCCATAGCGCAGGTGATGGCGAGGCTTCTTGTCGGGGACAATGCCGACCTGCGTGGAGTAACTTGTTACGATCCGTCAGCCGGAACCGGCACCCTGCTTATGGCTCTTGCACATCAGATAGGGGAGGACCGCTGTACAATTTATAGTCAGGACATTTCGGAGAAATCCAGTGAGATGCTCCGCCTCAACTTGATTCTCAACAATTTCGCCGCTTCGCTCCCCAATGTCGTACAGGGAAACACCCTTCTTGAGCCGTCGCATAAAAATCCGGACGGGACGTTGAAGAAATTCGATTTCATCGTCTCAAATCCGCCGTTCAAACTTGATTTCCCCGAATACCGCGACACGCTCGCCGCCGACTCCATACGCTTTTGGGCTGGAGTTCCGAATGCGGTGGCCAAGATAGACCCGACAAAGCCGAAGATGGCCATCTACACCTGTTTCATCCAGCACGTCATCAATTCTCTGAAATCGACGGGAAAGGGGGCGATTGTCATTCCTACCGGATTCATCACTGCCAAGAGCGGGGTGGAGAAACGGATTCTGGAGAAGATTGTTGATGAAAAGATAGTCTATGGCTGTGTGTCTATGCCCTCGAATGTCTTCGCCACCACGGGAACGAATGTATCCGTGCTCTTCTTCGACAAGTCGGCGGGCAGTAACAAGGTCATACTGATTGATGCGAGCAAACTGGGAGAGGAGTACAAAGAGGGCAACAACCAGAAGCGACGTTTGCGGGACTTTGAGGTGGACAAGATTGTCGAAGTGTTCCAGAACAAGGAGAGCGTCGATGATTTCTCTGTCGCAGTAACTTACGACGAGATCAAGGAGAAAGGCTACAGCCTCTCTGCCGGTCAGTATTTCGACATCAAGATTGACTATGTGGACATTACGGAGGACGAGTTCAACAGGCGGATGGCGGCTTACAAGGCGGAACTATCGGCGCAGTTCGAGGAAAGTCACCGGCTTGAAGCGGAGATAATGAGGCAGTTGGATAGCATCAGTTTCAATGAAAATGTTGGGAAGGAATAACAAGATGAATAAACCGATAAGTATATTGGATAACGACTACTTGCAATGGATTCAAGACCTGAGCAAGCGTTATCGACAGAGCCAAATCAAAGCGGCGGTAAAAGTTAATGCCGAAATGCTCAAATTCTATTGGGATTTGGGCCGCGACATTGTTACCCTGAAAGCCGAAACGCGTTGGGGGAGTAAATTCTTTGCTCATTTAAGCCGAGACTTAAAGGGGCTAGACCCAGAAGCGACTTGCTTTTCGCCGACAAATCTTCTATACATGAAGAATTTTTTCCGCCTTTATCAGCCATATAGCGCGATCATTCCCCAAGTTGGTGAGCAATTGGATTGTGGAGAGGTTGAAAATCCCTCAACAATGCCTACTGAAATTACTCCCCAAGTTGAGGAGCAAATTAAAAACGACATATTCTCTATACCGTGGGGGCATCATAAATTGTTGATAGACAAATTTTTGAACAATCCCCAAAAGGCTCTTTTCTATGTCCATCAAACAGTGGCTAACGGCTGGAGCAGAAACGTCCTTCACAATTTCATAGACTCTTCACTGTACGAGCGACAAGGGAAAGCGTTGAGCAATTTCAAAAGCACTTTGCCTGCCATCGACAGCGACTTGGCGCAAGAGATAACCAAAGACCCATACGATTTTGCCTTCACTGGCATTACTAAACCATACAACGAACGTATTCTCAAAGATGCGCTGCTCAACAATATCACGAAGTTCCTCACCGAACTGGGTACTGGCTTTGCGTATGTTGGCAAAGAATACCGCTTGTTGATAGGAGAAAAAGAGAGCTTCATCGACTTGCTCTTTTATAACTTGAACTTGTCATGCTATATAGTGCTCGAAGTCAAAATTGGCTCCTTCACTTTTGCT
Organism: Leyella stercorea; assembly: GCA_963658575.1. Lineage (GTDB taxonomy): Bacteria > Bacteroidota > Bacteroidia > Bacteroidales > Paludibacteraceae > W0P28-013. The sequence continues at coordinate 5,981 of CAVKQB010000045.1, read as the reverse complement.
GATGTCGGGCAACTTGGCGGCTATGTGGTTGCTTGCAATCATCTTCTTCGCAAGGAGGGACGGGATAATCCCACCATCGGGTTACTCATTTGCAAAGAGAAAGACCGCATCCAAGCGCAGTATGCATTGGAATCGAGCAGCCAACCCATAGCCATATCAGAATATGACCTCGACAAGTTCTATCCAGAGAAGCTCGAAGGAACAATGCCTACCATCGAGGAATGGGAAGCAAAACTGGGTGGAGATATTGATAAGGAATGATAATTCTGCAAGTGCACTTGCAAAATTAGAGAATCATGGAATTGAAGAAATATAAATTAAGAATGCTTTGTTTGCCAAATGGAATTGGCAAATATGGCATTCCCGCCCCAGCTATAGAATATTCGAAATACAAAATACGATATCTGCGGATCAGTGATATTTCGGATGAAGGTATGCTTGTAAATACAGACAAGAAATCTGTTGAAAGTGATGATATTGAACAATATATATTAGAAGAGAATGATATAGTTTTTGCAAGAACAGGCAACTCTACAGGAAGAGCATATCTATATAGCAAAAAAGATGGCGTTATGGCTTATGCTGGTTTCTTGATTAAATATCAACTTGACGAACATAAGGTAAACCCTGTTTTTCTACATTACTTCACATTAAGTAATTACTACAAACAGTGGGTTAAAAATTTATCTGTGGGTAGTACACGTGGAAATATTTCCGCTCAAACTTTTGCAGATTGCCCAATAGTACTACCACCAAGACACCAGCAAGATGTTTTGGCGGAAATACTCTCGAATATAGATTCTAAAATAAAACTCAATCGTCAGATAAATGATAATTTAGAGGCAATGGCAAAGCAGCTCTACGACTATTGGTTTGTGCAGTTTGACTTCCCAAACGAGGAGGAAAAACCGTATAAGTCGAGCGGTGGTGCTATGGTCTATAATGAACGTTTGAAAAGAGAAATCCCCGTTGGGTGGAATGTTGTCGATATTTCAGCGATAGCAAATGTTCATAGAGGACAGATTATTACTCAAGCAGAAACATCGCATGGGACTATCAAAGTTGTTGCGGCGGGTGTTACCTATTCATATTTGAATGGAGAAAGCAATCGTCCTAAAAATACGATTACGGTGAGCGGTTCCGGCGCTAATGCTGGTTTCATCAATTTCTGGAGAGAGCCAATATTCGCTTCGGATTGCACGACCGTAAATTGTAATACTGAAATAGACACAATCTTGTGTTTTTATGGTTTGTCCTTATTTCAAGAACGATTATATAGCCTTGCCGTTGGTGCTGCTCAACCGCACGTATATCCAGCACATATAGCCAGTATCCCAATTTTAGATATACCGCAAATATTGAAAGATAAAGTGTCGGAATTCTTTTGCAAATCAAATGATGAAATAGCCAATAATTTGGCAGAAATCGAAAATCTCACTAAGCAGCGCAACGACCTCTTGCCTCTCTTGATGAACGGTCAGGCATCGATTTAGCCACTCTATTCTCGTCGTTTTGTCTGCTATATTAATTCTTAATTCGTAATTCTTAATTCTTAATTCTTATTGATCGGGGTTCGCACTTGCAAATCCCACTTTTTGGCACTACCTTTGTAGCATAATTGGCAAATAACTAATTCGTTACGACTATGGCAACAATCACTTTGGAATATGATGCGCGAAACAGTACTATGAAGAAAGCGTTGGATTTATTTCTTTCGCTGGGTGCCAAAGTCGTGCCTTCTCAAAAAACAAAGGCTCCCGCAAAGAAACTGACGGAGGTGGAAATATCCATGCAAGAAGCACGAGAGGGAAAAGTGAACCATTACGAGAGTGCTGAGGATATGTTCCAAAAATTAGGAATATGAGCAAGTATCGGGTAACAACCACCAACACTTTTATCAAGGGACTGAAGCGTTGCGCCAAGCGCGGTTATGATATGTCTTTATTGCGGGAGGCAATCGCATTGCTTGCCGAGTCGGGAACACTGCCGCCACAATATAAGCCTCATAAACTAACGGGTAATTTTGCAGGGGCATGGGAGTGCCATATCCGCCCGGATTGGTTACTTGTATGGGAGCAGAATGATACAGAACTTGTATTGCTGTTTACCAATACTGGCACACATTCCGATTTATTCGGGTAATCTTACACATAATCCGACACTTCCCCAGTAACTGCTATGCAACCCCGATTAACGCAGTAACAAACATAAACAGACATCGCTATGATTCTTTCGGAAACACTCAAATGGGTGCGCGGCGAGCAGATTGAAGGCATCGTCGTAACCTGCGCGGCACTGATTATTCTTCTTGCGGGCATACTTCTGCCTCGTATCGTTTCCACACCGGCGGTCAAGGCGCTGATGATTCCGTTCATTGTGGCAGGCTGCTTCTACATCGCCGTGGGCGTGAGCATCGGATTCAGCGCACGACAGGAAGGCAAGGCACTTACGGAGAAATATCAGACTACGGAGCAGCAAACTTTCGTCCAAGACGAGATTCAGCGCGTGCAAGGCTTCCAGTCGTCCTACAACATTTCGCGCGTCATCACATCGCTGATGCTTGTAGCGGGGCTGTTGCTCTTCTGGTTTTTCAACTTCCGGACGCTGAACGCCTTTTGGCTGTCGCACAACACTGTTCTGCAAGGCATAGGCATAGCCTGCATACTTTTCGGACTTGTGGGCATCTGCGTGGACTATTTCTCCATGCACCGAGCAAAAGCCTATTACGATGCTCTTGCCGCATTTTTGCAGTGAGCCGTATTGCCAGCAAGCATCGCGGAAAGTGCGCCGCAAAAGATACTCGCCCAATTCCTTAAAAACACGCCGGTAGTTCAATGTCCTAACGGCGTGCAAATACTTGCGAGGATATTCTTGATAGCGAATAATTTGTAGCACTTTTATAAACGAGCACTACAGATGCAGACTGTTTTTGTCTAATAAGAATTGGCGCAACCCCATGGTGGTAATGCCGTATTCGTCTCGGCGCAACAGGATATCCTCTTTCACGACAATGATTTTCTTGAACGAATCCGCTATCTGCCGCAGAGGACGCCGCTCTTGCTCCACCTTTTCGGGCGTAGGCAACGCATACGCCGATTGAATATAGAAACGCTCACTGCCTTGATTGACCACAAAATCCACCTCTATCTGTTTACGCTCCGTTTTGCCTTCTTTGTTACGCTCGAACACCTCCACAATGCCCACATCTACACTATAATCGCGCAGCAGGAGTTCGTTGTAGATGGCATTCTCCATTAAGTGCGTCTCCTCTATCTGCCGGAAATTGAGTCGTGCATTACGCAACCCCAAGTCGGAAAAATAGTACTTATACGGAGTGGAGATATACTTCTTGCCTTTGATGTCGTAGCGTTGTGCCTTCTCCAAAAGGAATGCATCGCAGAAATAGTCCAGATATTGCTTAATGGTGTTGGGCGAGAGTTGAACCTTGCCTGTACTGCGGAATGTATCGGACAACTTGTTGGGGTTGGTAAGCGAACCAACCGACGAAGAAATGATATCCAACAGATATTCCATTTCCATATCATTCTTAATGCTATACCGTTCCTTTATATCTTTGAAATAGGTCTCACGGAACAGGCGTTTCAGGTAGTTCGCTTTCTCTTTCTCGGTCGGAGCAAGCACCGCCAAAGGCAAGCCGCCGTAAGTAAGATAGAGTTGCCAAACCTGTTGCCACTGCATATCGGGCATTGCCTCGCAAATCTCGCTGACAGACAGCGGATAGATATGTATCTCATCGCCCCGCCCTCGAAACTCCGTGATAATATCCGTACTGAGGAAACGAGAGTTAGACCCCGTAACATAGACATCGACATTGCGTATGTGCAGCAGTGAATTCAGTACATCTTCAAACTCACTCATCAACTGCACCTCGTCTATCAGCACATAATACATATCCGTGTCCTGTATGGCGGTGTGGATGTATTCAAGACATTTATCGGGGTCGCGCAGGGCGATGTTCATACGGTCGTCCAAGGCAATGCAGATGATATGGTCATCTGGCACTCCGCTATCCGACAAGTGCTGCACAAACAAGTCGAAGAGCAGAAACGATTTCCCCGAACGGCGAATGCCTGTAATCACCTTAATCAAGTGATTATGTTTGTGTTGGATGAGTTTGTCCAAGTAATAAGTGCGTTTGAAAAGCATAGTCTATTGAATATTTTTGTAATTTGCTGCATTTTTATGAAATAGACGCTGCAAAGATAGTGATTTACAATGATATATACAAATCACAATTCCAACAAATTACAGCATGTGGACTTTTTCAAAACGTTGGTTCTCCACAGTTTGTTTGTCACTGCTCACTCTGATGTATCCGTAAATCATAATATAAAATAGATTGATTATCGCCGCAAAAGAGCAACAAAACTTTCAAACTTTTCTCGCACTTTCAAAAAAATCGTACCTTTGTGGCAGATTTTCGAGGAGCGTTTTCACGGCAACACGCCTTTTTGTTCCGAAGAAAGAGAAAAAAGCGTGCTTTTTGCGCCCCTAACACCATTTCCCCTATCATCGATTTGAAAAACAACACAAAGAACCCATGAAACTGCGCCACACCATCGCCCTGCTACCGCTTGCGCTCGTCGCATTGGCCGCCTGCACCAAAACAACCTCTACGGGCTACACCACCTCGTCGGTTACCACACTCACACGCTTCTACCTATCGAACGACAGCGTGCTGAAAGGGTTGAAAAAGTACACGTTCACCATCGACAACGACAACAACACCATCTACAACGCCGACTCGCTGCCGTATCTTTGCAAAATCGACTCGCTCATACCAACCATGTACGGAAGCACGCTGCAGGCGATAACCATCAACGACACCATCACCTATTCGGGCAACGACACCATCGACTTCACACGCCCCGTTACCATAACGACTTTGGCCACCGACGGCACCTCGACACGCACCTACACCGTAACCGTCAACGTGCACCAAATCGACCCCGACGTGTATAATTGGAGCGGCATCAAATCGGAAATTTTCAGCGATCTGACCGTTACAAGCCAAAAAACCGTGTTTTGCAACGAACAACTGAACCTATTCGTCGCTACCGACGGCGAAATGGTGGCATTCACCAGCACCGACGGCACCGCATGGACACGCCACAGTGTGTCGGGACTGCCCACCAACACCGATGTGAACGGCATCGTGGCCAATGACGATACGCTCTATGTCGTGGCCGACAACAAACTCTACGCCGCCACCACTCCCGACACATGGAGCGAAACCGATGCTGCCGACAACATCGCACAACTCGTCTTTGCTATGAACGGCCAACTCTACGCCCTCGGCGAAACGGACGGCACACGCACCATGTTTGCACGCGACACCGTGTGGCACAGTCTTGGCACCCTGCCCGACAAATTCCCGGCAAGCGACTTCGCCGTCTGTGTCGATGCCGAACCAAGCGGCAAAATGCGCGCCTACCTCATCGGCGGGAAAACGCCCGATGGCACCACGCTCGCCACCGTCTGGAGCAGCGACAACGGCACCTACTGGGCAAACCTCGCTGCCGACAAAGAGTGGTTCGCGCCACGCTACGGAGCCGCTGTGATACAATACGCCGAAGGACTGATGCTCGTTGGCGGAGCCGACGAAAACGGCATTTGCACCGACCGCCAATGGTACTCGCCCGACTACGGACTCACGTGGCAAACGCCCGACGACAAAGCCCTGCTGCCCGACCTCTGGGTGTCGCGCTACGGGCACTCGATGGTCATCGACAGCCAACGCTACATCTACATCGTGGGCGGACAAACCACCAACACCACACTGAGCGACGTATGGCGCGGCCGCAAAAACAGCGAAACCCCAGGATTTTGATAGTTAGCAATTAGTAGTGAGTAGTGAGTTGTTAGTAGTTAGTAGTTAGTAGTTAGTAGTTAGTAGTTAGTAGTTAGGAGTGAGGAGTGAGGAGTGAGGAGTGAGGAGTGAGGAGTGAGGAGTGAGGAGT
>CAVKQB010000044.1:0-19119 GCA_963658575.1 Leyella stercorea | reverse complement strand
GTTCAAACGCTTTGTCGATGAGTACCCGCCCGTGGCGCAGTTGGCTATGGCACGCTGGTATGGGGAGGGCAACATTCGCCTGCCCGAAGACAAGCCGTTGGTAGACCAAGCGTTGAAGATATGTAATAAGACCAAGAAAGACCCGCTGTCGTATGCTTCGGCAGGCGAGATATGCGAGGCGTACCGCAAGCAGCAGATAGACGAAAGCGCACCCAAGCGCGAACTACTGTCGCCCGACGCTTACCCCGATGTGCTTACCAACAAGACGGACTACGGCAACGGTATCGTAGTGTACGATGTAGCCGACAGCCAAGCGGGTCGCCAAGCCGTGCGCGACTTGATGAACGACCACTTGGGCAAGAGTGTCAGCCCGTGGTGCGTGCTTTATGCCGACAACAACGGCGTACTCACCGACCACTCTATGGAGATGTGGAAACACTACGACGGCACACAACGTAAGGTGGCTCTCTATAACGGAGAGGTTGTCTCGTTCTGCGCCAGCGAAGATGCAGAATCGGAGTGGTGGGACTTGAGCGACAAATCGCACGGCACAGCCATACCTGTCGAGAGCAAAATCCCCAACGACAAAATGGGACGCACGGGTACTTTGGAGTTCAACCCCGAAACGGGCGAACTTACACAAGTAGGGCGTATGCACCTCGGCAACAAGAAAGAGGGCAAGTACTACGAATGGAACGAGGACGGACACTTATGGTTAGAGGAGACCTACAAGCACGAGAGGCTTAACGGCATCACACGTGTATGGTACCCGAATGGTCAGTTGAAAACTGAAATTAACTATAAAAACGGCGAATATGATGGAGTGTTCAGAACTTGGTATAAGAATGGTCAGCAGTCTGAAGAAATTAATTATAAAAATGACAAATATGATGGCGTGCGCAGGACTTGGTATGAGAATGGTCAATTAAAGTCAGAGGCAAACTCAAAAAACAATGTAGAAGACGGAGTACGCAGGGAGTGGTATGTGAATGGACAATTGCTTAAAGAGGAACACTACAAAGACGGCGAACTCGACGGAGTACGCAGAACTTGGTACGATAACGGTCAGCAGGCAACAGAGATAAACTACAAAAACGGCGAATACGATGGCGTGCACAGGCGGTGGGATAAGAACGGTCAGTTGCGCGTGGATGAGAACTACAAAGACGGCAAACTCGATGGAGTGCACAGGAATTGGCATGAGAACGGTCAGTTGTGCATGGATATGAACTACAAAGACGGCGACATAGACGGAATCGCCAGGCAGTGGTATGAAGATGGGCAATTGCTTGAGGAAATGAATTATAAAAACGGCTTATTGGACGGAACAGCCAGGGAGTGGGAACTGGATGGGCAATTGTATTCAGAGATAAACTACAAAGACGGCATCATAGACGGAGTACGCAGGAAGTGGAATTCGAATGGGCAATTGATTGAAGAGGAGAACTACAAAAACGGCATCATAGACGGAGTACGCAGAACTTGGTACGATAACGGTCAGCAGGAAACAGAGATAAACTACAAAGACGGCGAATACGATGGAGTGCACAGGCGGTGGTATAAGAACGGTCAGTTGTGCATGGATATGAACTACAAAGACGGCGACATAGACGGAATCGCCAGGCAGTGGTATGAAGATGGGCAATTGCTTGAGGAAAAGAATTATAAAAACGGCTTATTGGACGGAACGGCCAGGGAGTGGGAATCGGATGGGCAATTGTATTCAGAGGAACACTACAAAGACGGCGAGCAAGTGCAGAGCGACCCGCGCTTCAGCATCGGCAGTGAGAACCGCACCGCCGCCACCCCAGCACAGAGTGCTGCCACACAAGCCGTACTCGATATGCTCGAAAAGGCAGGCATTGAGGTCGAGCAAGTCAGCGATGAAGAAGCAGAGCAAGTACTCGCCAAGCAGAGCAATGCCGAACTAATGGCAGTTACGGAGCAGTTCAACGACACGCTCAATCGATACACCGATGAGAATGCCGATAATATCAAGTTCAACTGCGGTATGCCGTCAGAAGCATTACTTTTAGCAGGGATGCCAAATGTCGGCATTCGTTTGAATGGTGAGGTGTTACGTAAAAAAATGAAAGCGCATCAATTCGCCAAAGAGGATGTCCGCAACCTGCCATTGTATATGCAGAATCCGATTGCAGTATTCAATGGTTCACATGACAACACCTTTGCGGTTTTGACAGAGATGCTCATCAATGGTCGCAACACATTGGTCGCTATAGACATAAAAGGAGCCGAAATACAAGATTTTGTAGAGGTTAGTTCTTTGTATGATAAGAACAGAACAAGCGTAATAAATTGGATAAATGATGGAAAACTGCTATCGGTAGATAAAGAAAAAGCCCTTCGTTACATCGACACTGACGCTCCAATTGCGCCCACCGGTAATAACAAAGGTGCTATTTCTGCTGCAAAGATAGTGCAAGATTTTGACACTGCCAAATCTTTTGTCGGAAAAAATGCAGATACCCCTCAATTCTCCGTCCGTACCACCCCTGCCCCCAAGAAAACAGGTATCGGCTATAAGGTCTTCTATCGTGGCAAAGACGGCAAACTCTATCCTCCTATGGTTGCCAATCCCAACGGAGCAGACACGCCCGTAGGCGTATGGCTCAATGCAGACGCAGCACCTATCGCCGGAGAGAGTAAGACCGGTCGCCCACAAGTCAAAGCAGGAGGCAAAGGCACACAAGGCGGCAGCGGACAACTCGCATACCGTCCTGGCTGGCACCTCGGAGAGATACCTTATGCTCTGCAGTTCAACCGCAAAGACGCAGACGGCAACCGCACTCTGTTTCCGAAAGACTTTGTTTGGGCAGAGGTAGAGTATGCAGCCGACAACAACTACCAACAAGAGGCAGAGCAAGAGGGCTACACCGACAATGGCAAGTATCGCCACTCCTATGCGGGGCTGAAACATCTGCCTACCGATGGCTTCTACCGCTACCGCACCAACCCTAATCCCGAAACAGACCCGTGGATTATCACAGGAGCGATGAAAGTGAACCGAGTGCTATCCAACGAGGAGGTGGACGAAATAGTGCGCCGTGCAGGCAGGCAGCCGCAAAAAAGGGAGTTTCTTCAAACCTCCGACGGCACTATCTATGGTTATGCAAAGGGCGGCAAAATCTACCTTACCGCTCGTGGCTTGAACCCGAACACGCCTATCCACGAGTACACGCACCTGTGGGACACGGCGTGCCAGCGTGCCAACCCCGAACTATGGAGGCGTGGCGTGGAACTGATGAAGCAGTTGCCGTTGTGGGTAGTGGCTCGCCGCTGTCCGACGACCATACCTGCACGGGCTCCTCACCAATGCCTACTTCGTTGCTTTTCCATTCTGCTCTCTCAAAGACTCCCTTTCGTCCAAGATTTTCATTACCCTTTCCATCTGCTCCCAGTCGGTCGGTCTCTCCTCGTCCGCCAGCATTAGTTTGTCCTGCGGGCATAGCCAATTCAGGTCTCTCATTTTTAGCCTCCTCTAAGTTTTTATTTGAATACTTGGTAAATGTTTTTTCTGCCTTATCTCCTATACTTTTAAGATACGACAGTGAGAGATACCGTCCTGTTTCGGCAAAGCGTGCCGATGCACGCATGATACTGCTCGCTTCACTTACCTCAAGAGCAAAAAAAATCAGGGAGTTTCGTTTGTAACTCCCTGATTTTCAGCTGCGCTTCATTAAGGACTTGAACCTTAGACCCCCTGATTAACAGTCAGGTGCTCTAACCAACTGAGCTAATGAAGCAATGCAGAAAATCTCTTTTCCGATTTTGCGCTGCAAAGGTACACTATTTTTTTGTACAACGCAAACAAAAACAGATTTTTTTCGGAGAAAAAAGGTTATTTTTTTACAAACGGTTGATTTTTAACTAATTCACAGGCGGAAAAAATGCGTCTTCGATATGTTCGATGCAAAATTCTGCGCCGTGCGGCACCACGCTCACCACGTCGAAACGCACCTCCATGTCCAAATCGTGCTGCTGCAGATAGTCGTGGGCGGCCTGCACCGTGCGTCTGATTTTGGCGGGCGTAACGGCATCTTTCGGGTGCTCGAAAAACTCGGTCGAGCGCGATTTCACCTCCACTACCACCAGCATGCCGGCCTTTTCGGCCACGATATCGAGTTCGTTTTTGCCGCTGCGCCAGTTGCAGTCGAGCAGCGTGTAGCCTTGGTGGCGCAGGTAGGCTTGCGCGTGCAGTTCGCCCTCTTTGCCAAAATCGTTGTGCTCTGCCATCTTTTTTTGCGTTCGTCCGATGCAAAGATAGCAAAAAATTCGCTTTTCAGCAATTTTTCGCACGAAAAAATCCCCGCCTTTTGGGGCGAGGATTGTCTGTTTTTCTTATTCGACAACAGAATCAGGCTTCGGCAGCGTTCATCTCGATGGCCAATTTGCCGCGGTAGTAGCCGCATTCGGGGCAAACGGTGTGGTAGATGTGCGTGGCGCCGCAATTGGAGCAAACGGCCAACGTAGGTGCAACCGCTACGTCGTGCGTGCGGCGTTTGGCTGTTCTCTGTTTCGAATGTTTTCGTTTAGGATGTGCCATTTTACAAAACTACTTTTAGTTGTTATTACTAATATTTTTTAGAGCATCCCAACGTGGGTCTGTCTCTATTCTCGTTGCTTGTTCGTCGATGGCGTATTCGTTGTATTTCGCCATCATTTCGGCGTTGCACTGGCCGTTGGCGTGCGTGTGCGCTATGGGAATGGCGAGCGCGATGCACTCGTACAGATTCCATGCGATGTTGATGCTTGCGGCGTCGGCGGCTACGACGAGCGCATCGTCGGGGGCTGCCGTGCTGTCGAAAAACAGTTCCCACACGTCGGTGGTGTGTATCGGCTGCTGCATCTCTTCGAGGCAGCGGTTGCACGGTATCGTTATTTCGCCATCGATTGCGACGTGCAGTTCGATGTGTTCGCCCGCTTTTTGCGTATCGACGGTGGCGATCAGCGTACCTTTGCGTATCTCATTTTCGTCGAGCGCGCCGAAGAAATCGTTGTCGAGCGCATATTCAAAGTGCTGATTTCCAGCCTTTAACTGTTCGACAGTCAGTTCGTATCGGCTCAATGTGTTCATACGCTACACTACATGCCAAAATGCAGCGCAAAATTACGTTTTTTTTCGGACAAACGGAAATGCGCAACCTATTTTTTATCGAAAAACATTGCATTGCGCTAATTATCAAGCAGATAAAGCCGCTGCGCGCAACGCAAAACGGAGCATTTTTCAGTTTTTCGCGTGTGCCGATGGGGCGATTTGCTGCGCCGCCGCCTGTGGTTGCAGCGTGCGCATGGCGTTCAACACGGCCAGCACGGTAACGCCCACGTCGGCAAAGACGGCCATCCACATGGTGGCGAGCCCGAAGCCTGCGAGCGCAAGCACCAGCAGTTTCACTCCGATGGCGAACCACACGTTTTGTCGGGCGATGGCCACGGTGCGCCGCGCGATGCGTATGGCAGTGGCAATTTTCGATGGTTTGTCGTCCATCAGCACCACGTCGGCGGCTTCGATGGCGGCATCAGAACCGAGTCCGCCCATGGCAATGCCCACGTCGGCGCGCGCCAACACGGGTGCGTCGTTGATGCCGTCGCCCACGAAGGCGAGGTTTGTGCCGCGCGGCTTCGACTGAATGAGCCGTTCGACGTGCGCCACCTTGTCGGCAGGCAGCAGTTCGGCGTGAAACTCGTCGAGGCCGAGTTCGCCAGCGACAAATGCGCCCACTTCGGCATGGTCGCCTGTGAGCATCACGGTGCGCTGCACGCCTATCTGTTTCAGTTGCTCGATGGCGCATTTCGCGTCGTCCTTGATTTTGTCGGAGATGACGATATGTCCCGCATACACGCCATCGACAGCCACATGAATGATGGTTCCGATGCGGTGGCACGGGTGCCATTTTGCACCAATGCTGTCCATCATTTTGCTGTTGCCCACGCACACGGTGAGGCCATTCACTTGGGCGCGAATGCCGTGTCCAGCAATCTCTTCGACATGTTCGATTTTGCAGCGGTCGTTTTCGTTGGGATAGGCGGCGCGCAACGAGGCGGCTATCGGGTGCGTCGAGAAATGTTCGACATGCGCGGCGAGGTGCAGCAGTTGCGTCTCGTCGAGCGTTTCGGGGTGAACGGCCGTAACGCCAAATTCGCCCTTGGTGAGCGTGCCTGTCTTGTCGAACACCACCACGCCAATTTTGGCCAGCGCGTCCATATAGTTGCCGCCTTTGACGAGAATGCCGTTTTTCGAGGCTCCGCCGATGCCGCCAAAAAACGTGAGCGGCACCGAGATGACCAAAGCGCACGGACACGACACCACAAGAAACGTGAGCGCGCGGTTGAGCCAGGTGGGCAGCGCATCGATGTAACTTGCGCCAAACAGCGGCGGAATAAACGCCAGAGCGATAGCCGCAAAGACCACGATAGGCGTGTAGATGCGCGCAAACTTGGCGATGAATGTTTCGCTTTTGGCCTTGTTGCTGCCTGCATTTTCTACCAAATCGATGATTTTCGAGGCGGTCGATTCGCCGAAACACTTTGTCGCCTTCACGCGAAGCAGTCCCGATATGTTGACGCAGCCCGACACCACGTCGTCGCCGGCCTGCACGTCGCGCGGTGCGCTCTCGCCCGTCAGAGCCACGGTATTGAGGCTCGATGCGCCATCGACGATGTAGCCGTCGAGTGGGATTTTCTCGCCAGGGCGCACGACGATGATTTCGCCGACAGCCACTTGGTCGGGCGCGATGGTTTCGACCTGCCCGTTGCGCTCCACGTTGGCGGTATCGGGGCGTATGTTCATCAGTGTCGCTATCGATTTGCGGCTATTGCCTTCGGCGTAGTCTTCGAACAGTTCGCCCACTTGGAAAAAGAGCATGACGAACACCGCTTCGGGAAATTCCGTCTCGGCTCCGGGCAGAAATCCGATGCCCAAGGCACCGATGGTCGCCACGCACATCAGAAAATCTTCGTTGAAGGCCTCGCCTTGCAGCAGCCCTTCGGCGGCTTCGGCTATCACATCGTAGCCCACCACAAGATACGGAACCAGATAGACGAGCAACAGTTGCCATAGGACCAGATTGGCCGTCTTCTCCACCACCACAGCCACGCCCAGCAGCACGCCCGCCACAACAATTCGCCACAATTTCGTTTTCATCGTTTTCATCGTTTTCACAATTTTGCTGTGTGCAAAAATACGAAAATAGTGTGAAAGTGAGAAAGTGTGAAGGTGTGAAAGTTTGAAAGTACGAAAGTATGAAAGTATGAAAGTGTGAAAGTTTATAAAGTTTATCAAGTCTATAAAGTCTATAAAGTTGTTGGGAATTTGCAAATTTGATGATTTGGGGATTTGTGGATTTGGGGATTATTCATTCGCTACGCGCATTTTTTCTCCGCTCGGCATAGTTCAAACAAGTTTGACTCTGCTCTCGCTTATCGAAAAAATTATTAATTCTTAATTGGAGTCCGCGTTTTGTAAATTCTTATAAAGCGATGATAGCGAGACTCGGTATGTGCTTGAAAGATGTCTTGTGTCCTACAAATAAAAATATCGCTGTAACGCAACAATTAACATAAAAATCCGTCAAAATACGTCATTTTCGCTCGTTCATACTTTGGAGTACTTCAAGTTTCATATCATCATCGACCGAGGTGTAACGACAGAAAGCACGCGAGCCGTTTGCGTGTCCAGTGAATGCGGACGTTATGCGTTCAGATTTTGTAGCCTTAAATACATTTGCCATGAATGTGCGCCTTGCAATGTGTGAACTTGCTACCTCCCACAACGGACGAGGAACTGTCTGCAAGGTCATCGGGTCTTGAATCATAACGATGCGATTCAGTCCTGCAAGGCGCATCATCTCGTGAATAGCCTTGTTGTAACTGTTCGTATGAGCGAATGGCAGGAGTTGCTTTCGCCCTAAATCACGATAACGTTCAATAATCTCCAACGCAGTATCCGACAGAGGTACTCGAACAACAACTGGTTTACTTTTGCGCAGTTTGTGCTGGATATACTGCACGAAGCCGTCTTTTGTTATATTATCGCTTGTCAATTCTATAAGGTCACTCACGCGGCAACCGATATGACATTGAAACACAAAAATGTCTCGTTGCACAGCCAACGCATCGGGTAACCCTTGAAATTCATACAGACTATTGCGCTCTGCAATGGTCAAATACACGGGGTTTCCATACACCTCCGCCTGTATTTTGTACCGCCCGTTGCCCAATGGGCTATCGGTCATATATCCTCTTGAAACGGCATAGTGACACACCGCGGATAATTTTTTGAGTTTTACAGTAATTGTATTACGAGAGCGTACAATGTTGCGGCCATTTATCTTCTCTTCTGATAAAAAATGTACGAATCCATCTATATCCTTTTCAGAAAATGTGTCTGCATAGAGCGGATGTGTGGTAGTTTCATATCGTTCAAAAGTCGCCGCTAAAACGCGATATTGGTCAATGGAACTTGGAGCGAGGTCTTTGGATTGCGCACACTCCATGATAAGGTCAGCCATACGGATATACATGGATGTACGCTCTTCCTGCTTGGGTATATTGTTGAAATCATCAATAACAGACTGCAACCACCCAGCGGTGGCTTCGAACCTATCGCGCCACCACGCAGCATAGACAGTATTTGTCAATTCGTCCAACAGGCGTTGCCTTTCGCGTAGTTCTACGACGTCGGGCGTTACACGCCGAGGAATAATCAACCGTTCATCAGTACTATTCCATGCATTCACGGGGACGTATATGTGTGTCTTGGCACGCTGAAAGAACTCGCCGTCATAGAAGCGTGCGAGAATTTCCGCTTGCCCAGCACGTACACGAGAAGATACGCGATACTTAATGGTTGGCATAGAAATCCCCCTTTCCAAAAAACAGCCACTCAAGCGAAACGCTGAACCGCGTAGCAAGGTTATATATGTTATCCACCGTGCAGGAGAGGTCGCCCCGCTCAAGCATGGAAAAATTCTGCGGAATCAGTCCCGTCTTGTTACAGAATTCCTTTTTTGTTTGCACTTTTTCGTCGGCATAAAGCAGACGGTAGGCTTTTAGGAAACGGCGGTCTATTTCGGTTCGTTGTTCACTACGCATAATCGTATGGGTTTAGTGGTTCGTAACATCAGCAGACACCGCAGCCGCCTGCGCCACCGAATCGTGGTCGGCTACAATACGTTGTGTGTACTCTATATATAGGGTAGAGAGCGGTTTCCCGTCCTCGGTCTGCCAATATGGCGACGGCTGCACGGCATACTTTGTGCCGAGCAACTGGTGCGTCAACCTCGACAGCGAGAACACCGCGCCTTGGTACAACACCCGATTCCTCTGCACCACCGTACAGGTAATGGTGTGGTCGTTCTTATAGACAAGCACCTGCCCCTCGTGTAGCCCCATTTTGAAAAAGTCCATATTCGGGGATTTATGCTTTGCCACATCAATATCTATCGAACTCTGCACCATCGTCTTCATTGGCTTGAACTTGCCGAGCGTAAGCAGGAGTTTATCCACCTTGGCGGGGTCAACCGCAAAGAACTCACTCGTCCCGACCCGCTTATCCTTATAATTGTCGTGCAGGAGGTGCTCAATCTGCCCAATCCTATCGTTCGGCACTCGATAGGCAAAGGCGCACTCAAAGGGCAGCGGAACAGCCGTATTCAGCACGCAGATACGCTTCGTGATATCCAAGCAGTGAGTCATACCAATTTTCACAAGACCCGAAAAGTAGGGATTGGTCAGACCATAAATCAGTCCGTAGTCTTTATTCTCTTCCATAAGGCATTATCGGGATTTTAGTAGTTCTATAAAATCGTGGCGTTGGGCAGCCATTTCACTCATCAACTGCTCACGCTGGGCAGCTATCTCATGCACAAGTGTATTCACTATTTCCTTGACATCAGGATTGCTGATGTTATCAAAATTTTTTTGTATATCTCTGCCAGCAGCATCGCCACTACCTACTACAGAAACGCCGCGCTTCATCAATTCCGCTTCTGCCCTCGTTATAAGATTGGCAGCCGTGCCTGCATACTTAGGTGCGCCATTGAGGCTATTAGACAAAGTCGCCTCTGCCGTGTTTATGAACTCTGCGAACTCTTTGCGGTTCTTTACGATACCATTGGCAATCGCCAAACGGTACAACTCCATCAGTCTGTCTTTTGTATCCATAACAGTTTGTATATAAGAAAATTGAGAAAAAAGTCACTTTTTATCTCATAAAACTTGCGTGTATCCCAAGAATGTATTACCTTTGCACCGAAAACAAAAAGGAAACGCAATAACAACCGACAGGATAACGCTGCTGAAATACTAAAACACGGCAAAGGTAATGAAAAAAATACCGAAAGACAAAGTAAAAATAAACAAAAAAAATAAAAATTATGAATTACACAACAACTTTCGACACAGCACACAATAGTGTGTACTTTGTAAGTACGGTGGCAGAACACTGCCGCATTGTAATCGACTACGGTACAAACCGCATCTATTTGCACTACAACGGCAAGTGCGAGCGTATGACTGCCGACAGCATTCATCCCAAGGAATTTGCTGAAATGTGCCGCTCGTTTTTCAACGAAGCAGAACGCAATTTTGGAGGACAAAAAAATGAGCAATGAACAGATAAAGGCTGTGCGCGATTGTGCGCTTGCAATTATTCGAGAGCGCGAAGCCGATGGGCTCGAACCGCTGACAGCGACGGCACGCGAGGTGAGCGCACGAATGCGCGCCAACTACCTCGACGTAGTATTCGCATTTGGTGCGCTGAACGCCTACGGCGTGGCAACCTGCGGAAACACAATCAACGACTATTTTTTCAAACGGAACAAATAAACGAAAACCATGAAACGCAAAAGACTAACCGAAGATAATAAAAGGTTAATAGTTCAACTATTTATGGAGGCTATTTTGGAGTATGAAAAAGAACAGAACATTCAATTTCGAATTTGTTAGATGAATTTATTTCCGATAACCAATAAAAAAACGCATATGAAAACAATTCAACAAATGCGCGAACTCCGCGCCAGTTTGCCACAAGGCAAAAAAGACCCATGGGGAGAATGCTGTCCATCGAAGCGGATTCTGCTCGGACGGGCACTCAAGAAGAATGACCTCCGTGAACTAACCGCGGGGGAATTCGCAGTCGTGCAAGAATGGCTCGAATTTACTCGTAAGATGAAAAGAGAAACTGAAATCGCCGTTTCTCAAGTCGAGAAAACAATTGCTAAACTCACGCAGTCATGAAACCGCTCGACCTGCCCGCAGGGCAAACCACCATGCTTCTCGTCGATAGCCAAGCCCTGCTCGATTACCTGCACGCCGACCGCGAGGAGACCTTTATGGAGGGCGTGCGCCAAGGGCTGCAGCAAGCCGAGTTGGCAGCCAAGGCGTCAGCCGAGCGCCCCTACACCAAGCGAGAGGCAGCCGAAGCCTTGGGCTTTACCGAGGGGACAATCGACAACATGCGCCGCCGCGGTGAGATAGAGAGCTACGAGTACGGCGGGCAAGTGCGTATCGAGCGTGCGGAGGTGGAACGCTTCAAGCGCACCCACGCCAACCTCTACAAACGCCTCTTCGACATGCGAAAGCGCAAGTAGCCGCAGAAAAAGTGTCGTTTATTAATATTCCGAATGCTGCGTCAGATTACCAATAACCAAAATAAACAATCAACCACAATGAAAACAATCCAACTCACCCGCATGGAACTGCGGAACTTCAAGGGGGTCGCCCAAGCCGACTACGACTTCTCCCCCGCCACGACCCGAATCAGCGGCGACAACGCCACGGGCAAATCCACTATCTTCGAAGCCTACCTATGGTGCTTGTTCGACAAGAACCCGCAGGGCTTGACCCCCAAGGTGCAGCCGCTCGACGCCAACAACGAGGTGCGCCACAAGCTGACCACCTCGGTGCGGCTCTACCTCACGCTCAACGACTGCCCGCTCATCGTGGAGCGCACCCTCAAGGAGGAGTGGGTCAAGCCCCGCGGCGCGGTCGAACTCATTTGCAAGGGGACAAAGAGTGAATACACTATCAACGATGTACCTATGACCAAGACACAGTACAACGCCCGCCTCGAAGAGGTGCTGCCGCTCGAGCAGTGGTTCTTGCTCTCGGCGGTCGGTATCATCCCCGCCATGGAGCAGAAAGCCTGCCGTGCCGCTCTGCAGCAGATAGCCCCTGCTATCGACGAGCAGACGCTTGCCAAGCCCTACCCCGCTGTGCTTGCCGCCTTTGCCAAAGGGCTCAACATCGACGAACTCCAAGCCACGACCAAGCAGACAAAATCGCGTGCCATGCAAGAACTCGACGGCATACCCGCCGCCCTCGATGCCCAAGACCGCTTGCGGGTGGATGACGACTGGGCGGAGATAGATAGCCAACTCAGCGTGGTCAAGACCTCCATCGCCCACGCCCAAGCCGAGATAGAAGCCATGACGAACGCCACGCTCTCGACCGAGACCACGGACAAACTCCGCCGAGAGCGGGAGGCACTTGCCCGCCTCTCGCAGCAGGTCAGCCAACGCCAACTCGCTGCCGAGGATGCCTATCGCCAAGAGCGCACCAAGCACGAGCGCAACCTGCAAGCCATTGCCGCCGAGACGGACACGATAGCACGCCGCCTCGAACTCAATCAGCAGACCACGCAGCAGTACCTCGCCCAAATCAACGCCGAGAAGAGCCGTATCGCCGCCTTGCGCGACCAATGGAAAGCCGAGAATGCCGAGACCTACAACGGAAACGCTACAACGCAGACTTGCCCGACTTGCGGACAGCCCCTGCCGCCCGAACAGATAGCCGCTGCCCGCGCCAAAGCCGAGCGACAGTGGAACGAAGCCAAAGCCGCCCGCCTGCAAGCCATACAAGCCGAGGCGGAAGCCTGCAAGCAGCGTATCGACCGCTATGTTGCCGCCGATGCCAAGATAGCCGAGCAAGACGCAGCAGACCACGACCGCCTCGAGGTGCTACAACAGATGAACCAATCGGAGGAGCAAGCCCTCACCGCACTGCGCCTGCCTGCAGATATACTTGCCGCCGACAAGACCTACCAATCCCTGCTTGCCCAACTCCAAGCCCTCACGCCCAAGACCTCCCCGACAGTGTCAGCGCCTCCAGAGGAGGGGACAGCAGAGCAATCTGCAAGCCGCGCTATCGCCCAATACCGTGCCGACATTGCCGACCTCACGGCGCAGCAGGAAGCCCTCCTACGCCGCTTGGCAGCCCGCGACACCAACCAACGCATAGCCGAGGAGCGTACCCGCCTCGAGAGCCGTCAGCGCACCCTTGCCGACACCATTGCCGAGAGCGAGGGCATAGAGCAGCAGGTGGCAGCCTATCGCAAAGCCAAGATAACGGCGGTGGAGAACGGCGTCAGCAGCCTATTCACCATAGTCAGGTGGAAGATGTACGAGCCGAACCTCACCAACGACGGCGAGCGGGAGATATGCACCGCCCTTATCGACGGCATACCCTACGAGCAACAGAACCGAGCCACGCAGATAAACGCAGGCATCGACATCGTCAACGCCTTTGCTCGAGCCTACCAAGTCAGCACACCGCTCTTCGTAGATAACGCCGAAGCGGTCAACCACCCGCTCGACAGTATCGGGCAGAGCATACGCCTGACGGTCTCCACCGACAAGGAACTCAAATTCATAAAAGACTGATATTCTGCAAATTAAACTTGCGTGTTCCGAATAATAGTGCGTACTTTGCCACGCCTTTCGGAACACGCTCATAATCAACCCAATAACCCAATAAATTACAATGGAAACAAAAAAAGAAACGGCTGTAGTCAGCCCAGTAGCCAAACTCGAGGTCGTGTACAACACCCTCGGACAAGAGATTAAACTCAACGCCAACATCGTGCGCCAGTACCTCACCAAGGGCAACGGCGCTGTCACCGACCAAGAGATTCTGCAGTTCATCTCTATCTGCAAGTACCAACAACTCAACCCGTTCCTCAACGAAGCCTACCTCGTCAAGTTTCAGAACAACCGAGGCGGCGACGACAACGCCTCAATCATCGTCAGCAAGGAGGCGTTCATGAAGCGAGCCGAGGGCTGCGCAGAGTACCGAGGCTTCCGTGCGGGACTGATACTCAAGCGCGGCACGGAGGTCGTCTACGAGGAGGGCGAGTTCATGCGTGACGGCGATGTCCTGCTCGGCGGGTGGGCAGAGGTCTATCGCAAAGACCGCGACTACCCCGTCAAGGCATTCTGTAACTTGCGGGATTACGACAAGGGGCGCAGCACATGGAACGCTATCAAATGCACCATGATACGCAAGGTCGCCCTCGTGCATGCCCTCCGAGAGGCGTTCCCCACCCAACTCGGGGCGATGTACACCTCCGATGAGCAACGCCAAGTGGTCGACACCCCCTACGAGGAGGTGGCAGAGCAAACGGTGCAAGCGCACGCCAACAGCGAAGACCTGCCCGACGAGACCAAGACGGCAGAAACACCAGCGGCAGCCCCTGCACCCAAGCCGACGGCAGCCGCACCCAAGTCCGCGGCACAACCCACCATGCCGAGCGTCTTCGACAGCATCTAACAGGCACTCACCCAGCATGTTAATTGTTAATTGTTAACTGTTAATTGAATCCATGACCCTCACGGTTCTCAATAGCGGCTCAGCGGGCAACGGGTATGTCCTGACCGACGGCACGGAAGCACTTGTACTCGAGTGTGGCGTGCCGCGGCAGGACTGCCTCGCCGCCCTCGGCTGGCACACAAGCCATGTAGCAGGCTGCCTTGTCACGCACGAACACGGCGACCACGCCAAGTACATCCGCGACTATGCCCGACTCATGCCCGTCTATACCTCGCAAGGCACAGCCGATGCCCTGAACTTGCAGACCTACACATCCACCAACCTGCACACGCTTGCACCCCTGCACACGGTACAACTCGGCGGCTTCAGTGTCCGCCCGATACCTGCCCAGCACGATGCAGCAGAGCCGTTCGCCTACCTTATCGACCACCCCGACATGGGTCGCCTGCTCTTCGCCACCGACACCTACTACCTCCGCTATCGATTCCCCCGCCTCAACCACCTCATGGTGGAGTGCAACTACTCCCTGCCGCTGCTGCAGGCATCGGTCGAAGCGGGCATAGTCCCAGAGGCAGTCATGCAGCGCACACTGTCGAGCCATTTCTCGCTCGAACACCTGCTCGATATGCTGCACGCCAACGACCTCTCCCAAGTGGTGCAGATAGTGCTTATCCACTTATCCGCCCGAAATAGCAACGCAGAGGCGTTCTGTCGCAAAATAATCGCCGAGACGGGGAGAACTACTACTGCAGCAACAAAAGGCTTGCAAATAGAATTAAACGCTACGCCGTTCTAACAATGAGACAACAAATCCAAGATAACAACTTCGTGACCATTCACGGATGGATGGTCAACCAACTCGACCTGCCCGCCGACGAAACATTTGTCTATGCCCTCATCTACGGCTACAAGGGCGGCTTCAGTCACCCCATTGCACACATCGCGCTTTGGCTTAATTGTAGCGAACGAACAGTGCAGCGAATTTTGCAGCACCTCGTTATGGCAGGATATATAAACGAAAAGAAGCAGAATGGCAAAGCCACCACCTACACCTGCCGCCCCCTGACAGATTGTCGCCCCCGACAAATTGTCGCCCCCGACAATTTGTCCACAGACTCCAGCCAAATTGTCGCCCCCGACACCCTATATATAGATAATAATTATAATAATAATATAATAGAGAGAGATAATAATAAGGCGCGTTCTGATTCTGAAAAGCAGAAAAAATTCCAAAAACCTACTATCGAAGAGGTCGAGCAATACTGCGCACAACGACACAATGGGATAAACGCCGAAGAGTTTTATTATTTCTACGAATCGAAAGGGTGGCTGGTGGGCAAAACGCCGATGAAAAATTGGCGGGCGGCAGTCATTACGTGGGAGAAGAAAAGAAATCAAAATACAAGCACAAATGAAAACCATCGAACAAGTAATCAAAAAGGCAATGCAAAGCACTCCGTCGACCTCACCGACATCGCTCAATCAATTGCGGCAGGTTGGGCTGCAGGTGCAAACAGATGCGACTAACAACGGTCTGTCGGAATTTCGCATTTATCCGCCAGCAACCATCAACGAAGTGATGCCGTACATTCTCCGCCTCGCTGTCAATTTTCCTGCGATGAACACCGCCTACCAAGCCCCCAACGGACAGCAGATAACCTTTTGGACGGTGCTTGCCGACCAAGTGGCAGCCCTGCAATGGAGCGTCGAGCGAACACGCTATGCTGTTGATTATATGTTGCGCCACTGTCCTTATCGCGATTTCCGCGTAGCAGAATTCCTGCAACTCGACAGGCAAGTGCACGTCATCGACACCGCGGAATTCGCACGAATCGAAGATAGCCGCCAGCCGCACAAGCCTATCGTTTGCTGCACAGTAGACGGCGTGCAAATGCTCCTCTACAAGGACGATGCAGACCGCCTTGGAATAACCGACTACCAACGCCGCTACACCACTTACGAAGCGGAGCAGATGTCCCCCGCCGAGCGCAAACAACACGACATCTTTTGGATTTGAAAAACAAAACAAACAGCAATATGGCACAAAACAGTGTACTTTGCAAGGACTCTGCATGAAAAAGATGCAGAAAAAGTGCAAAAGTATTTGTGTATATCACAAAAATGTAGTATCTTTGCAGCGTAATCAAAAGAACAACAGACAATGAAATGGAGCGAACTGAAGAAACTGGCTATCCGCAACGGTTGGCAACTCAAACGCCATGGTAGCCGCCACGACATCTACTGCCACCCCGACAAAGACTATTTCATCGAGATTGGTCGCCACGAGAGTGAGGAGGTAAAGAACGGAACATGTGCAAAAATCAAAAAGCAGATAGGGGTGCAATAACCCCTGCTGCTTCTAAAAACAAATAAGACAATGAAACAGGTTAAAGCAATCATCGAAAGAGGTGCAGACGGCTCCTACAGCATCTACGCGCCCACACTCAAGAACGCCATCATCGGTGAAGGAAAGACCGTTGCCGAGGCGAAAGAGGATTTTACGACAGGCTACCAAGAAATGGTGGAAACCTACCAAGAGGACGGAAAGCCCGTTCCGAAGGAGTTGGACGGCATTGAGTTTGTCTATCAGTATGACCTCGCGGCGTTTTATGAGGCGCATCCCTATCTCAATGTCAGCAAGATTGCCCGATATGTGGGCATCAACGACACCCTTATGCGCCAATATCGCCGTGGGCAGTATATCTCCGAGGCGCAGGTGCTGCGCATACAAAACGGCATACGTGCCATCGGCAAGGAATTAGCCGTCGCAACATTAGTCAAATAAGGCTCACAACTCGTTTGTTCTTTTAATTACACCTGCCGCCCTCTCTGAGCCGAGAGGGCGGCTTTTTTGTGCATATCTGCCGGCAATTCACTAAAATCCGCATCAACTAATATATTTTATTTGTAAATAACAAAAAAAGCATTATCTTTGCAGCAAATAACATCATCACTATGATAGTAGAAACCAAACGAAAAAACGACCCCCGTCGCGGCGGGACTACGATATTTGTAAAGAATGGTAGTGGAACGCACGCCACACTGCAAGCACAAATTGAGGTGTACGACGAGAAATCGGACTACGGAATAAATTTCGGTCGTATATCGAAACTATTTGTAGCAGAAAATGATAGGGGATGGGGTGACTACCTCTACTCATACGACAGAGCGATTATCAAGAAAAGCACTGATGCTAAGGTCATGGCATTCGTCAATGAAATAATCCGAAAGTACAACTAATTCTCGTCGACAACAATGAGCCCGCTTAATCCTATACTCCTCCCACTGACCGCCCTCGTAAAGAACGAGGGACAAATCGAAGGGCTGCCTGCCAACCCTCGAATCATTAAGGACGACAAATACGCCCGCCTCAAGACAAGTCTAAAGGAAAACCCCGAAATGCTCGCCTTGCGCGAGTTGCTCGTTTATTCTCTGCCAAACGCCCAAAACCGCTACATTATCATCGGCGGCAATATGCGTTACTCGGCAATGGTAGAACTCGGCTATACAGAAGCCCCTTGCAAGGTTATTCCTGCCGACACTACTGTCGAGCAGTTGCGCGCCTACACACTCAAAGACAATAGCGGATATGGCGAGTGGGATTGGGATATGCTTTCCTCGGATTGGGACATGGACGAGTTGGAGGCTGCTGCCATTGACTTGCCATTCTTGGATGAGCAAGCAACGCACCCGACAAACACGGAGGCGGAAGATGTAGAAGAAGACGATTTCGACGAGGATACCGATGAAATAGAAGCCCGCTGCAAAACGGGCGATATTTGGCAACTCGGCGAACATAAACTGCTTTGCGGCGACAGCACCAAGGCTAACGATATAGCACGGCTCATGGGCGCAGAAAAAGCAGATTTATGGCTTACCGACCCACCCTATAATGTCAACTATGAGGGAGGCACAGAGGATAAACTCAAAATCGCCAATGATAATATGAACAGCGGTGATTTCTTTCAGTTCCTCAAATCTGCATTTGAAGTTGCCAAAGATGTCCTCAAGGAGGGTTGTTCGTTCTATGTGTGGTACGCCTCGCGTGAGCACATCAACTTTGAATCGGCACTTAATGCAGTAGGTCTCACGGTGCGTGAGCAATTGATTTGGAATAAATCTTCCCTCGTCTTGGGGCGTTTCGATTATCACTTCAAGCACGAGCCCTGCCTATATGGATGGAAAGACGGTGCAGCACACAATTGGTACAACGACCGCTCGCAGACCACCGTTATGGACTTTGAGAAACCACGCAAGAACGACCTCCATCCGACAATGAAGCCCGTGCCGCTTTTCGCTTATCAAATTGCCAACAGCAGCAAGAAAAACGACATAGTACTCGATACATTCGGAGGCAGCGGTACAACTATCATCGCATGCGAGAACCTCGGTCGCAATGGTCGCTGCGTCGAACTCGACCCGCACTACTGTGATGTCATCCTCGCCCGATGGGAGAAACTAACAGGTAAACAAGCAACAAAAATAAACTAATTACTACAATGTTCGAAAAAGTAAACCCACAACACCCCGATAAGGTCGCCGACCGCATAGCGG
>CAVKQB010000043.1:18988-19392 GCA_963658575.1 Leyella stercorea | reverse complement strand
AGTTGCCTGTCGAGAAAGGCTCCATCGAAGAAGTATAATGGCAAATTTGAGCACGAAGGCAGATATATAAAGACTATCGATGCTGCCCAGACAGATCCCGACTATCTGGTTCATGAAAATGAAGAGGAAAAACAGAAATACAAAGTAGCATTAACTCATTCTTCACTTTCTAAGGTGCCTACCCATCAGGTTCATGGAGGCTGTACCCCGGAGGAAGTACTCGTTCCCTTTATATTATTGTCGAATAAGAACATAGTAAGCAATATAGTTAATCATAAAGTAAAATTGAGTAGTAACGAAATTATGTTGTCTGATCCGACTGTGATTTTGACTATTCTGCCTGAACCCGAAAGTGCGATCCTAACTTGTGAAGGCAAGACTTATAAAATGGATAGATCAGGAAC
>CAVKQB010000043.1:0-18978 GCA_963658575.1 Leyella stercorea | reverse complement strand
GACCATAACATAGATGTTAAGCCGGAAGGGTCTAATAGCATAGCAATAAAGATAAGGGTTGTCGGACTTAGCGGAAATTCAAGTATTGAGGATATGTTTGATTTGTAAAATACTATGAGTACAATAGGCAATAAGATAAAGCAAGTATTCGGTAGCGTGGCGGTTTATAAGGATCCTGCCAACTACGAAGTGTTCAATGGAAGGAACTTACCTTCTTTTGTTAAGGACTATCTGATTTCAACACATATTGCTGCAGATGGTTCTTTCAAACGTGAAGCCCTTTCGCATTTTTTGGATGCACACATTCCAAAGGATAATAGTGCCATCTTGGCGAGATTGCGTAGAGGGGAAACATTGACATTGCTCACTCGCTTTGTTGTGACAACCAATCTCGCACAAAACAAGACCAGTTTCCAGATACCTGACATGGGCATCAAGGCTTCGGATACTCTTATTCCCGACTATCTGATTGAGGAATATCCCGATGATTTGATAGACGGAGAGAAATGGGGGATAATGAAGATTGTCTATATAGCTCCGGTAGATAATGAGAGTGGACATGTAGAAATGGTAAAGTTCAAGCCATTCCGCCCGATGCAAAAACTTGATATCAACTACATAAGGAACTGTCGTACTCAATTTACTCTCGATGAATGGATTGATGTGCTTATCTCTGCTATGGAATATACTCCGACAGCATTCAAGAACACGACGCAAAAGTTAGAGTTTTTGACTCGATTGCTCCCATTTATCGAGCCAAGACTTAATCTCATAGAACTTGCTCCTAAAGGTACTGGAAAGAGCTATGTGTTTGGCAATCTCTCTAAGTTCGTTTGGCTTGTAAGTGGAGGTAAGGTTTCTCGTGCTAAGTTAGTTTACGATAAGTCAACAAAGGCACCCGGTATCATGCGCTTCTATGATATGGTAGCTTTTGATGAGATACAGACCATTACATTCTCTGATAATTCGGAAATGCAGTCGTTCCTTAAGAATTATCTTGAATATGGTCGTGCAACGATAGACAATTATGAGTTTATGTCGGAGTGTGGTTTGATGTTGCTTGGCAATATCCTCTTAACGGAGAACAATGAGCCTCTGAACTACAAATATTTCGATTCTCTTCCTGAAGTGTTTAGAGAGTCGGCTCTTCTTGACCGCTTCCACGGAATGATTGAAGGATGGTTGTTGCCTCGTGTCAATGTTGATATGGCATTACACGATTGGACGCTCAATGTCGAGTTCTTCTCGGAAGTTCTTCATCAGATGCGAACAGAATCTGTTTATTCTCACATTGTGGACGATCTTGTTGAAATACCACAGGGAGCAGATATGCGACATACAAAGGCTGTGAAGCGAATTGCTACAGCTTACTTAAAACTCCTTTTCCCACATATCACCTCAGTCGAACAAGTTGATTTGAATGAGTTCAATATGCTTTGCCTTCAGCCCGCCATTAGACGCCGTAACATCGTTCGTCAGCAATGTAGCAATATCGATGCCGAAACATCATTTTCTAAACCGATGCCAGAATATAAGGTAAAAGGGCTATCTGCAAATGAGTAAACTTGAATATCTATTAATATCAACTAAGTTTACTAACAGAAATTGAGTTCCCAATAAGTCCTATTGTGGAATAACCGAGTATCATCAAAGTAAAGAAAATCTTTAATTCCACTTGTCCATAATGACTGATATAGAAGAACTGCAGCATTTGCTGGCAGTGATGAATAAGTTCGATCTTCCCATAAGTCCGATATTGGAATACGCCATCAAAGATAAAATTGAAAGTCTTAGTGATGGTGTGGTTTCTCATAAGACACCAGATGCGGTTAAAGAAGACGCCCCTATTAGTATGTCCAAAACTAAACGCATGGCAATAGAACCCAAAGAAAGAAAAAAGAAGAAGGCTACGACTATTCGTGTAGTTCGAGCTGATGGTAGTGTCATAGTATGCGAGAAAGCTGCACATACTATGAGTAAGGTCATAAAAGAAATAGGTGGTAAGAGGGTTTATGAATTAAAACTACCAATGGATGGTATGCGGCTTGTCACCATTGGTGGCAATCCCCAATACCCAAACGCCCAATATGCTGTTGGCGATGGGTACTTTGTAAATACACATAGCGGTACTGCCGATAAAAAGCGTCAACTGGAGAAAATCTTCTCATTGCTTCATCTTAACTGGGAAGTAGAAATTATCGAATCTAACGAAAATGAGCCTTAAATTTTCGCCTATAATACAAAAAGTGCCACTTTTATTTGACGATTGGACAATTTACGATTGGAGCATTTGCTATAGGAAACTATAGGAACTCCTAATAAACTTATTTAGTCGCTCCTTAAAAAGTATTTAACGATTTGAAATTCAATAAAATAAGTGCGATTTTTCTTGTCTGTGTCTGCAAAATTTTATATCTTTGTGCCAAGAAACCTTGCAGAAAATGATAGGAAAATCACCGAACCAAAACGAGAAGCGTTCTTCCGCAGAACGCTTCTTTTTTTGCGCCCCTCGCTTTGGTGGTTATAATGATTTGTATTACATTTGCAAGCAAAAGCAATACTTACTTCAAAAACAAAGTATAATGTCGTTCAACAACCCAATTAGGGGGGGGGGGGGGAGATTCAGAGAGAGTATCAATCTGTTGCGTTTTCCCCTTGCCATTTTCGTAGTATTCATACATGGTTTCGGAGCGGAAATCGACGTAGCCCAACTGCATGCCAGCGGACTGTCGGGCGCAGCCATCTATGACTACGTGAGAATCTTCTGCTCCAATGTCATCGCCTGCAGTGCCGTCCCCATCTTCTTCATCATCTCCGGCTACTTGTTTTTCCTCAAAGTGGAGCAGTACAACCGCAAAACGTATGAGGACAAACTTAGGAAACGGTGGCATAGTCTGCTGAAACCCTATTTGGCGTGGAACATTCTCAAGGTGCTTTGGACACTGATGTTCATAGTAGGCGGCATCTTGCTGTATGGCAAGCCGTGGTCGGGCATTGCTGACTACTTCAGGGACAACGGATACCTCCACTTGTTATGGGATTGCAATGTTTGGGGCGAGCGCACAACATGGCTCGGAGTGATGATCCACGCCAGCGGTCCTGTGCTCTTTCCCTTCTGGTATATGCGCGATTTGATGATGATGGTTTTGCTCTCGCCATTGGTATGGTGGCTCGTCAAGAAGTTGCGCCTATTCTACCTTGTGATACTGCTGGCAATATACGCCTTCGACATCCGTGTATCGTGGATAAGCATCACTTTTGCCCAGGCAGCCCTATTTTTCAGCATAGGTGCCTACTTCGCCATCATGAAGCAAGACTTCACCCAGGTACTGTGGAAAGGGAGGTACGTGATATGCCCATTGGCTGTGGTATTGATGTGTTGGCAAACTTATACGGGTTCGATGATGGGCGATGAGATATCGAGAATGATACACCCTTGGCTCATTGTCGTGCAAAGTTTCGCCCTCATCATCGTGGCTTCAGCGCTCTGCCGTTACCGCAGGCTATATGAGAAATGCAAGCAGCTCGCCCCCACTTCCTTCTTCGTCTACGCCTCTCACGTTTTCATATTGTGGATTGTAACAAGCCTTGTCAACAAGATAGTTCCGATGAGCGATACTTGGTATATGCAGACTCTCTGTTACCTCGTCTCCCCACTACTCTGCACGGCGATATGTGTGGGAGTGTACTTTGCAATGCGTCGATTTCTACCCCGTGTAACAAGCGTGTTGATGGGAGAACGGAAACGATGATTGAGTCAGAGGAATAGGATATCTGACCCAAAGAGATCGCAAGGCAAAACAGTGCGCTCCATGTGTGCAATTGAGTCTTAAATGCGAATCCCCATCAGTCAACAAACAAGAACCGCTTGATGCTGCGCTTCAGTCATCGGTGTCGTTGGATATTGGAGGTGATGTCGTGGTCGAGGGCTTTGCCTTTTTCATACATGCCCGAAATGGCATCTGCAAAGCCATAGCCGTTGCCTTTCGACCATTGTACACACTGCCGAAGTCGTTTGTCGTACTCGTCCCACAAACCGCTCGCAACGATATGTTTGACGGTCTTGTCGAAATTGCGTTCTACGGAGTCGTAGTATTGCTCCCACATATCACCATAATCATCGGTGAGTTTGGTTGCCCATTCCATATACGACACCATCAACTCGGCAAGCGCATCGTCCGACGGTTTGAGTTTTTTGAAATCTGCTACAGCCTTTCGGCAAACAGAGAAACGTGCCTGAGGTACTCTCCGTCTATTGGGATAGAACTCTTCCTGTATAATAACCTTGTACTCCTCCAACTTCCCTTTCTCGTCTGGCACAGCATAAAACTCCAGATACTCTTGGGCTTCCTTTCGCGCCGAATACAGTTCGAGAACCATCTCTATGATGTCCTCTTTCTTCATTGACTGCAAGAGTTTCTTTATGGCCGACTTCGACATAGTGTTGTCTCGTTTTTGTTGGTTTATGGTAAGTTTTGATTCAATTCTGCCAACGGATTGCTTGTGTTTTTTACTCGCCTTGCCGCCGCCTTATTTCCCGATGCAAAAATGTTTGAAGATGTTGCCGAGCACTTCGTCGGAGGTGATTTGCCCCGTGATTTCGCCCAAGAATCCAAGGCATTCGCGCAGGTCTTGTGCAAGCAAATCGCCCGAAAGGCCGCTCTCCAAACCGCTCTGCACACGCTCGATGGCTTCGTGCGCTTTTTGCAGGGCTTCGTAGTGCCGCACATTGGCGACAATCACATCGCCGGCCGCGGTTTCGGGCAACTGCGCCGCCTCGTACAACGCCGTTTGCAACGCATCGAGGTGGATGCGCTCTTTGGCCGAAATGCACAACACATTTTTGCCGATATCGGCAAATTTCTGCTTCAGTTCTGCCAATTTTGCCTCGTCGAAAAGGTCGATTTTGTTCAGAATTATCAGCAATTGCTTGCCTTCGCAGCGTTGCTCAATTTGTTGGGCGAGCCACTGCAGATTCTGTTTTTCCTGCGAATAGTCGATGAGCCAAAGCACTATGCGGGCGTTGCTTATGGCGCGCAGCGAACGCTCGATGCCCACGTTTTCGATGGTGTCGGTGGTTGGGCGCAGTCCAGCGGTGTCGATAAAGCGGAACAGTACGCCACGCAGCGTTACGGTGTCTTCTATCGCGTCGCGCGTGGTGCCGTGAATGTCCGAAACGATGGCGCGTTCGTCGCCGACAAGTGCGTTGAGCAGTGTCGATTTGCCAGCGTTCGTCTCGCCCACGATGGCCACAGGAATGCCGTTTTTGATGGCGTTCCCAGTCGAGAATGAGTCGGTGAGCCGACGGATTTTGCGCTCAATCTCATTACACAAATCGCGCAGTTGCGTGCGGTCGGCAAACTCCAACTCTTCGTGGTCGCCAAAGTCGAGTTCCAACTCCAGCAACGAGGTGAATGTCAGCAGCCGTTCGCGCAGTCGCGCCAATTCGTCGGAAAAAACGCCGCGCATCTGTCGCAGTGCAAGGTCGTGTGCCGCACGGCTCTGCGCCGCAATCAGGTCGGCCACGGCTTCGGCCTGACTCAAATCCATCTTGCCGTTGGCGAATGCGCGCCGCGTGAATTCCCCCGGTCGCGCCATCGTGCAACCGCTCTGTATCAGCAGTTTCACCAACTCTTGCTGCACAAATATGGAGCCGTGGCAGGCAATTTCTACCACATCTTCGCCCGTGAACGAGTGGGGCGCACGGAATTTCGTGAGCAATACCTCGTCGAGCAGGCTGCCGTCGGCATACACTATTTGCCCGAAATGCACGCTGTTGGCCGCCATCGTGGCGACGGTGCTATTTTTCGATGCAGGGCAAAACACCTTGTCGGCAATGGCAAATGCCTCACCGCCCGAAATACGCACCACGGCAATGCCGCCAACGCCCGGCGCAGTCGATATGGCACAGATGGTCGAGTTCATTGACTGTTAATTCAATCTCAAACTAGTGTTAAAATCTAATAAAATTCACTTCTCACTTCTCACTCCTAAATCCTAACTCCTAACTCCTAACGGCTAATTGCTAACTTCTCACTGAAAAAAAGCCGCCTGCAACCGACGCTGCGAAACGGCTTTTTTTGGGTGAATGGTGTCCGCTTAAATGCGTTCCAGCACTTTTTCTACCAAGCCTTCGATGGAGCCTTTGTAGTCGGTGTTCATGTTTTTGGCCACACGCCCAGCGATGATGGCGCACACGGTCATGGCCTTGTGTCCCAGCAGTTTGCCGAGACCAGCCACCATCGAACCCTCCATCTCGTAGTTGGTGATGACGTCGCCTTCGTATTCGAACGATTGGATTTTTTTGTTCAAGTCCATATCGGCTGGTTCGGCGCGCACATAGCGGCCTTGCGGCCCGTAGAAGCCCGGCGCAGCGATGGTGATGCCTTTCACCATGTCGAAACCGATGCGCTCTACCAACTCTTCGTCGGCTTTCACGCAGTAGGGTTGCGCCAAACGTGTGTTCCAATCGACGTGTTTACAAAATGCCTTTTCCATGTCCAAATTTATCAGTCCGTCGGGCAGTTTGTAGTAGTTCAGCACGCCGTCGAAGCCCATCGAATACTTGGAAACGACGTAGGTGCCGACGGGCGAAATCTCTTGCAGACCGCCCGATGTGCCGATGCGCACCAGCGTGAGTGTGGTGTGTTCGGGTTTCACGGTGCGCGTGGCGAAATCGATGTTTACCAGCGCGTCCAATTCGGTCAGCACAATGTCGATGTTGTCGGGGCCGATGCCGTGCGACACGCACGAAAGGCGTTTGCCTTTGTACATGCCCGTGATGGTGTGAAATTCGCGGCTCGAAACTTCGCACTCGATGCTGTCGAAGTGGCTCGCAATCATGGTTACACGGTTCGGGTCGCCGCACAAAATGATGGTTGTGGCAATCTGTTCGGGTTTCACATGCAGATGAAAAATACTGCCGTCGCCGTTGATAATCAGTTCTGAAGGTGCAATTACTCTCATGGTTTTTTAGATTTTTATGGTTAGTTTTTCGTTAATTTTCAGATTTCAGATTTCAAATTTCAAATTGACTCACTGAAATTTTTTGTTGATTGGATAATTGGATTTGGTTCGCTACTAAAACACAAAGTTAGATTTTTTTTCTGACGAAACAAAACTTTTTCAGAGATTCAGATAAAAATTGTGCGTCAAACGCTTGTATGCGTCGCTGTAGATGTGCCGCTCCAATTCTATCACGAGGCTGTTTTCGGCAATTTCTGGCACGCTGCCGCGGCGCAAGTGCAACAACGTGCGTTTTTCGTTGCTTTGCGGCGTGGGAAATACATGCGTCAAACGTTCGAGTGCGAATGCACGTTCTTTCGATAGTTCGATAAGCCTATTCGCATGCGCTGTCGGTAGAATAAGTTGCAGCGAGCCGTCGTCTTTCAGCCGTTCGAGGCTTATTTGCAGCACGTCGTGTAGCGTGAGCTGGTCGTTGTGGCGGGCGGTGGCGCGCGCGCTGTCGGGACTTTTCAACGTCTCGTCGAAGTAGGGCGGATTGCATACGATGCCGTCGAATTTTTCGCTCTCCGACAGTTGCCGAGCGTCGGCGCAAATCACCTTTATTCGTTCCGAAAATGGCGAATTTTCTACATTTTCCTTGGCTTGCTGCGCCGCTTCAGGCTCTATCTCAACGGCAGTCAGCGTGGCCGTCGGGTAGCGTTGCGCCAGCATCAATGCCACAAGCCCCGTGCCTGTGCCGATGTCAAGAATGTGCGCCTTGTCGGAGGCCTGCGCCCACGCGCCAAGCAGCACGCCGTCGGTGCCGACTTTCATGGCGCAGCGGTCTTGCGCTACGACAAACTGCTTGAATGCGAACGCGGAGTGCGCTCTTTTTGCGCACATCTCAATGCTTGGTTTTGTAGTTGCAGGTTACTTTGCCTTTGGCGATGTTGGTCAGGCGGCTTTTGATGAGTTGCCGGCGCAGTGGCGACACCTTGTCGGTGAAAAGATGCCCCTCCAGATGGTCGTATTCGTGCTGCATCACGCGCGCCAAATAGCCCGTAACCACCTCGTCGTGCTCCGTCCACTGCTCGTCGAAGTAGTTGATGTGTATGGTCTCTTTGCGTGTTACGCTTTCGTGGATGCCAGGCAGGCTCAGGCAGCCCTCTTCCATCGAGATGTCCTTGCCCGATGTCTCCAAAATGTGTGGATTTATCAACACTTTTTTCGAATTTGCCAGTTCGGGATAGTCGTCGGCCAGCACGCTGACATCGATGACGATGATGCGTATCGGCAGCCCGATTTGCGGTGCCGCCAGCCCGATTCCCTCCGATTTGTACATGGTTTCGAACATGTTGTCGATGAGCGTTTGCAGTTCGGGGTAGTCTTTTTCTATCGGTGCGGCCACTTTGCGCAGCACGGGCTGACCGTAAAGGTACATGGGTAAAATCATGGTTTTTCTCTTTTTTTGCCAAACTACAAAGGTACAAAAATTATTCCAGACGACCAATTTTGAGTGTTTGCACAAAAAAAATGCGTAAAATTTTGGTATGATAAGAAAAAAAATGTACCTTTGCCGCCGAAAAAATCGGGGTGTAGCACAGTTGGTAGTGTACCTGGTTTGGGACCAGGTGGTCGCACGTTCGAGTCGTGTCACCCCGACGCACGAGAGGCTTTTGGAAATTTTTTCCGAAAGCCTTTTTTCGGCTCGATGTGGTCGTGAAAATCGGTCGATTGCCGATACGAAAAAGAGCAACTTATTGAAATTCAATAAATTGCTCTTTGTTTGTGTGATCCCGGCGGGATTCAAACCCGCAACCCCCACATCCGTAGTGTGGTACTCTATTCAGTTGAGCTACGGAACCAGCAAATACTGCTTTGGATTTGCGACTGCAAAGGTACGCTTTTTTCTGAAACCCGCCAAATAAAAACGGATTTTTTTGAGAAAAATTTTTGCTTACCTTGTAAGTCGTTCTATTTCAGCAGTTTGTTGATGATTAGGTAGGCCAAAATGCCTACAACAATCAGTCCCAAACCGAGTGCCAGATAGGCGTTTGTGCGTGCTACGGAGAAGTAGTGGAGTGCCAAAACCACCACGCCGAGCAACAAAATGATGATTCCCAAGTTTTGCAACAGTAGTTTTTTCATGTCTCTTATCGGATAAAAGTTCGCTGCAAATTTACAAACAAAAGGCTGAAATGACAAATTTTGCAGCAAAAAAATGTGATTATTTTTGTTTTGTGCGTCGATAAATCATGGTTCGCCGATTTTGCCGTCGCGCATGTGTACCACGCGGTCGCTCATGGCGGCTAGTTCGTCGTCGTGCGTAACGATGAGAATGGTCTGCCCGAAGGTGTCGCGCAGGTCGAAAAATAGGCGGTGCAGTTCGGTGCGGTTGGTGCTGTCGAGGCTGCCGCTCGGTTCGTCGGCAAAAAGCACTTCGGGGCGGTTGACCAGCGCACGCGCCACGGCCACACGCTGCTTTTCGCCGCCCGAAAGTTGCGCTGGCTTGTGTTTGGCGCGGTCGGCAAGTTTCAGATAATCAAGTAGTTCCATGGCCGAACGTTCGGCGTTGGCAAACGTTTTTCCAGCAATCAGCGCAGGCATCATCACATTTTCGACGGCCGTAAATTCGGGCAGAAGTTGGTGGAATTGGAACACAAATCCGATGTGTTTGTTGCGAAAGTCGGAGAGTGCGTCGCCTTTGAGTGCCAGCACGTCGGTGCCGGCTATGGCGATTGTGCCGCCGTCGGGGCGGTCGAGCGTGCCGAGCAGTTGCAGCAGCGTGGTTTTGCCTGCGCCGCTTGGTCCCATAATCGATACGATTTCGCGCGGAGCGACGTGCAGATCGACGCCTTTCAGCACGGGCAATGCGCCATACGATTTGGTGATGTTTCGAGCCTGTATCATTGATTTTCAGATTGTTTCGGTTGCGAATCGGTTGCTGTGAGCGTGCGTACGACGTGCGATGCCAAGTAACAGCCGAATATGGCGGGCATGTACGACACCGTGCCGACGTTCGAGCGTTTGTTGCGTTCGTTTTCGACCACTTCTATCCGTTCGTCGGGCACAATTTCGGGCGAGTAGGCCACCGTGATTCCGCGGCGCACGCCCAGACGGTGCAGATATTTGCGCACCATGTGCGCCAGTTTGCAGTAGTTCGACTTCGATATGTCGCAGAGGCGCACCTGCGCGGGGTCGAGTTTGCCGCCCGAACCCATGCTCGAAACCGTGGGAATGCCCAATTGGTGCGCTTCGTAGAGCAGAAAGACCTTGGGGCTGAGCGTGTCGATGGCATCGACCAGAAAATCGTAGTGCGCAGCGCGGAGCAGTTCGGCCGTGCGTTCGTCGCGCAGAAATTCGGTGTGCAGATGCAGTTGTACCTCGGGATTGATGTCGCGCAGGCGTGCCGCCAGCACTTCGGTTTTGGGCTGTCCGAGTGTCGAGCGCAGTGCGATGAGTTGGCGATTGCGGTTGCTGTCGGCCACCGTGTCGCCATCGACCAGCGTGAAGCAGCCCACGCCGGCACGGCAGAGCATTTCGGCCGCATACGCTCCCACGCCGCCGAGCCCAACCACCAGCACATGCGCCGCTTGCAGGCGTGCCAATCGGTCGGCACCAAACATCAGTTCTGTACGTTCTTGCCACATCGTCTTGTGCCGTCGCGCCAAACGGGCGAAACGACCTGACAAAGGTACGAAATTAGTTTGAAAGTGTGAAAGTGAAAAGTTTATAAAGTGTGAAAGTGTGAAGGTGAGTGAGTAGTTAGTAGTGAGTAGTGAGTAGTTAGTAGTTAGTAGTTGTTGGGCGTGAACAATTATTCATTATCCATTGACATAGAACCCTACCCCTGCTTCGCAGGTACTCCCCTTGAAAAGGGGAGAGGACTGAACCAACTTGGACGCGAACAATTATTCATTGTTCATTATTCATTGTTAATTGACATAAACCCCTACCCCCACTGCGTGGGTACTCCCCCTATCTGCTACGCAGCAGGGGGAGAGAACGCGCTCAAAAAAGGGGAGAGGACTGAACCAACTTGGGCGCCCCTACTTTTGCACTTTTATACTTTCAAACTTTCACACTAAATTTATCTTGCGACTTGTGTCTTGCTACTAGAAAAATTTGAAGATTTGAAAATTAAGGCGTTTCGCTTACCGACAATTTGAAAATTGGAATTTGAAATTTTCACTCCTCACTCCTAATTTCTAATTTCTAATTTCTAATTTCTAATTGCCTCTAACCTCTCACCTCTAACCTTTTATCTCACTACAATCTTCTGTGCTCTATCGCCAAGTTTAACGACATACACGCCGTTCAGCGAGCCGTTGAGGCGGGTAACGTTGCGGCCGAGCAGGTCGAAAATTTGGAATTCGCCGTCGCAAATGATGCGGCCAGCAGTGGCGTAGAGCCCTGCGATTTCAACTGGAGCGAGTGCCGTTGCGCCCTCGGTAGCAAACGTACCCGTGTAGTTGTGTACTACCTTATCGTCGGCATCCTTCACCGTAAGGTCGTAGGTATAGGTTGAGGCCTCGTCCAAACCAGTAACCGTGAAGCGGTAGCCCGAATTTGTGCTTTCGGCGGCGCGATTGGCCGGCGCAGTGCCGTCGGGCGACGGTGCAAACGCTATGCCCGTGAGTTGTCCAAAACTGTTAAATACAAGCGTGCAGAACACCTCGCCGTCCTTGGTTATCTGCAGAGTATAGGAGGCAGCAGAGCCGTCTGCTGGCCAAGTGAACACCGCATCGTTAGCCGACGCATCGACGGTTACCTCGTTGATGGTTTCAACCTCGTCGGCCCCCATGCACTTGATGTATTTGAAAGAACCGAACACGACATCCATTTGGTAATCGCGCAGGTTGTCGCACAGGACATAGAGATAGACATTGTAGTTGGTGAACGAGCTATTGTCGGCTACAGGCGGCTCGATGGCGTACGAATAGATGTCGTACAACTTGCGGCAGCAGGCAAAGGCACTTGCCCCGATAGAGGTGAGCGTGTTGGGCAGTTCTATCTTGTTCAGTTTGGCGAAGTTGTTAAACGCATTATTCCCGATATGGGTGATACCACGCTCCAAGACGACCGCCGTAATTGTATCGCGAAGCAGTAGCCACGGGAGATTGCTCTCGTCGTAGTCGTACATTGCTCCCGTACCCGAAATAGTGAGGGTGTGGTTAGCGTACGACCAATAGAGGTTGTCGCCGCATTGTCCCGAGTAAGCAAGTGCGAACTCGGCCGTGTAGGTGGCTTCACCTTCGACTAATACCGTGCGCGGGTTATCGGTATTGCCATCGCTCCATTGAGTGAAATGATAATGCTCGTCGGCAATAGCGTACAGTATTACCTCTACACCATAATCGTAAGTGCCGTCTCCCGACACAGAGCCATTCCCCTCTGCCGTCGCCGTAATGGTAAACTGGTCTATGGCAAACTCTGCTGCATAAGTTGCATCACCCTCAACTACTACGGTGCGTGGATTATCGGTGTTACCATCGCCCCATTGTGTGAAATGGTAATGCTCATCAGCAATAGCCGTCAGCGTTATACTTGTGCCATAGTCATGCTCGCCCGTACCCTCTATATGACCATGTTCTGTCTGGGCTGAAATAGTATGTTGGTCAATAGCAAATTCGGCAGTCAAAGTAGTGTCTTGGAATACCACAAAGGTACGCGGGTTATCGGTATTGCCATCGTTCCATTGGGTAAAGTGGTAATGTTCGTTGGCAGTTGCCTGAATCGTCAGTTCGTTGTCGCATGTGTAAGCAACAGTTTCTACAGCCCCATTCGCAGATGGTTGTATAATGGCACTATACTCATGCTCCTCGATAATATTCGTAAATGAAGACCAAACTGCATCCGCTTGATACGCCTCTTTTGTACCACAGGGAATGTAGAGAGGAATATCATTGGGGCAGCACGAAAAACAACTATAGCCACATTGTGGTGGTGTTTGTGATTCCACTCGTATGGAGGTAAGACCTGTGCAACCATCAAATGCATGTCCTCCAATACTCGTTACGCTGTTTGGGATAGTAATCGAGATAAGACCCGTACAACGATAGAAAGTACAATTTTCAATACTTGTTACGCTGTTTGGGACGGTGATAGAGGTAAGCCCTGTGCAACCATAGAAAGCATACTTTCCAATACTCGTTACACTATTGGGGATAGTGATAGAGGTAAGACCCGTGCAACCCCAGAAAGCCTGCACCCCAATACTCGTTACGCTGTTGCCAATAGTAACAGAGGTAAGCCCTGTGCAACCATAGAAAGTACTGTTTCCAATACTCGTTACGCTGTTGCCAATAGTAACAGAGGTAAGCCCTGTGCAACCCCAGAAAGTACCGCTTCCTATACTCGTTACGCTGTTTGGGATAGTAACAGAGGTAAGCCCCCTGCAACCCCAGAAAGCCTGCACCCCAATACTCGTTACGCTGTTTGGGATAGTAATCGAGGTAAGACCCGTACAACGATAGAAAGCATTACTTCCAATATTTGTTACACTGTTGGGGATAGTAACAGAAGTAAGCCCTGTGCAACCATAGAAAGCAGACTTTCCAATACTCGTTACACTATTGGGGATAGTAACAGAGGTTATACAGGTGTCATAAGCAAAGGCTGCTGAAACCTCGGTTACTCTATCAGGTATAACTAAATCAGTCAAAAGCACATCGTTAATATATAAGTTTCTTGAATAATGAATAGGGTTATCACTCATACTCATATCAATACTTAACCACCCCTTTACATCTCCCGTATAATTCACTTTTTTAAGCCCTGTGCAACCATAGAAAGCATCGGTTCCTATACTCGTTACACTATTAGGGATAGTAATTGAGGTGAGACTACTACACCGATAGAAAGCACTATCTCCGATAGTTGTAACGCTATTAGGGATAGCAATCGAGGTAAGACCACTACTTGAGAAAGCACGACTTCCAATATTTGTTACACTGTTGGGAATAGTAACAGAAGTAAGACCTGTGCAATCATAGAACGCCTTCTCTCCAATACTCGTTACACTATTGGGGATAGTAACAGAGGTTATACAGGTGTCATAAGCAAAGGCTGCTGAAACCTCGGTTACTCTATCAGGTATAACTAAATCAGTCAAAAGCACATCGTTAATATATAAGTTTCTTGAATAATGAATAGGGTTATCACTCATACTCATATCAATACTTAACCACCCCTTTACATCTCCCGTATAATTCACTTTTTTAAGCCCTGTGCAACCATAGAAAGCATCGGTTCCTATACTCGTTACACTATTAGGGATAGTAATCGAGGTAAGACCCGTACAACGATAGAAAGTACAATTTTCAATACTTGTTACGCTGTTTGGGACGGTGATAGAGGTAAGCCCTGTGCAACCATAGAAAGCATACTCTCCAATACTCGTTACACTGTTTGGGATATTGATAGAGTCAAGACTATTGCAATTCCAGAATACACCATCTCCAATATTCGTTACACTGTTAGGAATAGTAATGGAGGTTAATTTGCTCATATCATAACATAAATAGTTAGGAATACTATCTACTTCATTGCCAAAAGTGAAAGAGGTGATTTTGTTACTGGCGGCATAGAATGGGGAAGAAGAATATCCACTCCAACCGCCACACTTCTTGGCGTTCCATACTACAGAAGTAAGACCCGTGCAACCCGAAAAAGCATATTTTCCTATGCTCGTTACGTTTTTGCCAATAGTAACAGAAGTAAGACCCGTGCAATACTGGAAGGCATAGTCTCCAATACTCATTACGCTGTTTGGAATAGTAATAGAGGTTAATTTGCTCATTCTATAGCAGAGATAAGCAGGAATACTGTCTACCTCGTTACCAAAGGTAAAAGAAGTGATACTATCAATGGATTGAGAGAAAGGACTAGAAGACCAACCACATTTCTTAGCATTCCATACTACAGAGGTAAGGCCAGTGCAACCATTGAAAGCACAATCTCCAATCCATGTTACGCTTTTTGGTATAGTAATAGAGGTTAATTTGCTCATTCTATAGCAGAGATAAGCAGGAATACTGTCTACCTCGTTACCAAAGGTAAAAGATTCCATATTAGTCATTGCATCATAAAATAGGGATGTACAATCGCAATGTTTCGCATTCCACACAGCAGAGGTAAGATTGATGCAACCCGAAAAAGCATATTTTCCGATACTCGTTACGTTTTTGCCAATAGTAACAGAAGTAAGACCTGTGCAATCATAGAACGCCTTCTCTCCAATACTCGTTACGCTGTTGGGGATAGTAATCGAAGTAAGACCACTACTCGAGAAAGTACAATTTTCAATACTCGTTACACTGTTGGGAATAGTAACAGAGGTAAGCCCTGTGCAACCATAGAAAGCATACTCTCCTATGCTCGTTACGCTGTTGGGGATAGTAACAGATGTAAGACCCGTGCAACAGAAAGCACGATCTCCAATACTTGTCACACTATTAGGAATAACAGTTGTATTGCAACCTTGAATGAGTGTATTTGTTGCGGTTTCTATAATTGCATTACAATTTTCACGACTGTCATATACCGTATTGCTGCTTTCAACCACAATCGAGGTAAGGCTCGTGCAACCAGAGAAAGCGCCATATCCAATATTTGTTACATTCTCTGGGATAGTAACAGAGGTAAGACCCGTGCAACCATAGAAAGCACTGCTTCCAATACTTGTTACGCTTTCGGGAATAGTAATAGAGGTAAGACCCGTGCAACCAGAGAAAGCACCCTCTCCAATACTCGTTACACTGTTGGGGATAACAGTTGTATTACAACCTCGTATGAGTGTATTCGTTGCGGTTTCGATAATAGCATTACAATTCTCACGACTGTCATATACCGTATTGCCGCTTTCTACGACAATAGAGGTAAGACCTCCACAACCATAGAAGGCACCACTTATACTCTTTACACTATTTGGGATAGTAATGGAGGTAAGCCCCGTGCAACCCCAGAAAGCATCCCATATTTCTATTACATTATAGGTTATGCCCTCATATGTAACGGAAGAAGGAATAACAATGTCTCCACTATATTTTCCTGACGAAGGTGATGTAACTGATGCCGTTTTTTTAGTGGAACTATTCAAATAATAGTACAGGTCTCCTATTTTAACCTTATCGGCTGCATAGAGAGTATTCCAGCCAAAGAATAGTATAAATACTATAAGATATTCTTTTTTCATTTTGCTATGCTTTTAAGATTATTCGTTTTTATTGCTAATGGTATTCTCCGTTGGCAAACTCCAATCGGCAGGGTGCGTGGGTAATGAATCCCATACACTATATTCGCCGAGCATTTCAATAATCTTCAGAATAATATCTTGGAATGACCTCTTTCTATGTGCAAACCATACAGGGTGGGCAGTCCAAAACACATGTGTATCCGTACTGCGAATATAATAATACTCTAAATGATCGCCTAATACCGGTTTATCGACTTCGTTAGGTTCATAGTTTCCACACAACCAATTTCTAGGTTTTCCCCAGTCAAGAATCAACAACACATTGGGGTGCGCTGTACGAAGAATATGGTCAGCGTTGTCAAATATGCGACTATAGGTTTTTACTTGTTCATAATCTTTTCGGTTTACTCCTTTCTTCGCCGCTGTTACATAAAACCGTTCCAAGGAATTGGTATTACCCCAAATAAAACTTGAGGCTATATCCCTATAAAAGGGGTCGTCGTTCTGGTAATGTCTGTTATACTCTTTGGCATCACCGATATGGTAGAACGCGCAAAGGAACTTAATAATAAAATCCCAAAACGAAGTGCCTTTATGTCTCCAGCCCATATACCAACTTTCGTCCAACGCACCTTGCATTAAATACAAAGCCTTCTGAGGGTCTTCGTGATAGGCAGCAACAAACTTAGACAAACTGCAGAAGCCTTTTGTGTCCTTACCGAAAAATGCAATTTTGTACTTGGCTTGTTCATAGGTTTTACCGACAACTGGCAAATGAGGTTCTGGAAGCCCTTCGGTATTAATCCCATTGGTTTCCACATTCTTCACAAATTCTGCCACCAAGGGTAGATACTTTGCTTGATAGTTCTCCTTAAAATTTTGTTGTGCCATAAGCATTTTGTTTTATGTCCGCTCCGGATTCGGGCTTGGGTTAAGTATTCTACTTTTTTCGTAAATTCAACTTATTATGGTTGTGTTCTTTGCCTACGATACAGACATAAAAATAGCGTGGCACTTTCGTTTACTGAATTATTCGGCTCTTGAAAGGAACTCGACTTACCTTAAATGCACCAAATATATCTACGGAAAAAGCCCACGCTTTCGCATGAGCATTTTGGCTTTTTCCTTGGTGCATTTTTATGTCTTAAAGAAAGTGTCGAGTTTTCTCAAGAGCACAAGTCTGAAGCAAAACGCTATTTTAGTATGTCATTGCATCGCTTTACCGATGCGTGGTTATGCCATAGGCGGAGTTGATTTTGGTTGTTGTATTGTTGATGTTTTATCGTTTATGTCGGCAAAGATATATGTTTTCGGGCAAATATGCAAGTTTATTTACGATTGTTATTGTCTGGTAAATGCCATTTTTTTCGTTATTTTTCGGTTGTGTATGTTTTGTGATGTGTGAATTATAGTGTTGCCGAAAGCGCAATCAGGCATTTCCGGCAGAGGCAGTCGCTGTACAGTTGTTGCAGCAGCGCGCGTTGGCGTGGGCTGAACGCTACACCGGCGCATTGGCAGTGTATGATGTCGTCGTGGCGGCAGTCGAAAGTCGCTCCGCAGCGTGGGCAGGTCTTGGTCATGGCATCAGTGTTTTAGGCGTTTAGCGTGTTTTTTGCCCGACGATTGGCAGATGAACAGCCCGACAATCACCACGGCGATGCCGAGCCATTTGAGCCACGGCAGCTGTTCGCCGAAAAAGGCGAGCATAATCAGCGCAGTGAACACGGGACGAATGTTGTTGAAGGCGTTGGCGCGCGTAACGCCCAATCGCCGCACGGCGTAGCAAAACAGCACAAACGCCGCCACCGACGAGAATACGGCCAAAAAGCCGACTGCGCCGAACGCTTGCCACGAAAATGTCATGTCGCTCAGGTGCCGCCCATCGGTCAGAGCCCAAACCGGGACGAAAAAGAGCAGCGCCGACATCTGCACATACAGCACGATGGAGAGCGAGTTGTAGCGCGCGGGCATCTTGCGCAGCAGAATGGTGTAGAGCACCGCCGAAAAGACGGCCAGCATGGCCAGCACGATGCCCATGGGCGAGCCGATGTCGAACGTCGCGCCGCCCACATCGACTATCAGCAGCAACATGCCCGCCGTGGAGATGACGATGCCGACGATGTTGCGCCACGTTACGCGTTCGCGCAGCAAAAGCCACGCAAATAGCGGTGCAAAGAGCGGTCCTGTCGAGAGCAACGCCTCGGCGATGGTGGGCGAGGCGAGCATTTTCAGGCTGTAACTCTCGAACATGAAATAGAGAAACGGCTGCACGAAACCGGCCAGCAGAAACAGCGGCACATCTTTGCGTTTGAGGCGCACGAGCGAACGGCTTGCCCACCCGACAAGCAGCATCAACGCCACGGCCATGACAAAACGCATGGTAACCAGCGTGATGGGCGCGAACGCCGTCAAACCCACTTTGGTGGCGATGCCCGAACAAGCCCAAATGACCATGGCGGTCAGAATGGCGATGTATGCTTTGCTGGAAGTCATTTTCAGAGTTTTTAGTAGCAAGATATGAGTAGCAAGACAATTAGAACATAGAGCAAAGAACAAAGAACAAAGAACAAAGACAATTTAATTATCTAATTATTCAATTTCCAATTATTTAATCAATTTTAGATTTCAAATTGACGGATTGACAAATTTACAAATTTAATAGTTCAATAAGTCAATAAATCAATGATTTATTTTGTAGGGACGTGGCGTGCCGCGTCTGTTGGTGGCGTTATTGTTGGTTATTTGTGGATTTGCAGATTTGATGATTTGGAGATTATTATTCATTCGCTGCGCGCATTTTTTCTCCGCTCGGCATAGTTCAAACAAGTTTGACTCTG
>CAVKQB010000042.1:0-20167 GCA_963658575.1 Leyella stercorea | reverse complement strand
CGGTTTCGGTTCATGCGGTATCACATTGTCTAATACTGACACGACCCGAGTTCGGCCTCCCCTTTTCGCTATTCGTGCTATGGTGCCCAAACAGGGTGCCATGAGCGGGATCCAAAATTTGATGATGAGCAGGTCGGGGTGCATACGCCGTATCAGTCGCCCCGTGCGCACCCACGACAGGGGATTGACGGAGTTCATCACACGCCGTATCGACAGGTCTGCGGGGGCGGGGTCTTCGCTGTACTGCGTCTTACCGGGGAAGAGGAAATCGGGATACTGCAGCGTAAAAGTCAGTATCTCCACCTCATCGCCTGCCGCCAACGCCTCGTGCGCCAGCCGCTCGTTGAACGCTGCCAATCCGCCCCGATAGGGGTATGCCGTGCCTAGAATTACTATTCGCATGTTTTGTGCTTCGCTCTAACCGACTGTTTCGAAATTATTGTTTGACAAAGATACGCTTTTTGTTTGGTCGGCCAAAGTTTTTTTGCGTTTCCG
This sequence comes from Leyella stercorea, assembly GCA_963658575.1. Lineage (GTDB taxonomy): Bacteria > Bacteroidota > Bacteroidia > Bacteroidales > Paludibacteraceae > W0P28-013. The sequence continues at coordinate 19,672 of CAVKQB010000042.1, read as the reverse complement.
ATAGATTTTTGTACCAATCACGCCGCACAACGTGAGTCCGAAAATGCCCAAACATATCAGTGAGAGCAGGTCGCCTTTGTGAATGCTGTCGGGGTCGAACACCATGGCCAAGCGGTGAGTGCCGGCAGGAATGACGGCGGCGCGCAGCATGTAATTGACACGTGCAAGCGGCAGTTGCTGGTCGAAATGACCGTCGTCGCCCACGAGATAGAGTTTCCAGCCGTGCGGATAGTAGATTTCGGAGAATACGGCCACGCGATTGCGCTCGTTTTGCGCGCGATAGTCGAGCCGGTTGGGCGCGTAGTGCGTGAGTTCGATGCGGTCTTCGTCGAATGCCATCAGTGGCGCGGCTTCGGGCAGGGTTACGTCCAATTTGTCGGCAAACGACCGGTCGACAACGGCCGTCGTGTGCAGGTCGATTTTGTCGAGAGCGGCAATTTCGTCGTTGGCGTTATCTACGGTTTGCAGATTGTCCACAAACCAGCAATTGCCCATGGCATACGGATTTTCGATGGGAATCTGCTGCCCGTTTTGTAACGGCACGATGGCATATTTCATATTGAGCATGTTCAGTACGGGGAAGATGCTGTCGCCGTTGCAGGGTAGCGCAAAACCGCTGGTTTGCACGATGGCTTGCATCAACGGATTCATTTCGGGGGCGATATGCACATCTATCAGGTCTTGGTAGCGGCGCAGTTTCGCAGCCGAGTAACCGCCAATCGATTTGAGATAGTACGATGTGCGCGCCTCGTTGAAGGTGTTGGTCGCCAAATTGAGCACACGGAAATAGGTGCTGTCTTTCAGCAATTCCGCTTCGTAAGGCATCATTTGGAACGCTTTTTGGGTGTCTTTCCGCGGAATAAATATGCTGTCGTTGCAAAAACGCTTGTCCACCGTCCACATGTCGGCCACCGCGAGCAGTGTGAGCGCGATGCCGCAGTAGAGGTTGAGGTTGCGCTTCGGTTCTTTGTTGTAGCGGGCATTGGCATAGGCAAACACAACCGCCGCGCCCAGCACGACAAACAGCAGCGAACGCCAAGCGTCGGCACGAATCAACGCGGTGCGCTGGTCGAGAATGGCGGCGTAGATCTGTTCGCCTACTTGCCCTTTCCACGGTGCATCGTACGACGAAGTAACGTCGATTCCGCCGCAGAATAGTGCCACCAACAGGCAGATGCCGCCCGTGATGCCGCCCGCAATGAAAATGCTCTTTTTCGCGCGTTCCCACGGCAATGCTTTGTCGCCGAGGGCTTTCAACGCCAAAAATCCGAGCAGCGGCATGGCAATTTCGGCAACAATCAAAATGCTTTCGACCGCACGGAATTTGTTATAAACGGGGAAATACTTGAAAAACAGTTCGGTGAGCGGCATGAAATTGTGTCCCCACGCCAAAAAGACGGAGAACAGCGTGGCGGCGAGCAACGCCCATTTGTAGGGACCTTTCACTATCAGCAAACCGAGCAAAAACAGAAAACAAACGATGGTGCCCATATATACCGGACCGCTTGTAAAGGCTTTTTCGCCCCAATAGGTCGGTGCCGATTGGCAAAATTGTCGGGCTTGCCGCGCGGGAACGCCCATCGCTTTCAGATCTTTTTCCAAAGGCGAATCTTTGCCCAGATTGTAACCGCTGGCACCGCCCATGTAGTTGGGAATGAGAAATGTCATGCTCTCGTCGATGCCGTAACTCCACGCCGTGGCGTAGTCGAGGTCGAGACCTTTGGTTTTGTTGGCGCCGTCGGTCGATTTCACCAAATCGGAATGGCCGCCGCGCATCGTCTCTTCGGCATATTCGCTGTTGGTGAACACGTTGGCACTGCCCATGCCCATGCCGATGGCAAACGAGGCAAAAAATATGGCTGTGGCTATGCCGAAATGTTTCCACTCCTTGGCGCGGGCGGCAATGGCCAACTCGGCAAACCAAAACATGCCAATCATCATACACATGTAGTACGACATCTGCGGATGCTGGAAAAAGCCGATGTAGGTGAAAAACATCACCAGCAGCGCGCCCCAACCGTAGTGCTTGCGGTAGGTGAGTATGAACCCGATGGCTACTAGTGTCATCCATGTGATGGAGTAGCACTTGCCGTGGTGCGCTGCCGCGATAATGACGAAAAAGTAACTCGATAGCGCAATGGCAAACGCGCCGGCCATGCTCAGCCACTTATCGACCTTGAATGTGCGCAGCAACAGAAAAAAGGCGCAGAGATAAAACAGAAATATGAATGCCGTGTTGCGGTTGCCCCACGAGAAAAACAGACGCACAGGGCGCAAAATCCGATCGACTTTGTAGCCGCCGTTGCCGCCGATTTGGTAGTTGGGCATACCCGAAAACATCGAGTTCGTCCAGCTGGAGTAGTCGCCCGTCGCCTCGTGGTAGGCCACGCTCTCTCTTACCGCCGCGCTCCCGTTGATGTTGTCGCCAGCGTAGATGATTTTCCCCTCCAAAACCGGCCAAAAATAGATGACCGTCGCCAACGCAAACACCAGCCCGATTATCAAATTCGGCAAAATTTTCGTCTTAAAATCACATTTTTTCATAATTTTATTATTGATTTTTTAGTAGCAAGACACAAGTCGCAAGTAGCAAGAGTTTATAGGTGAGAGTTTATTGTTAATAATTAGGATTTAGGAATTAGGAGTGAGGAGTTGTTGTTGGGCGCGAACCTGTCCCCTTTACAAGGGGACGAGAAAAACGACAGTTTTTCGGGCGGGGTTGAAACCAATTAAGAATTAAGAATTTTTTCGGTAAGCGAGGGCAGTGCCAAACTTGTTTGAGCAATGCCGAGCGGAGAAAAAATGCGCGCAGCGAATGAATAATAATCTCCAAATCAACAAACACTTTCTAACTTTATAAACTTTATAAACTTTCACACTTTCAAACTTTCACACTTTTTCACTTTCATACTGAAAAATCGTATTTCACATCGGTCAAAAACAGTCCGCACGCCGGCACCGACATGCCTGCCGCACAGCGGTTTTTGGCTTCGACAACTGCGCGAAAGCCTTCGACCGACAGGTTGCCTTTGCCCACCTCCACCAGCGTACCGACGATGGCGCGCACCATATTGCGCAAAAAACGGTTGGCTTCGATGCCAAACACCCACTCGTCGCCACGGCGTTCCCAACGCGCCTCTGTGATGCGACAAAGCATCGTCTTGACATCGGTGTTGGTTTTCGAAAAACTTGTGAAGTCGCTGTATTCCAATAGGGTAGCGGCGGCCGCGTTCATACGGTCGAAGTCGAGCGCCACAGGCACGCGCCACGCTAAATCGGTCTTGAACGGATTCTTCGCCGCCGTGATGTGGTATTCGTAGTGGCGCGCCGTCGCATCGAACCGTGCGTGCGCATCGGCAGCCACCTCGCGCAGGCCGCTCACCGCAATGTCGGCTGGCAAAACGCCGTTCATTCGCGCAACGAATTTCGCCGCATCGTCAATCGCTTGCTCCACATCGAAGTGCGCCACCATTTTCGTGGCATGCACGCCAGCATCGGTGCGCCCAGCACCAACCACAGTCAGCGTTTGGTCGCGCGCCACAGTGCGCAGCGCATCGGTCAGAACCTGCTGCACCGAACAGCCGTTGGGCTGCATCTGCCAACCGCAATAGTTGGTGCCGCGATACGCAAATGTGAGAAAATAACGCAAAACAATCGATTTTTTTTGAGTTGATGGCGCACGTAGCCAATAACTTGCAAAGTTAGCATTTTTTGTTCACTTATTAAAATGGTCTGTTTTTCTCCCGAATTTTTTGCGCGATACCCACCGTTTGTCGCTCATCGTTTGTGTTTTTTTGGCATAATTTTTGCTTGCTTCTTGCTGCCCGAATACTTTCGGACAAAAAAATGTGCAGATTTTTTCGTAAAAAAAATCGTTGTTTCTGCAAAAATTAGTATCTTTGCTCGAATTTAACAAAATCGCATTTTATGGCAGCAAACATTGGGTATATTTCGCAAATCGTGGGGCCTGTGGTCGATGTCGTCTTCGATATCGATAAGGAAAAGTCGGAACAACTGCCCGCCATCCACGACGCCTTGGAAGTAACGCGCCCGAACGGCAAAAAACTCGTCCTCGAAATCCAGCAACACATCGGCGAAAACACCGTGCGCTCGGTGGCGATGGACTCTACCGACGGCCTCCAACGCGGGCTCGAAGTGCGCGCACTCGGCAAACCAATCTCGATGCCCATCGGAACACAGGTCAAAGGCCGACTGCTCAACGTCATCGGCGAAGCCATCGACGGCATGAAGCAACTCGACTACACCGAAACCTACCCAATCCACCGCGAACCGCCTAAATTCGACGAACTGTCGACCACGAAAGAGATTCTCTTCACGGGCATCAAGGTCATCGACCTGCTCGAACCCTACTCGAAAGGCGGTAAAATCGGACTTTTCGGCGGCGCAGGCGTGGGCAAAACCGTGCTGATTCAAGAGTTGATAAACAACATCGCCAAAGGCCACAACGGATTCTCGGTGTTTGCTGGCGTTGGCGAACGCACGCGCGAAGGCAACGACCTGCTGCGCGAAATGATAGAATCGGGCATCATACGCTATGGCGATGCCTTCAAAAAAAGCATGGAAGAGGGCAACTGGGACTTGTCGAAGGTTGATTACAACGAACTCGCAAAATCGCAAGTGGCACTCATATTCGGACAGATGAACGAACCGCCTGGAGCGCGCTCGTCGGTGGCACTGTCGGGTTTGACGGTGGCCGAATCGTTCCGCGATGCCGACGGCGGACACGATATTCTGTTCTTCATCGACAACATTTTCCGTTTCACGCAGGCAGGCTCCGAAGTGTCGGCTCTGCTCGGACGTATGCCGTCGGCTGTGGGCTACCAGCCTACATTGGCCACCGAAATGGGCTTGATGCAGGAACGCATCACATCGACCAAACGCGGCTCCATCACATCGGTGCAGGCCGTATATGTGCCGGCCGACGACTTGACCGACCCCGCACCAGCCACCACATTCACACACTTGGACGCTACCACCGTGTTGAGCCGTAAAATATCGGAACTCGGCATCTATCCCGCCGTCGATCCGCTCGACTCCACGTCGCGCATACTCGACCCGCAAATCGTGGGCGAAGACCACTACAACACGGCGCAGCGCGTCAAACAGATTTTGCAGCGCAACAAAGAGTTGCAGGACATCATCTCGATTCTCGGCATGGAGGAACTCTCCGACGAAGACCGCATGACCGTAAACCGCGCACGCAAAGTGCAACGTTTCCTCTCGCAGCCGTTCACCGTGGCCGAACAGTTTACTGGCGTCCCCGGCGTGATGGTGCCAATCGAAGACACAATCAAAGGCTTCAAAATGATTCTCGACGGCGAAGTGGACGAATATCCCGAAATGGCGTTCCTCAATGTCGGCACCATAGAAGAGGCCATCGAAAAGGGCAAAAAACTGCTCGCCGCAGCCAAACAAAATTAGAAATTTTGTATTAATTTGTCGGATTAACCAACTATAAACGATGAAACTGGAGATAATTTCGCCACGGGGGCGGATTTTTGCGGGAGAGGTTACGGCTGTCGCACTGCCTGGCAAGTTCAGCGCATTCGAAGTGCTGAACAACCACGCCCCCATCATTTCGTCGTTGCAAAAGGGTAACGTAACCTACCGCACCGATGCCGGCGAGCAGACAATCGCTGTCGATGGCGGCTTTGTCGAAGTGGAAAACAACGTGATAACCGTTTGTGTCGAAAATGTTTTGAGTTGAAAATGAAACGATTCGCCGTTTGTACATATTTGGTTCAGGCATTGTGCGCAGTGGCGGGCTGGCTGCTCTTCAGGTTTGCTGTGCCGCAACATGCGTTTGCGCTCTATTGGGCGGTGCCTGCGCTCTTTATGTTGCTGTCGCTGTTGGCGGTGGGCGTGCTGCATGTGGCCGCCGACAAGCCGTCGCGGCAAACGGTCAATTGGATTTTTGGCGCAAAAATGGCGAAATTCGTCGTGGCAATCACCTGTTTTGTGGTCTATATAAAAGTGGTGAACGAACAAAACGTGGCTTTCGCGTGCGTGTTTTTGGGTTTCTACTTCGTAACGCTCGCCGTGGAAACGCTCTATTTTTCTAAATTGCTGAAATCGAAGCATGTATAAAAAGTTTCTGACCATATTGTCGCTTGTGCTGGCGTTTTCGGTCAATCTGTTTGCCGAAACAGCCGAGACAGCCGCCGAAGAACCCGAAAAACTCGATGTCAAAGCGTTGATATTCGGGCATATAGGCGACTCGTACGAATGGCACATTGCCACCTTTGGCGACAAGCACGTCTCCATTCCGCTGCCCATCATCGTGTATGGCGCAAACAACGGATTCAGCGTGTTCCTATCGTCCGAACTGCACCACAGCGACAGTTACAACGGCTACCGCTACGGCCGAGCCGACGGCGCATACGCTGGCAAGATAGTGGAACTCGATGCCGACGGCAACGAGGTGCGCCCGTGGGATTTTTCGCTGACGAAAAACGCGCTCGCGCTGCTCATCAACTGCGGATTGGTCATCGCACTCATCTTGTGGCTGGGCAAATGGTACAAAACGCGGCCGCTCGAAGCACCCAACGGCGTGCGCGGCATACTCGAGATGCTCACGGTCAGCATTCTCGACGACCTGATAAAACCCTGCGTGGGCGAAGATTACGAAAAATTTGCGCCCTATCTGCTCACGGTGTTCTACTTCATCTTCATCAACAACCTGATGGGGTTGATACCGATTTTCCCAGGCGGCGCAAACACCACGGGCAACATCGCCATCACCTTTGTGCTGGCACTCTGCACCTTTATTGCTGTGAATGTGTTCGGCACCAAAGAGTATTGGAAAGAGATTCTCTGGCCCGACGTGCCGATTTGGATGAAGGCCTTCCCGCTGATGCCCGCCATCGAACTGTTTGGCATCTTCACCAAGCCGTTCGCGCTTATGATTCGTCTGTTTGCCAACATCATGGCGGGGCACGCCATCGTGCTGGGACTCACGTCGCTCGTGTTCATCACGGCCACGATGGGCGCAGCCATCTGCGCTGGCATGTCGCTGGTGTCGGTGCTGTTCACCATATTCATGGATTGCGTGGAACTGCTTGTGGCCTACATTCAGGCCTACGTGTTCACCATGCTTTCGTCGGTATTCATCGGCCTTGCACGCGTGAAGCCGCATACGAATTGATAATTAGAACTTAGTAGCAAGACACAAGTAGCAAGTCGCAAGAGTTTATAGGTTATAGATGAGAGGTTATAGATAATTAGGAATTAGGAGTGAGGAATTAGGAGTTGTTGGGCGCAATTCTGTCCCTCTGCCGAGCGCAGCGAGGATAGGGGGACGAGGAGCGCAGCGACGGAGGGGGTTAATACCAATTAAGAATTAAGAATGAATAATTAAGAATTATCCAGCCAAATAACCAAATCACCAAATAACCAAATCAACAGAAATTTAGAAACAGCGCGCAGCGCGAGAAACATAGAAACAAAAATTGCGGTAGCAATTTTGAAAAACTTAGAAACGTGCGAAGCACGAGAAACAATTTTCAAATTTTCAAATCTCTTAATTTAGATACAAAGTTTCACTTAAAAAATTAAAATTATGTTGTTAGAAATTCTTTCGGCGCAATTTGGCGCAGCACTCGGAGCAAGTATCGCCGTTATCGGCGCAGCCCTTGGTATTGGTAAAATCGGTTCCAGCGCAATGGAAGCCATTGCCCGCCAACCCGAATCGGTGAGCGAAATCCGCTCGACCATGATTATCGTGGCCGCCCTCATCGAAGGTGTCGCGCTGTTTGCTGTCGTAGTCTGCTTCATGGCACTCTAAAAACACGATTGAACTATGTCGTTGTTGATGCCTGAAACCGGCTTGATATTCTGGATGCTGCTGGCATTCGGAATCCTGTTCTTCGTCTTGGCGAAGTTTGGCTGGCCTGTGGTTACGCGCGCCATCGAAAAGCGCACCAACTACATCAACGATTCGGTGAAAGCCGCCGACGAAGCCAATCGCCAACTGGAGAACGTGAAAGTCGAAACGGCAAAAATTTTGGCAAACGCGCAACAGGAACAACTCAAAATCCTGAACGAAGCCGCCGAACTGCGCAACCAAATCGTCGAAGAGGCGAAAGAAAAGGCGCAAATCGAGGCAAAAAAGACCATCGAAGAGGCCAAACGCCAAATTCAGTTGGAAAAGGAGAAGAGCATAGACGACCTGAAACGCCAAGTCGCCGAATTGTCGGTCGACATAGCCGAAAAAGTGCTGCGTTCCGACTTGGGAAACGACAAAAAACAGTCGGAAATGATAGAAAAATTGTTGAACGAAGTAACGTTGAACTGATATGGATTCGGGGATGATTTCGGTGCGGTATGCCAAAGCGTTGCTCGCCTACGCCAAAGAATGTGGCGCAGAACGGCCGCTGTTCGACACCATGTCCGTGCTGTCCGATAGTTTCGAGCAGTGCCCCGAACTGACCATCGTGCTGAAAAATCCTACGTTGTCCGCCGCGCAAAAAAAACAGTTGATGGTGGCGGCGGCCGGTGGCACCGATAGTGCGCTGTTTGACCGCCTAATCGACCTGTTGCTCGAAAACGGGCGCGAAGAACAGTTGCGCCGCATAGCGTTGGTCTATTGCGACCTCTATCAAGCCGATGCCAAAATATGCGTCGGACGCGTAACCACAGCCCAACCGATAGACGACGCCACCAGCCAACGCATACGCAACTTTTTGGCCAAACGCAGCGGCTGCACCGTCGAACTGAAAAAACGCATCAACCCCGATTTGCTGGGCGGATTCGTGCTCGATGTGGACGACGAACGCCTCGACGCTTCGATTGCGGGACAGTTGCTTCGGATAAAGAAAAAATTGGCGCAATAGCGCAGTAAAAATCGATTAAAAACGAAATTATGTCGGAAAATATCAAAGTCAGTGAAGTATCGGAAATCCTGCGCCAACAGTTGGCCGGCATCGACCTGAACGCACAGTTCGAAGAGGTCGGCACCGTGCTGCAAGTGAGCGACGGCGTGGTGCGTATCTACGGACTGAAAAACGCCGAAGCCAACGAATTGCTGGTGTTCGAAAATGGCATGAACGCCATCGTGATGAACTTGGAAGAGGACAACGTGGGCGCAGTGCTGTTGGGTAACAGCGAGAAAATCAAAGAGGGTTACATCGTGCGCCGCACGCACCGCATCGCCTCCATTCGCGTGGGCGAAGGCATGCTCGGGCGCGTCATCGACCCGCTGGGCAACCCGCTCGACTCCGACACTCCGATTACCGGCGAACTGACCGAAATGCCGCTCGAACGCAAGGCTCCAGGAGTTATCTACCGCCAGCCGGTGAACGAGCCTTTGCAGACCGGCCTGAAAGCCGTCGATGCCATGATTCCGATAGGACGCGGACAGCGCGAACTCATCATTGGCGACCGCCAAACGGGCAAAACGAGCATCGCCATCGATACCATCATCAACCAGCGCGCCAACTACGAGGCCGGCAAACCCGTCTATTGCATCTATGTGGCTGTGGGACAGAAAGGTTCTACCGTGGCCACGTTGGTGAACACGCTGCGCGAAAAGGGCGCGATGGATTACACCATAGTCGTGTCGGCTACCGCTTCGGATGCGGCCGCCTTGCAGTATTTCGCCCCATTTGCTGGTGCCGCCATCGGCGAGTATTTCCGCGACACAGGTCGCCATGCGCTGGTTGTTTACGACGACTTGTCGAAACAGGCCGTGGCCTACCGCGAAGTGTCGTTGATTTTGCGTCGTCCGTCGGGACGTGAGGCCTATCCGGGCGATATATTCTACCTGCACTCGCGCCTGCTCGAACGCGCTGCGAAAATCAATCAGCAGCAAGAGGTGGCCGAGCAGATGAACGACCTGCCCGAATCGCTTCGTGGCAAAGTGCGTGGCGGCGGCTCGCTCACGGCGTTGCCCATCATCGAAACGCAGGCGGGCGACGTGTCGGCCTACATTCCGACCAACGTCATCTCCATCACCGACGGCCAGATTTTCCTCGATACTGACCTGTTCAACCAAGGCAATCGCCCCGCCATCAACGTCGGCATTTCGGTGTCGCGTGTGGGCGGCAATGCACAAATCAAGGCGATGAAAAAGGTGGCCGGCACGCTCAAAATCGACCAAGCGCAATACCGCGAGTTGGAGGCCTTCTCCAAATTTGGCAGCGATATGGACGCCGTTACCGCCATGACCATCGACAAAGGGCGCAAAAACACGCGTCTGCTGGTTCAGCCCGTGCATTCGCCCATGCCCGTCGAAAAGCAGATTGCCGTGCTCTATTGCGGCACAAACGGTCTGTTGGCAAACATTCCGCTCGAAAAAGTGCGCCTTTTCGAACAAGAATTCCTGAAAACGCTCGAACTGAAACACCAAAAAGATGTGCTCGACGTGCTGCGTAGCGGCGTGATAAACGACGAAGTTACCGACATTCTCCGCAAAGAAGCGGCGGTGGTGGTCGAACAATTGACAAAAAAATAATCAGGAATGAGGATTTTATTCTCGAAATGAAAACTAATTTATCGGCATTTTAGAGAGCAAAAAACAATCTTCAAATTCCCAAAAGAAAGAAACCAGATTTCCTCCCATGAGTTCGCAGAAAGAGATAAAAACGCGCATTGCATCGGTGTCGTCGACGATGAAAATCACCTCGGCGATGAAGATGGTGGCCTCGGCCAAACTGCACAAGGCGCAGAAAAACAGCGAGACGTTCGTCCCGTACCAACGGAAATTGGAGACGATGTTGCGCAATTTTCTTTCTACCGAAACGACCTTCACCTCGCCGTATGCCGAGGCGCGCGAAGTGCGCCGTGTGGCCGTGGTGGCGGTGTCGTCGAACTCGAGCCTGTGCGGCGCGTTCAACTCGACGGTCATTCGCGAAATGAACCGCATCATCGACGCATACAAGCCGCTTGGGCGCGAAAATATCGTCGTTCTGCCCGTTGGCAAAAAGGTGTACGACGCCTGCCGCAAACGTGGCTTCGAGGTTGAAAATCTGAACCACTACATCGACAATCCGCAGTACGAAGCCGCCACGGAGTTTGCCGACCGACTGATGGAACTTTTCGTCGGCGGTAAGGTGGATAGGGTAGAGCTCGTCTATCAGCACTGCAAAAGCACCTCGACACAGCAACTTGTGCGCACCGAATTTCTGCCCATCAAGTTGGAAACGGGCGCAGATGGCGCGGCGTTGGCTGCCGACTACATTGTGGAGCCGAGCAAACGCGAGATATTGGACGAACTGCTGCCCAAGGTGCTGCGGCTGAAAATCTACGCTATGCTGCTCGATTCGTATGCGGCCGAACAGGCGGCGCGCACCGTGGCCATGCAAGTGGCTACCGACAACGCCAACGACCTGTTGCAGGAACTCACCATTCAGTACAACAAGAGCCGCCAGCAGGCCATCACCAACGAACTGCTCGACATCATCGGCGGCTCGCAGCAGTAGCCCGCATCGCCAATTAAAAAAATGGGAATCCGTCTAGCGGATTCCCATTTTTTGTGGTGAAAGTGGAATGATTCTTGAGATTTTTGCCGATATCGGCCGAAATGGCATGGCGTAAAATCACCAGTCGCTATTGATGGAGCCCGGATTATAAACCTCGATTCTTAAATCGTCGCCATCGCGCTCCATCTTGAAACTGTATGCTTTGCCCGAACGCGATTTTACGGCCACCGAATAGACGTATTTGTCTTCATTCCCTAAAATATCATCAAGGTCGTCCTCGGTTTCTGCCTCTCCCTCGCGCCTCAATTCGGAGGTTGTCAGCACGTTTCGCCAAATGTAGTGGTTCTTCATTACCGTGCAAACCGCCACTTTGAAACAATCGGGATACGACGATTTGTTGACGATGATGACCTGATCTTCAATCGGAGCGTAAAACTGTTGCACTTGATAGCCCGTGATATCGTCGCATTGCGGCATATCGACGCCACGGCCGCCATCCTTTGATTCGATGGTTACAAACGGCACCTCGATACGCGTACTGCCATCTGCGAACGTTGTCTTGCTGCCGCCAGCAAAATCCACGCGTTTATTTCCATGTCCATCGGTATGAATGCCGCCACTTGGAAAATCGATGTTCGTGGGCGACGAAGACTTTTCGCGATACTGAAAATCGGGCGCGACATTGCCCTGCACTTGAGCCGTGGCTGCTGTGGTGGCCGGCAAGAAGACCGACGTTTTGCCATTCTGGTACAAAATAGCGATGACATCGTTTTTCGGAAGCGAATAGGTTTGTGTCTGCGAGGGCATTTTGTACTTTATCACGTCGTCGCCAACACTTGCCACAAAGGCGTTGATGCGCATCGAATTTTTCAACACCAAAATGTCGTTGGGCAATCCCGCCGGAGCCGCCGACGTGGCTGCCGACGAGGCATTGGGCTTTGCAGAGGCGGATTCCTGCGTTGTCGAGACGAGTTTTCCGTCGGCGTAATGGCGAACCACGCCATTGGCCAAGTGCAATTCTTGAACCGTATCGAGCGCGATTACCGACACTATCCCATTGGGCAACTTGCACTTCACCTCGGTATTGTTGATGCCGACAATTTGCCCCTCGATAGCGAGATTTTTCGTTACAACCAAATTCTGGGCAGACAGCGAAACCGCCATCAACAAACTCAACAAAATAAAACTCTTTTTCATGCTAAACTGGTTTTTTTATTCAATAGTAATTGTTTCGTATAAACGCGGCACAACTGACTCACCGCGCACTTATTCATTGTCCATTATCAATTATCAATTGTTCTTGTTTACGCTCACTTTTTGAACCGATTTGTCGACTTTGACAATATAAAATCCCGATGGCATCGGCAGCAAGGCAAAATCGGAGGTGGCTTTTGGGGCGCGGAGTAGCATGCCCGTGGTGCTATACACTTCGATGCGCTGACCTGCTTGCAGCCCGAAAACGGCGATTCCGTCGGGCGTTCCAATGGCGATGATGCTCTCCGACTCGATGCGCTTATTCTCTGTGATGGTTTGCCCTTCGGCTATCGATACATTTTTTACCTCCCAAATGCCAGCGGCGTTGGTGCTACTCGTGTATTTCCATGCTAAGCAGATTTTCTGACCGTTGTATTTGCTTAGGTCGATGGCCGTCGACGATACAAATGTCCAATCGTTGTTGGTGCCGTATTTTGGAATGGTAAGTTGTTCCCAAGTGGCACTCGACGGTGCCCCTGTGGTGTAGTCGGTCGAAATCCACAAGGTGAGTTCGTTGGTGGGCGTACCAGCATAGCGGTGTGCGTGGTCGAATGTAAGTTGTGGCTTTTGGGCATCCGATAGGTCGATGCAGGGCGAGATGAGCCAACTTTCGGCCGCTTTGTTTGCGCCGCTCACTTGTCCGCCTATTTTCATGCCGTATTTGTCGGTCGTTTTCCAAGTCTGCTGGTCGTATTGAACATCGATAACATTGTACACGGTGAACTGACCTTGCGACGACGATGCAAAGGTCTCGCTGAAAGGCAGAGCAGCGCATGTGCGCGCGTCGTCGCTATTGGCGGCGGTGCAGGGTAGCAGGTAGAGTTCGTCCATTTGTCCTTTGCGGTAAAAGGCGAAATAGTTGTTGTTGGCCGTGGCATTGAGCGCAAGCATACGCTCGGTGGAATCGGTGTCGGCAAAGTAGAATCCATAATGACCATTTTTGAAACTGATAGTCAGTTCGCGCCCTGTGGCATCGAGTATGGCGGTGTTTTCCTTTTTCCACGACACGTATTGTGCGCTGTGTTGCAATTTGGTAGTCGTGCCACGCAGGTCGCATGTCCAAACGAGTGAATCAGGGAGATTTTCAGTAACGATTTTTGTCAAATCGTCCGTGCCAGCATCGGCTGCGTTGAAGCGTTTGCCGTTGTTTAGGTTCGAGGTCATGTAGAAATAGTTGCCCGTTTTGCGTTTTGCCACAACCACAAAATTGCGGTTGTTTTCCGCTTCGCGTTGTGCGCGGCGGCGTATCACCTCTATCAGACCTGCGTAGGCATCTATTTTGCCGTAACCCCATGTGTTGTTTGGCGCAGAGCCTGTGTACGAGTCGTGTCGGGCGGTGGTACGCAGTATGTCGCGCACTTCGTAGGTGTTGAGCGTGGGGTCGGCTTGCATCCATGTAGCCACTACACCCGCCACAAATGGCGATGCCATAGATGTGCCCTGCATGGAACCAAAGTAGTATGTCTGCCCATTGTTGGTGTAGCTGGCAACAGTTTTTCCCTTATCTTTATTGTAAGATTCTGAATCATAACTATTTACCGACGACACAATAACATTCCCAGGTGCTGCGATGTCGGGTTTCATCCGGCCGTCGACCGTGGGGCCAAGGCTCGAAAATGGGGCGATTTCTCCGATGCTTGTGTAGAAACCCGCCTTTTGTGTCCCTTGCGAAAGGCTTTCCCATTGATTTTTGGTGGTGTATGCGCCCACCGAGATAATTCCTTCGGAGATGCCGCCAATTTCACCTACAGTGTACTCTGTGTCGCCATTATGAAACATTATTTTACTATTCTCTGGTTGCCCATAAATCCATGCGTGCAATACACCACTATACGATTTAATCTGTAAACAAGCGCAACGGTAATTGTCGTCTTGGGCGCTGTTGTCGATTTTAACCGTCGCATGATATTTGCCGTTGCTCGCCTCTTGTTGTGTTGCTATTGTGAAATTACATTTATCTTGAAAAAATGGGTCTTTATCTTTGATGGTGTAATTTGCCGTTTGGGCAGTACTTGATGTCCAAACAAATTCGGTACTGCTTTCTATCTCTTGAGTGTTTACGTTTATGATTGCACCAGAAATCCCGAAGGGCGCATCGCTCCAAAGATCAATCGGGCATTCGACATTTGTCGCTCCTGTAGAAGTCCAAACTGAAGTGAGTTCCAAATTGTCCGTTTTTGAGAATGTTTTTGAAAAGTGAATTTTATCGCCACCTTCGTTGCCAGCAGCTCCAACCAATGCAAATCCTATATTATAACTTGACATGGAATCTGACAGTGTCTGAAACATCGTACTCGTTAACCCAGTATTGTCGTGTGGCCCCTGATGAGTGCCAAGGCTCATGTTGATGACGCATGGTTTTCCCGATTTAATGGCATACTCAACAATATAAGCGATTCCAAGTGTAATCGATGTACTCAGGGTTGTATTATCTTCACCATAATTGTATATTACTGCCACTATGTCGGCTTCGGGGGCGACACCGCGGTATTTGGAGTTGGCTATGCAGCCGCTGCCTGCCGCAATGCCTGTTACGTGTGTGGCGTGAGAAAGATTTACTACGTCAGTGCCATGAGCAATAATTTTTGCTTTAGTGGTAAATTCAGAGCCCAACTCCACTTTGTTCCCAGCAATATAAACGGGTGTTCCTTCCGTACTTGTTTGATCCCATACGCGCTTGATGCGGTATTCCGACTTGTCGACCGAATAAAAATTGGGGTGCGTAAAATCGAAACCTCCATCGATAATACCAACAATAACATCTTTGCCCGTAAACTCGTGTGGCAGGTCTACGCCTTTGTACACATTCTCGGCATTGGTTTCGTTGCGGGCATTGTCGAGCATGGGATAGACACGCTGCGAAATCTCTATCCGCGTTACGTTGTCGTCGGCGGCCAAGTCGCCCAGCTTTTCCACCGGAATCTGGCAGACAAAAATGCCACCCCAAAGTTTAGTATGCTTCACGTCGAGTGCATCGAGTACTTCGGTGTCGTCGGCGTTTTCAAGCGCAACAAATGCGCTGACGTAGCAAACCTCGTTGTGCGTGCGTAGCGAGTAGCGTTTCATCATAGTTGAGTCGGCGCGAACCACAGCACCTACACTTTTTTGTTTGGCGTGCGCTATGCGCTTTTTCTCGGTTAGTTCGCCAAACAGCATACCTGTTTGGTTCGACATTTTCGATGAAAATTCGCAAACATCGGTTGGCTCTGCGGGTGTATTCCCCATGGCCGACTTGCTCAACTTGTTGATGTCGATTTGTGCGAAAGCCAGTGCTGGCACTAAATACAAAAGGAAGAGAGATAGCGTTTTTTTCATACTAAACCGTTTTTTAATGGTGAATAGAGTGTTTTGCGCCAACAAAAAAGCGCGAATAATCAATTATACTTATGCTAACATCTCGGCTCTAGTAAAACCATATCAACACACAAGCACAACGAACAATCCACGCATCGCATGAACATTCATTCACTTATCCCCGTTGATATAGGAAATTTACTAGATTTCAGATGTTAGGGGACGGAAAGTCAATCCTTTCCGAAAAAATAGTCAGTTCTACGCTAAGAACTCTGCAAAGTTAGTGCAAATTTTGCAATTTTCAAAATCGGGCGGCGAAAACGTCTTGTTTGGAACGTTTGCTCTCTACAAATTTCTTCGTCTGTTTTGCGCCACGGCTCAGTGCCAGTCGATGGGCTCTAAACCGTGTTGGGCGAGATAGGCGTTGGCCTGCGAAAAGTGCTTGCAGCCGAACCAGCCGCGGCTTGCCGAGAGCGGCGACGGATGCACGCTCCGCAAAATCAGATGTTTGGCGGGGTCGATGTACTGCGCCTTTTGCTGCGCGTAGTTGCCCCAAAGCATAAACACAAGGTGTTCGCGCTGCGCCGCCAGCGTGCGTATGGCGCAGTCGGTGAACTGCTCCCAGCCGCGTCCTTGGTGCGAACCGGCCATGTTGGCGCGCACGGTGAGCGTGGCGTTGAGCAGCAACACGCCCTGCCGCGCCCAGCGTTCGAGGTTGCCGTGTGGCAGCGGCTCGATGCCGAGGTCGTCGCGAATCTCTTTGTAGATGTTGCGCAGCGATGGCGGAATATCGACGTGCTCGTTCACCGAAAAACTGAGCCCGTGCGCCTGCCCGATGCCGTGGTATGGGTCTTGCCCGATGATGACAACTTTCGTGCGGTCGAACGGACACAGGTCGAACGCATTGAAAATCAGTTTCGCCGGCGGAAAAATCTGTTGCGTGGCGTATTCGTGGCGCACAAAATCGGTGAGTTGCACGAAATAGGGTTTTTCAAATTCTGCCGCCAAATGCGACTTCCACGATGGCTCTATACGCACTTCCATTTTTTAATGAAGAATTAACAATTTAATTAAGAACAAAGACTTTTTAATTATCTAATTATTTAATTTCCAATTATTTAATCAATCTTCAAATCTTCAAATAACCAAATAACCAAATCTGCAAATCCACAAACTTTCAACTTTATAAACTTTCAAACTTTCGCACTTTCTCACTTTCGCACTTTCTCACTTTCTCACTTTCACACTTTCACACTTTTTATGCTTTTTCGCTCAATTCGAGCCAACGCTCTGTTTTTGTGTCGATTAGGGCGGAGATTTCGGCAAAACGCCGCGATTTTTGCGTCAGTTCGTCGTTGCTGAGCGTGCCCGACGACAAGGCGTTTTCTATCGCTTTTTTCTCCGTTTCGAGTGCTTCTATTTCGTTGCCAAGTTGTTCGAATTCGCGCTGCTCGCCGAACGTCATTTTTTTGCGTTCTTCGTGCCGATGCGGTCGTGCGGTGGCGGTTTTGGGCGTTGTTTTTTCTTGATTTTCGGCCTGTTCGGCGGCTTTCAGTTCGCGCCATTGGCGGTAGTCGGTGTAGTTGCCTGGGAAATCTTGAATCTGACAATTGCCCTTGAACACCAGCAGGTGATCCACCACTTTGTCCATGAAAAAACGGTCGTGGCTCACCACGATGACACAGCCGCGAAAATGCACGAGATAGTCCTCCAGCACGTTCAGCGTGGCGATGTCGAGGTCGTTGGTCGGCTCGTCGAGCACCAAAAAGTTCGGGTTGCGCATCAGCACGGTGCAGAGATAGAGCCGCCGCCGCTCGCCGCCGCTCAGTTTGGCGATGAAATCGTGCTGCTTGTCGGGCGGAAAGAGAAAATGCATCAGAAACTGCGAGGCGGTCAGTTTTTTGCCGCCGCCCAAGTCGATCTCTTCGGCAATGGCACGCACTGCGTCAATCACTTTGTCGCGCTCGTCGAAGGTTATTCCGTTTTGGCTGTAATAGGCAAACCGCACGGTGTCGCCCACGTCGAATCGACCGCTGTCGGGCTGCACTTCGCCCAAAAGCATTTTCAGAAAAGTGGATTTGCCCGTGCCGTTTTTGCCGACGATGCCGAGTTTTTCGTAACGCGAAAAGTTGTAGTAGAAATTGTCGAGTATTTTGTAGTCGCCAAAGGCTTTCGAGATGTATTGCGCCTCGAAAATTTTGCTGCCGATGTAGGCCGATTTCACGCCGAGCGACAGTTGTTTTTCTTCCAATCGCTGTTGAGCGCGCTGTTCTATCTCGCGAAAGGCATCGATGCGGCTTTGCGCTTTGGTGCCGCGCGCTTGCGGCTGTCGGCGCATCCAGTCGAGTTCTTTGCGGTAGAGGTTTTTGGCGCGCGCTGTCTCGGCGTTGAAGTTGTCGATGCGTTCGGCGTGCTTTTCGAGGTAGTAACTGTAGTTGCCTTTGTAGCGAAACAGTTTTTGCCGGTCGATTTCGATGATGTCGCTGCACACGCGGTCGAGAAAATAGCGGTCGTGCGTAACCATCAAAAGCGTTGTTTTCGAGCGGTTTAGCAGGTCTTCGAGCCATTCCACCATCTCTAGATCGAGGTGGTTGGTGGGTTCGTCGAGCAGCAGCAGGTCGGGCTCGGTTATCAGCACGTTGGCCAACGCCAAACGTTTTTGTTGCCCGCCGCTCAATTGGTTCACGGGCTTGTCGAGGTCGTGAATGTCGAGTTTGCCGAGAATCTGCTTGATGCGTGTCTCGTAGTCCCAAGCGTGCAGACGATCCATGTCGGCCATGGCCTGCTGCATGGCGTCGTCGTAGTCGTGTGTGGCGCGGTGGCTGTTGAGCAACTGTTCGTAGCGAGCGATGGCGTGCACGGTGTCGCTCTCGCTGGCGAAACAGGCTTCCAGCACGGTCGCTCCGTCCCGAAAATCGGGGTCTTGCGGCAAAAATCCGACACGCAGGTCGCGTTTGAAGGTGATGGTGCCGCTGTCGTGGCTTTCGCGGCCTGTGAGTATGTTGAGTAGGGTGGTTTTTCCAGTGCCGTTGCGTGCCACGATGGCCACGCGCTGCCCTTGGTCGATGCCAAACGAGATGCCGTCGAACAGCAGACGGTCGCCAAACGATTTGGTCAGATTCTCTACCTGCAGGTAAACCATCACTTCATTCTGAAACTTACCCAAACGTCGATGAATGCGCTGATTAACAGTGTGATAGCCCACGCGTTGTTCTGCGCGTACATCAGATAGGCTGTGCCAAGCAGACAGCCCGTGCCAATCAGTTGTTGCGCCTGCAGACGGCGTGTGCGCACGTTGTCGCTTTTTTTCAGCATCGCCATGCGCATGGCGGCCACCACGACTGCGCCCACCGAAAAAATTGTGAAGCCAATCAGCGGATTTTTGGCCAAAATGTAAGTCAATGCGCCCGCTATCACGGCCATGTAGCCCATGGCAAATGGCACAAATTTCTTCGGATTTTCTATCTTCATATCAGAATGAATTAGTTAGTAGTGAGTAGTGAGTAGTGAGTAGTGAGGAGTGGTGCGGCGGAGCCGCAATTGACAGATTGACGAATCACCAAATCACCAAATCACCAAATTCACAATAACTTTATAGACTTTACCCGTTGGCGGAATTAGGTTAGTGCGTATTTAATTCTTCCGATGGGTTTGTTGTTAATGAAGTTTACATATTGTAAAACGGT
>CAVKQB010000041.1:0-20337 GCA_963658575.1 Leyella stercorea | reverse complement strand
CAATCATTCAATAATTCAGTGATTCAATGATTCAATTCTGTCCCTCTGCCGAGCGCAGCGAGGATAGGGGGACGAGGAGCGAAGCGACGGAGGGGGTTAAATCCTAATTAAGAATTAGACACAAGACACAAGTAGCAAGACAAGGTTAGAGTTGAGAGGTTATAGGTTAGAGGTGAGAGAACAAAGAACAAAGAACAAAGATTTTTTAATTATCTAATTATTTAATTTCCAATTATTTAATTAATTTTCAAATTTTCAAATTTTCAAATCTTCAAACAACCAAATAAACCACCACAACCATGAATAACCTATACACAAACACCAACAGCAGCACCACCGTACACAAACTGTCCCTCTGCTTGGAGCGCAGCGCAAAGATAGGGGGACGAGCGCAGCGGAGGGGGTTCCTCACACTCCTCCTACTACTTACCCTCTCCATAGCCAATGCGTGGGGAGAAACAAAAACTGGCTCATGGACTTTAACGAGTGAAAATTCGGATTGGACGGCTTCGGGAAATCAGACCTATTTTAACCAACCTTATGGCTTCAAAAAGGTTAATGGCACCTTAACTAATAAGAATATTACTGATTTTTCTACGACGGGCATCACGGCGATAGAGGTGGGTTTTAAGTGTCTACAAAACGGAGCTTCGAGCTCTAAACTTACAATTTGGCTTGTTGACAAAGATGGAACTGCTTTAGGTGATGGAGTGGTGGTAACTCCTACAAATGCGAGCAATGCAAATAACACTGCGTATGTAACGGCAACTTTTACAAGCGGTTTATCGAACGCAACAGGCTTTATGATGAAAGTTACCACGTATGGTAAAAACATTTTGGTAAACGGAGCTAAATATACCATTACTTACTCCGCTTGCACCCCCAACAATATAGGCCTTTCTGTGAACCCAGAAAACAGCGGTACGGTAAAGGCCTCCAAAGAGTCGGCTTGCGAAGGCGAAACCATTACACTTACGCCTACACCTGCCGATGGCTACTATTTCGGCTCGTGGGAGGCTATAGATGGTGAGTATAATGAGTTCACGATTAACTCCGACAATACCTTTACGATGCCAGCAGCCGAAGTAGTAATCACTGGCTATTTCACCAAATGCGACAAACTCGATGCTCCTGTGGCAACGCTAAGCGACGTTACTGCCGTAGGCGCAACCGTCAGTTGGAGCGCGGTAGCGAACGCTTCGAGTTATAGTGTGTATGTTTTGGATAATGCTGGAGAAACGGCGCTTGAACAGGAAAACGTTACTTCGCCCTACACTATAACCGGCCTGTCGCACGGTAGCACCTACCATGTGAGCGTTCGTGCCGTAGGCGACAACCACCGCTATTGCGACATGGAATGCGACGCAATAGAGTTCACCACTGCCGATTTGGATACCCACACCATCACATGGATGGTGAGCGGCACGGCCACTACCGACGGTAACCCCACCACCAGCGTAGTCTCGGGCGGCACCATCACCACGCTGCCTACCGACCCCGCCACCCCAAGCGGCTGCCCCGACAAGGTATTTATAGGCTGGAGCGCCACCAACATCAGCGGCTCTGCCGATGATGTCCCCGCCGACCTATTCACCACCGCACCTACCGAGACCATCGGCAGCGACAAGATCTACTACGCCGTGTTTGCCACCAAAACAACCAGCGGAGGCGAAGAAATTGTACTTTGGGCAGAAGAATTTACCCATTTTAATACCAACACACCATCTGCTGCAGGTACGGGTTCTGGTACTACCATTTATGGCGGAGCAACCATCGCTTATACCCAAAGTTCCTCAGGTGCTAAAGCCTTTAACGAACAGTTGGCGGGTGGCACTTCGCCTGAATTGCTGCTGTATAAAAGTGGGACATGGACTATTTCTGGTATTCCTACCAATGGCGCGACGCAGATGACACTTACATTTTTAGCGAATAAGACTACTTTCGAATTGACATCATCTACTACTGGAATCACTATTAGTGGTTCGGGGACGTCGTGGACAATAACAAATACCACAAACACAACCTTTGACTTGACATTAAAAAATCCTGATACAAAGAACAACGCTCGTATTGACAATGTTAGTTTAGTAGGAGTATGTTCCACCACCACCTATTCCGAGTGCCAAACGCTGTGCGAGGCGTGCGATGCGCCTGCGACGGCACTCTCGCTCACCAGCGGTGCGGACGCGCTCAACCTCGATGCCAACGGCACGGCCAGCACCACGCTCACCCCAGTCGGCGGCAATGGCGGCACGGTCGCCTACACCGTTACACCCTCCGACGGCGTAACCATCAGCGGTAATACGGTTACATTCACCGCCGTGGGCACCTACACCATCGTCGCCAAGCAGGCCAAAACCGGCTCCTACTGCCCGCAAAACGCCTCGGCCACCATCACCGTGAAGGCTACGCCCGTGGTGAACATCACCGCCGTGGCACCCGCAACGCTCGAAGCACTCTGCGGCGCACAGGCCACAGGCAGCATCACCGTGTCGGGCTACAACCTTGGCACTACGCCCATCACGCTCGCCAGCAACATCACGCTCGTCGCCGTTGAGCCGGCCAGCATCACACCCACCGACGGCAAAGTGAGCGGCCAAACGGTTACGCTCACCTACACCTCCACCGCAGGGCAATCGACCGAGAGCGGTACTGCCACCATCACCGCTACCAGCGGCACCGGCACCGCCACCGTCGATGCCGCCTACAAGACTACGGCCTGCGAAAAAGTCAAGGTTACGTTCCTCGACCACGACGGCACGACGGTTTCGACCGTCGAGGACTTCGCCCAAAACACCATCGACGAGTCGCCCACGCCCAGCAGCACCTGCACCGGCTACACCTTCGACGGCTGGGCAGCAGCCACCGTTGCCAACGGCAGCACCACCTACGACGAGGT
The DNA here is from genome assembly GCA_963658575.1 of Leyella stercorea. Taxonomy (GTDB): domain Bacteria; phylum Bacteroidota; class Bacteroidia; order Bacteroidales; family Paludibacteraceae; genus W0P28-013. Next base: position 17,438 of record CAVKQB010000041.1, on the reverse strand, counting down.
AACCTTCCCCTACACCATCACAGGCGCGACGACACTCTATGCCGTCTATCGCACCAGCGGCGGTGTCAGCAGCGACTTCTGGAGTGCCGATATCGATAATGGCGAATTGGCACATGGCGACGACTACATTTTGGCCGCCTACAGCAGCAGCACCGAATACGCACTGACTTGCAATGCCGCCTCTACCAGCGGCAAATTGGCAACCACCAAGGTAACCACAACAAAGATCAATGACTCCTATTACGAAATAAATGATGTTACCGACAACACGCTGGTGTGGAAACTTGTGGGCGACGACACCAACGGCTACGCCTTCCTGAACCACAGCACCGGCACCTACCTGACGGTGTCCAACGGCTCGCTTGTGATGGCCAAAGAACCATCGACCAAATACAAAATCACGCACCCCGATCCCACTGATTACCCAGTAACCGTACAGCGTACGGACAACTCGAATTACCTGTCGGCATCTGGCAGCACGGTTGTGTTTGGCGATAATAGCACAAGCAGCCTGACGCTCTTCCTCTATGTGCGCAAGCCGAACTACACCTACACCTCGGCACCCGCTTGCTGCAGCGCTGCAGCGGCAGTAACCGTTGCGCCAGCGGCCACCAGCATCAACCTCGGCACCGACGGCACGGCTAGCACCACCATCAGCAGCACGCCCAGCGGCGTAACCTACAGCCTATGGCCTACAAGCGGTGCCACCATCACCGATGGCACCTTCACCGCCACGGCGGCTGGTGTCTATACCATCACCGGCACCTACACCGACGGCTCGTGCAGCAGCACCGGTTCGGCGTTTGTGGCCGTTACCAAACTGCCCATGTTCGAAGCCGCCACGATAGACAAAGCCGAATTTGCCGTAACGTGTGGCGACACCACCAGCATGAGCAGCGCAGCCACCATCACGCTGGGTGCCAACTGCAACCTGACCAAAACGATAACCGTAACCGTCCCCGAAGGCTTCTTGATTTCGACCGCCAAAAGTACCGCCAGCAAATACGCACAGTCGCTTACCCTCACGCCCACGGCTTCGGGTGCAAAGGCAGGCCAGATAACGGGCAACGTTTACGTGCGCGCCTACGCTGCAGTAGCCCGCACCGACGGCTATAGCGGCAACATCACCTTCAAGGGCGACGAGATAGAGACGCAGACCATCGCTGTGTCGTCTGCTGTTACCTGCGCCAACTACGACATCGTGTTCAACGACCGCGGCACCAACTACGCCACCCGTAGCGGCATGGCCACCACCACGGTCGATGCACCCGACGACCCCACCGGCGTATGCACCACACCCACCTATTACATCTTCGACGGCTGGGCAGAAGCCACCGTGGCCGAAGGCAGCACCACCTACACCAAAGTCTCCTTCCCTTACACTATACCCAAAAAAGGCGCAACACTCTATGCGGTGTATCGCTATTCCGACGATGGAAGCACCGAACCTACCAAAATTAGCGGCATCTCTGACATAACCGATGGCGGCAAATACTTCATAACGGCTACCTACAATAGCACGGAATATGTATTGAAAGCCGCTAAATTCAGCGTAGGCAATGGGGCCGCCGTAGAATTTGACAAAACTACCATAGACGAATCGGCTGCATGGACATTTACAAAGTATGGCACAACCGACAATCAATGGTATATCAAGAGTGGTACCAATTATTTGTATTGCAGCAACAAAAATGACGGTCTTGCTTGTGGTACGACATCGGATTATTTCACCGCTTCGGCATCGACAGGTACAACCATTAAACTGCAAGACAATAGCTACAGCAGGTATGTGGCTTTGTATAACAGCACCAGCACCAACAACTGGCGTTGTTATACAGTTACTACGAGTGGAATATCAGATCTCCAACTATATAAATCGGTTTCTTACTACTACACCACCTCGCCTTTGTGCGGTCCGTATCTGCAGATAACGGGCGGCCGCGCGTTGTACGTTACCAGCGGTAATGCTGGCGGCACCCGCAGCAGTGTGCAGGCGCAAGACACCATTCGGTTCGTGGCTGGCGCGCTGAAAGGCTCCGGCACCAACGCACCCAGCGTGAAGGTGAACGCCCAAGCCGACCACCAATACAACGTGGCCGACCGCACGCTCAACACCACCATCAGCACCACCATCGACCAGAAGGTAACCCAAGACGGCGACGAATACACGATAGAGGGCACCATAGTGGTAACCTACAAACCTACCACGGCCAATACGCTCGAAACGGTGCGCATCGTGCCGCACATCACCTACAACACCACCGCCACGCTCGACAGCGCCACCGTGTATGCACGCTCGCTGCCCGAAAAATTTGTGATAGCCGCACAAAACGGCGATAAATGGTACGCCCTGCCCGCCAACATGGCCAGCAGCAGCACCTACGCCGGCAACGGCCAACTGACCGTGGACGACACCACCAACCCCACCGCCGCTACCGCCGCTCCGTGTAACACCATCTACACCTTCGACGGCATGAAACAGAGCGGCGACTACCGCTACGCACGCTTCGTGGGCTTGGAGGGCAAATACCTGTGGGCATCTGCCGCGGGCAACACCGGCATACAAAACAACGGCACCGACCCCGCCGCCACACAAGCGGCCTACAACTGGTTGCTCAACAGCAGCGACCTCGTAACCTACACCATAGGCAACGGACAAAACGAACGCCTGCTGTCGCTCAGCACCGCCAGCGGCACCGAAAACAACTTCGGCATGTATGCGCAGAGCAACATCACCGCCGTGCGCCTGCTGCCCGTGGCCGACACCTGCGCCTACGACGCGGCACCGCAAGGCTTGCGCGTGGTTACCAAAAAATCGACCGAGGTAACGCTCGCTTGGGCTGCCGTAGCCACCGCCGAAGGCTACCAATACAGCACCGACGGCACTACCTATACCGACATCGCCGACTGCGACCTCGAAGAGCCCTCTGCCACCATCACAGGGCTTGAGGCGCAAACCGACTACACCATATATATAAGAGCACGCCACGGTCAAGGCACCAACATCTGCTCCGACGTGGCTAGTGTGGCCGTTACCACCGCCGCCTGCGACGATGTACCCGCATTCGGCACCATCAGTGGCACGCTCTCGCAGAATTGCGGCACCATATCGCTCGCTGGCTTTAGCACCACCGTTACCACCGGCACACTCTGTCCTGTGGAAGAGTGGGGCATCGAGTACAGCACCGACAAGACCTTCCACGACCCCAAGACGCTGAAACATGTGAAACTCGACCTTGCCCTGCTGACCAGCGGCGGCGATGCTGCCGACTTTGTGGCCATCGACGAGCCGGGCGACTACTACTTCCGCGCCTTTGCCACCAACGAGGTGGGCAGCGGCTATAGCGCACTGTTCGCCGACGGCACCGCCATGGAGATATCCGGCGTGGCTGGGCTCAAAATCATGTTCGAAAACAACGACAACACCGCACCTATGGTGGCCGGCACTGCCAAAAAACGCATCGCCTACTACAGCGAAAGCCCCGCCAAGGTTACATGGGCGGTAAGTCCCGCCACCGGCTCGGTGAGCACCGACGGTTACTTCACAGGCACAGCCATGGGCGTGTATACCATCACCGCCACGCAAGCCGCCACCGACGACTACTGCGCCGCCACCGCCACCGCCTACATCGAGGTGCGCACGCCGCGCTACCACAGCTTCGTAACCAACTGCGCCAAACTGAACAACGGCAACATAGAGGTGGTGAACCAACACCGCGACTATATGGACGTGATGGTCGATAGCGCCGACATTGTGAAACTTACCATCGTGCGCGACAACACCGGCTCGAACACCGGACAAATCACTGGCGGACAAGCCAAAGACCTCTTCTTCTCGAAATACTACGAGGCGAAAGCGGCACTTAAACTATTAGCAATATACAATGGAACAAGTGAGGATATTTCTCTCGCAGATACGAAAATTACATTTACTAAATCGACAAAGAGTACACCGGACGAAACTCTCGATTTGTCTTCTTTGGGTTCTATACCTGCAGGTAAAGAGTACATATTTTATTCGTTTACGGATAATACTTCTGGGAGTACTAACGAAGGGCCTAGTGTAGTTTGTGTATCAGATGAGATTAAATTTAATCATGAAAATTGGTTCCCAACGAAACAGAGTGTAGCCGATATGGTTAATCAGATGGAGAATTGTAGTATAACTTGTCCTTTTAGCACTGGAACATTGTTGAACATGTCTGGCGACCGTGCTATGGCTTTGATTCGTGGTACGGAGGTGATAGATGTGTTTGGCGCATATGATAATGGCTACGTTAGTGATAGTAAAATCAAAGAAATAACGACACCGGTAACTGTTCATAGAGCATATGATGATGACAAAAAACCAATAATAAGTAGAGATACTACGATGAAAATGAACGATGCTAAAGGTTGGTATTGCGAAAGCGGTACAGACTATGCCACAGGCGAGGTTATAGCGTTATCAACCAATCGTTTCTTGCTGATTCGTAAAAATACAGTTGTTGATGGCTCAAATGCGGTAATGCAAAACAAGGCAGATTTTGTTACTCTTTGCGAGGAATGGGAAGGCGAAGCCATTGGTAAATTTACTGATGCAGATAGCGATAATAAAACAACTTGTTTGAATTTTGTGTTTGTTGCCGATTTCGACTATGCCAAATACTTCAACCGTTACGAGGCGATAAGCGACTCTATCAAGATAACGGCCGACGGTGTGCGCCAGCCCGATGGCACCTACCGCATCTCGGCCAGCGACATCAAGTTGGACGGCTTCACCGACTTCACCGACCTGTCGTGCAGCAACATCAAGATTCAGGGCTTCAACAACGGCAGCGAAGCACCCAGCACCACGCTCGACTACCGCGTGCCTATCATCATCGATGCTAGCACCACCACCGCCGACGAGGCAAGCTTCGGATTCGATGGATTCGGAAGCGTGGTCTGCCCCGAATGCGACGTGGTGATACGCGACAACGCCAAACTGGAAGTGGTGAAAGGCGGCTACAACCAACTGCGCGACGTCTATGTGTACCCCACCGGACGGCTGCAGATAGGCGACCAATACACCTACAGCACGCGCCACGTCTACGTGTCGAGCGACAACAACGATGTGGGCTATGCGCTGGTCGAAGGCACACTCTCGGCACTGCTCGGCGTGGGACACTACAAACGCATCGATGCGCTGGCTTGGTACGACTTTGCGCTGCCCTACGACTGTAAGGTGGCCGACATCGCCCGAAGCAACGGCAAGAGCCTCGGCACCTACGGCACCGACTGGTTCATCAAGTACTACGACGGACAGAAACGCGCCATCAGCGGCACACCCAACGGCGCAGCACCCACCAACTGGGAGCATGTGCCCGCCGACGGCACACTGAAAGCCGGCGTGGGCTACATCATCGGCATGGGCGGTCTGCACGAGGTAGAACCCAACCTGCCGCAGTACAAGGTGCGCATCAGCCTGCCCAACGTGTCGGGACAGGTTTACACCGAAAGTAACACCGACGACCGCAAACTCAGCGTAACGGGCTACACCGGACCGAAAGCCGAAGAGTTGCCCTGCCACCGCGGCTGGAACTACATCGGCAACCCGTTCATCTCGCGCTTCGACGGACAAAGCCAAACGCCCGAATGGAGCACCGACCTGCTGCTCGATGGCTACTACACCGATAAGAAGACTGGCACCACCTACGATGTAGAGAACTATCCCGACATCTACGTGGCTGTGGACGAAGCCACCGACGGCTCCACCAACTGGGTGCAAACCACCGCCAGCGCAGCCAACCTGCTGCCGTTCCGCGCATTCTTCGTGCAGGCCGTAGGCGATGGCCATGTCGACTTTGCCAAAGCGGCACGCAACCTGCCCGCCGGCGCACCAGCACGCCACTCCGACCAACGCGATGCCGTGAGCATGTTCGACCTTGTGCTTACCAACGCCAACCAACAGGCCGGCAGCGCACGCGTGAAGATAGGCGACGGCTTCAGCCGGACGTACGAAGTAGGCCACGACATGGTGCGCATGATAAACAAAAAGCAGCCCTATCCGCAGCCCTACACCATCGACTCGGTAGGTTACTCGATGATTTGTCAGGCCATCGACCGCGAAACGCCTGTGAACCAGACCATTCCAGTGGGCTTCTACACACGCACGAAAGGCACATACACCTTCAGCATCAAACCGCTGCAAGGCATGAACCGCTACGATGCCGTCTATCTCGAAGATAACCTGCTGCACACCGTAACCGACCTGCTGCAAGGCGACTACACCTTCGCGACAGCCGCCGGCACCACCGACGGACGGTTCAGCATCTACCTGCGCAACAGCAAAGTGCCTACCGAGATAACCAACCACGAAGGCGTGGAGCCTGTGGTCTATCGCCACGGCGACGCACTCATCATCGAGTCGCTGCCCGCCGGAGCGCAAGTGCGCATAGTCGATGCCGTGGGACGCGTGCTCTACCAGCAACACACCGATGGCAGCACCGTTACCTTCCACGCACCAGTGCGCGGTGCCTACCTGATACAGGTAACGAGCGGCAACGACAGTTACAGCATCAAGACGATTTTATAATCTTGTGAATAGAAAAATTATGACCAAAAAAACGAAAAACGCAAGGAGAAAGATTATGAAACGTACACGCATAGAGATACTTGGCAACATTGTTCTGACCATTGGTTTGGTGGCGGCCGTCGGCTTGGCCTGCCTCTACCTCACCAACGACGAGACCGCTCAAAGCGGCATAGTAACCTACAGCAGTCGCCGTGTGGTTGCGCCGTCGCGCACGGCGGGCAGCAGCGACCATAGTTGGGTTGTGCCCCACATTGCGCAGAGCGATTTTCGCGCACAACCGGTGCGGCGCGCTCCGCAGACAGCCGCCTCGGCAGCCTCCACGACCAGCAGCCGGTCGATAGTCGGCACAGGCCTACGGAGCGGCGCTAGCGTGGGTGGCGGCACGGTAAGTGGCGCCACGGCCACCACGCACCGCAGCATAGTGGTTTCGGGCGGCACGGCGGCGCATGCTTCTGGCAGTGTAGTGGTGGGCAGCGGCTCTTCGCAGCCAGCGCGCAGCGTAGCGCAGGTGAGCGAACCCTTTGCCGACGACAACTTGGAACGCCCCAACGCCCGCCCGCGCCCCAAAGTCGATGGCGACACCGGTAAAGACGAACAATTCCCCGAAACGCCCTTGCCCATAGGCGGTGCTTTGGTGCCGTTGTTGCTCTGCGCCAGCGCGTATTTTGTTCGGAAGAAACGAAAGAAAGGTTATAGATTATAGATAATTAGGAGTGAGGAGTTATTTTAATTGACATAAACCCCTACCCCCACTGACGTGGGTACTCCCCCTATCTGCTGCGCAGCAGGGGGAGAGAATGCGTCCAAAACCTGTCCCTCTGCCGAGCGTAGCGAGGATAGGGGGACGAGGAGCGAAGCGACGGAGGGGGTTGAAAAAAATTAAGAATTAATAATTAATAATTAAGAAGTAGAGTAACATTGTTGGGCGCGAACAATTATTCATTGTCAATTATCCATTAATATCGAACCCTACCCCTGCTTCGCAGGTACTCCCCTTGAAAAGGGGAGAGGACTGAACCAACTTGGGCGCGAACCTGTCCCCTTTTTAAGGGGACGAGCGTAGCGGAGGGGTTGAAACCTAATTAAGAATTAAGAATTAATAATGAATAATAATTGACAATTTTATTTGCACAATAATCAACCAATCAACCAATCAACTGATCAACCAAATAACCAAATCAACCAAATAACCAAATCCTCAAATCCACAAAAAAACAGAAACAGCGCGAAGCGCGAGAAACAATGAAAGACGTGCGAAGCACAATCAATCAATCAATCCTGAAAATTGAAAAATCGGAAACAATACTATGAAAACAAATTTTTTTAGAAGTGTGCGCGCGATGGCGTGCGTAGCATGGCTCGCCTTGGGCGTAAACACGGCATTCGCCGCTACCGAAACGATAGAATTCGCCGACGAAATAGGTTCGGGCACTGTTATTAAAGATGTCGATTTTTTGGTTGTGCCTGCCACCGAAGCCGCTGGCGTATCCGACAGCGAGGTGCTGGTGAACTGCGACGGCACAACCTACATCAATGGCACAATCCCGTACAGCACGACCGACTGGCGCATCACGTCGATAACCATCAACGACGCCAAAGTTACCGACGGCAACCTCGCCATCGCCTGCGCGGTGAACGGCGTGGAATATACCGCATCGGGCTACACATTCACCGGCAACACGCTGAGCGAAGGCGTTGTGGGCATCAAACTGTCGGGCTCGGGCATGCTCCACTTCACCACCATCACCATCGAGTACGAGCAGGTCAGCGTGCCGCAAATCACATGGAGTTCTTCCGACGACGACAATATCACCGCTACCTCGACCGTTACCATGGCCTTCTCGGAGCCGATGTATATCAACGGCACCCTTATCAGCCAAGCCAGTCTGGCATTGGTGGCTGGTGAAATCACGCTAAGCGATTACGAGGAAAACGCTGTGGAAAAGACCGTGAAGGTCAATAGCGACAAACAGATTGTCGTTACCACTACGGGCGTGAAAATTTGTGGTCAAATGTATCAAATAGCGGTGAGCAATCTGATTGTGAATAGTGCTGGTGTGCAGGTCTATAAAAACCTTCGCAGCGAGGCACAAATAGCACACGAAGAGACCATCACCGCCACAGGCAAGGGCATCGACGGCAGCACGCTCTATGTGGGCGAGACCTTCACACCCGCCGAAGATTTGACCATCACCGCCGACGGCACCGACGTAACCGCCGATTGTACCTTTGGTAACATCAGCACCGCCTCGGCTGGAGAGAAAATGCTCACCGTTACCCACGGACTCTGCACCAAAGAGGTCGCCATCACCGTAACGGAGCGCGAACAGTGCACCATCACTTGGCTCAACGAGGTTACGGGCGAAACTCTTGCGCAAAATACTGTGAAACAGGGCGTTACGCTCTACGACAACGGCATCACCACACTGCCGAAACCTACCACTACCGTGCTGGCAACCGACTGCGGACAGAAAGCGTTTGTGGGCTGGAGCACCAGCGCCATCAGCGGCTCGACCGACAATGTGCCGTCGCTCATCACCACCGCATCGGTGCCCATCAAAGCCGAATACACGCTCCATGCCGTCTATGCCGACGGCTCGTCGGAGGTAACCGATGGCTGGGCACAGATAACCAGCACCGACGAATTGGCGGCGTTGGTTGGCAAAGAGATACTGATAGCCAACACCGAAAAAGGAAGGGTCATGGGCGAAGCCACCCAGAAGAACTTTAAGTCCGTAAAAGCCACCATTGCCGCCGATGGCTCCTTGACACCCGCTTCGGGCTACATCGCCGTAACGCTGGGTGGCAGCACAGGCGCATGGACGTTCAAAACAGATGCCGGCTATCTCTATTGCGCTTCTTCAATCTCTACCAAGGGCAACAGAACAAACAAACTTGCTGTGCAATCCTCGTTAGATGATAACGGAAAATGGACGATTGAATTTACCAGCGGTGAACTTTTTGTTCGTTCAGTTGGGTGTACATATGTAAACAATAGAATGTTGTATAACACAAACAACAATGCCACGGGGACTGAACCTATTTTTTCCTGTTACGAAAAAACTGACGGAACTGCCGTATTGCCCATCAGTCTCTACCGCTCCAACGCGACCCGCACGGGCTACATCACCAAGTGCAGTTGCACCGTACCCACATGGAGCGGAACGTTGCCAACGGCCATCGGCAAGGGCGCATCGCTGGCGTTTGGCATCACATCGAACTCCACAGGTGCCATCACCTACAGTTGCTCCGATGCGGACGTAACCATCACCGGCGACAAATTCCAAGTGGCGGCCGACGGCTCCTACAGCATTGTGATAACACAAGCCGCTGCCGGCGACTACTGCGCCAAAACCGAAACACGCACGATGACCATCACCGTGGGCGACTGCTCGGCACAGAGTTTCCACTATGGCATAAAGGATCAAAGCGACTGGAACTATCTCTGCTTCGATGCCGATACCGACGACCGACACATCTACAACTTTACCATTCCAACCGATGCCAGCCACTACTATGTCGGTTGGCAAAAAACGTGGGACAGTTACAAAAGCGAAACGGTGGACTTCCAATACATGCCGTTCGCCCTATTGCAGGGAAAATGCACTACAACTGTGGGCTGGGGCACTGGCGTAGGCCAAGGAGCGGTCGGCACATTGCGCATCTACAACAATTATACTGACAAAAACTGGTACATCGGCTTCATTCCCGATGGCTATGTGCTGCGTTTGAGCAGTGGCTCGGCGTGGAGTTCGATGGCGTTTGCAGCCACAAACGATGCGAAAACCGTGTGGGAAACCGAATTGGTAACGCTCACTGCCGATAATCTCGCCGGCAACTACTATGTAGACCTGAAAGCAAACAACACCGACGGCCATGTGTGGTGCAACAATAGCGAAGAAAAGGCACTTAACACCATGGGCACATACGCAAACGGCTGGGGTTCGAACTTGTCGGCTGCCAATGTCGGCGCAAAGGGTAAATTCCGCACGTGGGCCGACAACTGCGACGGCAAAAACTGGCTTTGCCACTTCGTGCCTTACTACGACATCACCTACATGAACGCCGACAACAGCACCGTGTTTGCCACCTCCGATGCCGTTTCGGCAGAAGCCGAAAGCCTAACGATGACGGTGATTGCCACCAATCCTACCAAGAGCGGCTACCGCTTTGTGGGTTGGAGCGAAACACAAGGCGCCACCACAGCCGATTATACCGCCGGCGGCACCATCACACTCTCGAAAAACCATGTCTTCTACCCCGTATTCGTGCAGCAGGTTACTCTCACCTACAATGCCAACGGCGGCACAACGGAGTGCGGTAACGTAGCGTACGACATCAACGCCACGGCCACGCTCTGCACCGACGGTGCCGAACGCGCAGGCTACCGCTTCGACGGCTGGAGCACCACCCAAGACGACGCTTCGACCAAGGTAACCTCCGTAACCATGAGCGAAAGCCACACGCTCTACGCCCTTTGGACGAAATACCTCACCGTAACCTACATCACCACCAATATGACCTTGGCCGACGGTTGCACAGCCGTGCAAGCCGACAAAGTGGCTGGCGAAACCGTTACGCTCTGCGCCGCGCCTACATCGACACTCGGCTACACGTTCGAAAAATGGATTGTAACGACCACCGACGGCACACAAACCGAATACGATGCCGGCGCATCGTTCGCACTCACCTCCGATGCCACCGTGCAGGCCCGCTGGGACGTTCCCGACATCGTCTTCACCTTTGTCAACCAAGGTGCCGGCGACCAAGTTCAGAAAACTGTTCAGGTGGCCGTCCCGATGGATACCTACGTTACGGCTCCTACGTCGGTTACCGTGCCTACCAACTGCGATGGCAAGGTGTTCATCGGCTGGGCAAATATCCAAATCGACGACGAGACCACTTATCAGGACATCGATGCGCTGACTGCGGCTGGGCATAAATTCCTCTACCCAGGCGACAAGATGCTGGCAACGGAAAGTACCGATACTGCTCCGCGAACGTGGTACGCCGTCTTTGCCAAGACAGAATAACAAAAAATCCGCTGCAATCGCAGCGGATTTTTTTATCGTCGAAACGCGCCGAAAATGCTATGAATCAGAAATTGCCCTCGTGCGCTGTCCGAACAAACGCTTGCAGGTCGTCCAAACGAGTTTCGAGGTGGTTGCCCACCACCACAATGTTGGCACCGGCGGCGTAGGCACTGCGCAACGCCTCGGTAGTGGCGATGCCGCCTCCCACCACAAGCGGAATGTGGAGCATCTGCCTGACGGCGCGAATCGTTTTGGCTGGCACAGGATTGGCGGCTCCGCTGCCCGCTTCGAGGTAGATGAGCCGTTTGCCCGACTGCTCGCCACAGAGTGCCGTGGCTACGGCCAAATCGATGTCGGTGGCGGCAATAGGCTGCGTTTGGCTCACACGTTGCACAGCCGATGTGCGCCCGCCATCTATCAGAATGTAGCCCGTCGGTATGGTTTCGATGCCCAAAGCGTGAATCTGTCGCGCCGCCTTCACCTGCTGCCCGACGAGCCATTCGGCGTTGCGCCCCGAAAGCAGCGAAAGCAGCAACAGCGCATCGGCGTTGGCAGCAAGTTGCAGCGCATTGCCGGGGAACAGCACCACAGGCGTGGCGCACCGCTGTTTGATGGCCGCGATGGCCGCTTCGGTCGAGTGGCGCCATTGGCTTCCGCCTACGAATATCAGGTCGGGCTGCGCTGTGGCAGCCGCTTCTGCCACCTCGGCGAGCCGTGCAGGCGTGCATTTCTCCGGGTCGATGAGCAGCGCAAAGAGTTTGCGCCCTTGCGCTACAGCAGCGGTTATTTTCTCGTAAACCGATGGCACCGTGCAACTATTTTACAACCCAAACCAACACAAAATCGGGACGGACGCAGTAACTCAGTTCGAACCGTTCGGCAGCGGCGGTTTTGGTCTCTTGTGCCGACATCGTACCCGACAGATAGGGCGTGAACGGCGCGATGGCAAAGTTTTTCACGAAATCGACCTCGGTCTGCTGTACGATTTTGTACAACGCCTCCTTGGCGCTCCACAGCAGTGTGAGGTGCGTTTTGGCCGTGGCGGTATCGATAAAATTCAGTTCGCGCGGCGACAAAAACTTGTGTTGTACCCGCACCACACGTTCCGATACCCGCTCGATGTCGATGCCGAGGCGCAACGTCGGGTGCAGTATGATGGCGGCGTATTGCCCCGTGTGCGTGATGCTTATTTGGTACGAATTGTCAGCAAGGCGCGGCCGGCCGTTCGGCTCGTAAACGATGCTTTTTTTCGTGCCGAGCACCTCGTTGAGCATGACACGCACGGCCAAGTATTCGCGCCGGCGTTTCTCGCTGGTGAATGGCGCAATCTCGGCTATCACAAACGGGTCTAAATCCAATTTTTCGAGCAGTTCGTCCGATGTCTCCTCTATCTTCCAAAGAGCGAGCGTGGCACCGTGTTCTACGGTAGTTTTTTCGAGCAACATGTTGTTTTAGTGTGAAAGTTAGAAAGTGTGAAAGTTAGAAAGTTAGAAAGTGTGAAAGTGTAAAAGTCTGTAAAGTCTATAAAGTTTATAAAGTTGTTGTTGATTTGATTATCTGAAAATTGATTAAATAATTGGGAATTAGATAATTGAATAATTAAAATGTCTTTGCTCTTTGTTCTATATTCTATGTTCTTAAAATTGCGGCTTCGCCGCATCATTCCTCACTACTAATTTCTAACTGCTCACTTCTCACTTTTCCAAGTAATCGTTTCCATCAAATGGCGTATATCGTTGCTGATGAACGCATTGACCGGCGCGATGGAATCGGCGTTGGGCAGGTTGTTGAAGTAGAGCGAGCCGCGCACAAAGTGGCGCATGCTGTCGGTAACGAAAAACTGCACCGACGAGGCGGCGTTGCCGTCTATCTCGTAGAACACGCCGTAGGCTTGATGCGCACGGTTCTCGAAAAACTCTTCGGCGATGGCATCGGCGCGTATGGTGTGCTTGTAAACCAACGTGCGCGTGTCTTCGGTCAGTTCGTTCAAATCGCTGGTTTTTAGCGACTTATAACTGCAATGTATCGTGGCATTCCACGCGGGATAATCGATGTTTATCCAGTACGGCTCGTCGTCTATCGGCGTTACTTGGGCGTAGTCCGACAGGTCGAACGAGTAGGGCAGCCCTTGCCCGTGCGTGTGGTACGAGGCTTCGGGCAGGTCGATGCGGTAGTAGCCGTAGGCGAGCGGTTGCGCGCGTCGGCCGCAACCCACCAGTGCGCAGCACATCGCGCCGGTCAGTATGGCGATGCGTAGCCGTCTCATGCCTCTTTTTTGTCGGGTTTCGGTTCGTCGCCGATGGTCAGTGTTACCCGTTGAATGCGGTGTTTGCCGAGTGCTGTTATCTCGAATGTGTAACGCCCGAAGACTATTTTTTCGCCTTTGACGGGGAAATCGCCCTTCAATTCGAGCAGCAAACCTGCCAGCGTGTCGGCCTCTTCGGTGTTGTGCCCGAAGGTGTCGGGGTCGATGTCGGTGGCTTTGAAAAAGTCGTTGAGCGAGATTTTGGCCTCGAACAGATAGGTGCGCTCGTCGATTTTGGTGTAGAGTTTCTCTTCGTCGTCGTATTCGTCGCTGATGTCGCCCACCACCTCTTCGAGAATGTCCTCCATCGTTACCATGCCGAGCGTGCCGCCAAATTCGTCCACCACGATGGCCACGTGGATTTTGTTCTTCTGAAACTCGCGCAACAGGTCGTCGATTTTTTTCGTTTCTGGCACGAAATAGGCGGGGCGCACCAGCGTCTGCCACTTGAAGGTGTTGCTTTTGCCGAGGTGCGGCAGCAGGTCTTTGATGTAGAGTATGCCGCGTATGTCGTCCTGCGAATTATTCACCACCGGAATGCGCGAATAGCCGTATTCTTCGACCATTTTCAGCACTTCGGAGTAGGGCGTTTTGGTGCTGACGGTTACCATGTCGAGGCGCGTGGTCATCACGCTGTCCACGCTGGTGTTGCCAAAGTTGGCGATGCCTTTCAGAATCTCCTTCTCCTCGTCGATGCCTTGGTCTGATGTGGTCAGGTCGATGGCTTCGTTCATCTCGTCGAGCGAGAGGCTGTCGTGGCGCGGGCGAGCCAGCCTGTTCACCGATTTTGTCGATTTCACCAGCAAAAAGGCGAAGGGCTTGCACAGTTTGCACAGTATCGACAGCGGTTTCGCGTTGCGGTGCGCCACTTTCACGGCATCTTGCTGCGCATACACCTTAGGCATGATTTCGCCGAAAAGCAAAAGCAAAAAGGTGATAATCACCGTCTCGACCAAAAATTCCAGCCACGGCTCGAACACAAACAGGCGGTCGATGAGCAACGCCGAGAGCATGACGATGGCCACGTTCACGAAGTTGTTGGTTATCAGTATGGTAGCCAACAGATATTCCGACTTTTTGAGTAGTGCGAACACGCGCTGGTCGGTGGGCGTGTTGGCGGTCTCCATGTCGTTGAGGTTTTGCGGCGTGAGCGAAAAAAACGCCGATTCGCTGCTCGATGCGAAGCCCGACACGGCGAGCAACATGACGATGATGACGAAAATGACGATGTTGTAGATGGAAAACGGCTGCAACGCCACAGCACTGAGCAATAACGGAATGTCCATACGCTTGCGTAAAAAATGGGGGCGAAAACGTTCTGTTTTCGTCCCACAAAGTTACAGATTTTTGTTGAATAACAAAAATTTAGAGGTTTAGAACGGCAGGTCGTCGGCGGGCGAATCGCTGGCACCACCGTCGAACGGCGTGGCGGCTACGGCTGGCTCTTGCACCGGCTGCTCGTGCGGGCGGTTTTCGCCGCCGTTGTTGTCGGGACGGCGACCAAGCAACTGCAGCGAATCGGCGTAGATTTCGGTGATATAGCGTTTGTTGCCCGATTTGTCGTCGTACGAGCGCGTTTTGATTTTACCTTCGATAAAGAGTTGGCTACCTTTTTTGACGTATTTTTCGACAAATTCGGCGGTGCCGCGCCATGCCACGATGTTGTGCCATTCGGTGCGGTCGGGAACTTCGGTGCCGTTGTTCATTTTGTAGCCTTTTTCGGTTGTGGCGAGTGGAAAATTGGCCACGGCCACGTTTCTTTCCAAATAGCGTACTTCGGGGTCTTTGCCCACATTGCCTACGAGAATTACTTTGTTAACTGACATAGTGTGTAAGGATTTAGTGTGATAATTGTTCGCCAAAGATAGGAGTTATTTTTTTTGCCACAAAATTTTTTTTACAAAAAATGCATTTTGCGCGTGCAATGCGCACAAAAAAACGGCTTTCAATGTCTTTTTGAAAGCCGTTTTTGATGATATTCAGCGCGTTGAGCGGCTGTTTGCCGTCTGTTTGTGGCGCAATTTTGCTCGAAATTCGATGTTTTCAATCGGCAATCACAAGGTAGTAGTTTTTCTTGCCTTTTTGGAACAGAATGTATTTGCCGTCGAGCAGGGCAGAGGCGTCGATGGGCGTTTCGATGTCGGTGAGTTTCTCCTTGTTCATGCTGAAGCCGTTGGCCTGCATCATTTTGCGCGCCTCGCCTTTCGAGGGGAAAATCTGCGTTTTTTCGGCCAGCAGGTCGAGCGGACGGATGCCGGCTTCGAGTTCCTGTCGAGCGATGGTGAATTGCGGCACGCCTTCGAACACTTGCAGCAGCGTCTCTTCGTCGATACGGCGCAGCGCATCGGCAGTGGCGTTGCCAAAAAGTATGTTCGATGCTTCGACGGCGGCGCGGTAGTTGTCGTCGCCATGCACGAGCGTGGTAACATCTTGTGCCAAACGTTTTTGCAGCAGGCGCAGGTGTGGCGCGGCGGCGTGTTCGGCTTCGAGGGCGGCGCACTCTTCGCGTCCGATATTGGTGAAAATCTTGATGTAGCGGGCGGCATCGGCATCGCTCACGTTCAGCCAGAATTGGTAGAATTTGTAGGGCGAAGTGCGTTTGGGGTCGAGCCAGACGTTACCGCTTTCGGTTTTGCCGAATTTGTTGCCGTCGGCTTTGGTGATGAGCGGGCAGGTGAGTCCGAAGGCTTCGGCCTCGATGCCGAGCGTGCGGCGAATCAGTTCGGTGCCTGTGGTGATGTTGCCCCACTGGTCGTTGCCGCCCATCTGCAGTTTGCAGTTTTTGATTTGATAGAGGTGCAGAAAATCGTAGCCTTGCAGCAGTTGGTAGGTGAATTCGGTGAACGACAGGCCGTCGCGCGCCTCGCCGTTCAGGCGTTTTTGCACGCTTTCTTTGGCCATCATGTAGTTGACGGTGATGTGCTTGCCCACCTCGCGCGCAAAGTCGAGAAAGGTGAAATCTTTCATCCAATCGTAGTTGTTCACCATTTCGGCGGCGTTGGGCAGTTTCTCATCGAAATCGAGAAACCGAGCGACCTGCGCTTTGATGCACTCTTGGTTGTGGTAGAGCGTTTCGGCGTTCAGCAGGTTGCGTTCTTGGCTTTTGCCGCTGGGGTCGCCAATCATGCCTGTGGCTCCGCCCACCAAAATAATCGGTTTGTGGCCGCAACGTTGGAAGTGGCGCAGCATCATGATGCCGCACAGATGCCCGATGTGCAGGCTGTCGGCCGTCGGGTCGGTGCCGAGATAGGCGGTTACGCGCTCTTTGGCGAGCAATTCTTCGGTGCCTGGCATGATTTGTGCCAACATGCCACGCCATTTCAGTTCCTCGATAAAATTCATGGTGAAAAATTCTTTTTGTTTCTCTGTTTTTCGGAGTGCAAAGGTACGAAATTAGTTTGAAAGTGTGAAAGTTTGAAAGTTTGAAAGTTTGAAAGTGTGAAAGTGAGAAAGTGTGAAATTAGTGAGTAGTGAGCAGTGAGTAGTGAGTAGTGATTTTTTGAGGTTAAGGAGTTTCGGCTACCAACAATTTGAAATCTGAAAT
>CAVKQB010000040.1:0-20569 GCA_963658575.1 Leyella stercorea | reverse complement strand
ATTAAATAATTGGAAATTAGATAATTGAATAATTAAAAAGTCTTTGCTCTTTGTCCTATATTCTTTGTTCTCTCACCTATAACCTCTCAACTTTTTTCTTGTATCTTGCGACTAATTCTTAATTCGCTGCGCGCATTTTTTCTCCGCTCGGCAGAGGGACAGGTTCGCGCCCAACGCCCCCCCATAATTCTTAATTCTTAATTATTCATTCTTAATTAAACGATAGGTAGCCCTGCCGGGAATCGAACCCGGATCTAAAGTTTAGGAAACTCGTATTCTATCCATTGAACTACAAGGCCGAAAGCGGCGCAAAGTTAGCGATTTTTTGCCGTCCGCACAAATCTACGCATAAAGTTGGCGCAGCACATCGAGCGATTTCAGCGTGCCAAATTCGGGCAGATGCAGGCGATAATAGGCGAGAATATGCTCCAAAATGTCGTTGCGCTGCGCACGCGACAGGGCGAAAAGGTGCATATTGGCGTAATCCATGCGCATCAGTTGGACGAAAGCCTCGGTTTGTTGCGCATCGAGCGTATCGGCATCGAGCCGTGCATCGACAAAAAGTCCGCCCGCCATATCGAAAAATGCGCCCATGCGATAATCGCTCAAATTCGGGAAAAAGCCGAGCGCGTGCGTCAGTTTTATCAAGAAAACGAGGTGAAAATTGGCGGAGCCTTTGTCGGATTCGTCGAAAACGATGACCGAACGGCGCACAAAATCGAACAGCCGCTCGTCGGCAGGCGACTGATGCAAGGCGCTGTAGAGAAATTCGCACAAAAAAAAGGCGATGCCGTTTTTGGCCGGATCGGACGGCACACGCTGCAACAGCACATCGGGCGTACATTCGCGCAGAAACTGAAATTGGCGGTTTGGGCGCACATCGATGAGCGCATCGATGAGCGACAGCGGCTGCATCAACACGGCCGGCAGCGGCGAACGCCGTCCCGTCCCTTTGACCAAACACGACAACACGCCGTGCGTGCGTGTGAGTAGGCGCACCACATGACTGCTTTCGCCATAACGAAACGCCTGTAAAACAACGGCTTGCGTTTTTGTCATAGGTCAATTCACCAACTTGTACTGACTGCCTGGCAGCGCACGAACAAGCCCTTTGAACTCCATCTGCACCAACATGGGCAGCAATTTTTGAAGCGGAATGCCACTCTGCGCCGACAGATGATTGATGTAGATAGCATCTGCGCTGCGAAGCACATCGACGATGGTCTGCTCGTCGGGCGTAAGTGTTTCGAACAGAGCCTGTTGGCTGTCGCGCGACAGCGAATTGCTGTCCCAACACATAAATTTTTCCAAATCGGCTGCCGTCTGTACAAGCACGGCTTGATTGTTGTAAATCAGATTGTTACAGCCCTGCGACTGCACATCGGTAGGCCGTCCCGGGACGGCGAACACATCGCGATCGTAGCCATTGGCCATCTCGGCCGTGATGAGCGAGCCGCCCTTCAACGCCGATTCCACCACCAACACGGCATCGCACATGCCCGCCACGATACGGTTGCGCTGCACGAAATTGGTAGCAAACGGCTGCGTTTCTGTCGGAAATTCGGTGATGATTGCGCCGCCCGTTTCTATCATTTTTTTGGCCACAGAGCGGTGCGCCGACGGATAAATCAGGTCTAAGCCGTGCGCCACCACGCCAAACGTGCGCAAGCCGCCATCGAGCGCAGCGCGATGAGCAGCCACATCGACTCCGTAGGCCAATCCGCTGACGATGGTCAAGTTGGGTTGCGTTTTGGCCAAATCGCCCACCAGCGTGCGGCAGATGTCCTTGCCTTGAGGCGTAATTTTGCGTGTGCCGACCACCGCCAGATAACGCCCCGCGTTGAAATCGGTGCAGCCTTTGCTATAGAACAACAACGGCGCATCTTCGCACTCCTTGAGGCGGCGCGGAAAGGTGCTGTCGGTAAAAAAGTGCGCCACAATGCCAAAACGCTCCATAAATTCCATCTCGCGTTCGGCGCGCGCAAGCACCTGTTGCGAGCCAACGGCCTCGGCCAACGCATCGCCGATGGCGGGAATTTTGCGAAACGTTTCGGGGCGTTGGCGAAAAATGGTTTCTGCATCGCCAAAATAGGCCAACAATTTGCGCCCGTTCACAGGACCGACACCGTTTATCAGTGTCAGCGCAATCTCGTATTTCAGTTTGTCGTTCACTTTTTCGATTTTCTATTGATGAGTGCGCAACACGCCAACGCCAGCCAACCGCCAACCACATCGGCAAGCAGGTCGAACCAATCGCCTGTGCGTGCAACGGTGCAAAATTCTTGCAAAAGTTCCAACACACCGCCATAAACCAGCGGCAGCAACAACAAAAACGCCCATGCGCCTCGCGACAAACCCTGCGGCCGACAATCGGCAAAGGCCGCCACTGCCAACACGGCATACATCGACGCATGCACCAATTTATCGGCTTGCGGAAAACATGCTACGGCAGGCACGGCAAACGCCGAAAACGATGCCAGCGACAAAAAGGCGACACCCACGGCGCACAACAACGTTTTCCAATACGCGACAAAAAAGCGGCACATAACATCGGCAAAGATACAAAATTAGTGCGAAAGTAAGCGAAGATTTTGGCATTCTGGCCGAGAAATCGACCGTTTTTTGCCCGAATTATCATTCAAAAATCGTTCTTAATTGTTCATTAAGAAAAAATAAGTATCTTTGCAGCGCAAAAAAAGATGCGGCAGTAGCTCAGTTGGTAGAGCATCAGCTTCCCAAGCTGAGGGTCGCGAGTTCGAGCCTCGTTTGCCGCTCCATAGCAAAAACGTTTTCCACGGAAAGCGTTTTTGTTTTTTTGCAAAAGGTCGTTTTTGCCATTTTTTTGTATCTTTGCACCAAAACTCGACCGTCATGTACATTGCCACCGTAGGCGTGGCTATCGGATTTGCATTGATGATGGTGCTCGATGTGGCACTGGGATAAAAAACGTACGCCATGAGAGAGAAAAAACACACAAAAACGACAAAAATGCACCTGCGGCAGCGCAACAACCTACTCTACGAGCAGTTGCAATACACGGGCGACCACGCGGACGGCACGCAGTTCGAACTGCTGGTGTTCGACAAGGCAACCATGCACCGATACACCGCCGAACAGCCAACGATAGTGGACAATATCGACCCGAAAAAAGTCTGCTGGCTGTGTGTGCGCGGCCTGTCGGACATCGCCAAACTGCAACCGCTATGCGCCGCGCTGCAAATCCCGACACTGTGGCTGCAAGATGTGCTGAACGTGCACCATCTGTCGAAGATTGAGGAACTCGACGATGCCGTGCTGACCATTCTCGACCTGTTTTCGAGCGATGCGCAGGAGCATATCGAAAAGGAACGCATCGGACTCATTCTGAAACAGGGGCTGGTCGTCTCGTTTCAGGAGACACAAAACGACCTCTTCGCCGACATCGCCGACGCCATCGCCGACAACCAAGGCAAAGTGCGCCACCAATCGGCCGACTACCTCTACAATCTGCTGTTTAGCAACATCGTGAACGGCTACATCGGCATACTCGACATGCAACGCGAACAGATGCTCGACTTAGAAAATGTGCTGATGGAAATTGGCGACGAAAGACCCAACAACATCGGGCGCGACATTCAGATGGTGCGCAACGACTACATTCAACTGCGCCGCGGCCTGCTGCCATTGTGCGAAAATTTCCGAATTCTGACCGAATCGACACAAGTGAAAGCCGCCAACAAAATCTACTACAAAGACACGTTCGACCACCTTTTGCAGGTTTTCCAGATGATCGACAGTGCCAAAGAGAACATCACCGCGCTGGTCGATTTGTACATCGCCAACAACGATCTGCGCATGAACCGCATCATGAGTCGGCTCACCGTGCTGTCGGCCATATTCATTCCCATCACCTTTTTGGCGGGCGTGTGGGGCATGAATTTCCGCGTGATGCCCGAACTCGATTGGCAATACGGCTACCTGCTGGCATGGGGAAGCATGCTGATCGTGGCTGGCGCAATCACCGTTTGGCTCTGGCGAAAACATTGGTTTTAGCACCGCAAAGCGCGCGCGAAAGCGCATTTTTTGTACCTTTGCAGAAACGATTCACCACCATGAAACAGTTCGACGACTACTCGCTTTTGACACACAACACATTCGGCATGAATGTGCGCGCACGCCACTTTGTGGAATACGACAGCGTGGACGAGTTGCGGGCGTTTCTTGCCACACATCGGAGCGAACGCCTGCTACACATCGGCGCGGGCAGCAACCTGCTTTTTACTGGCGATTTCGACGGATACATACTGCACAGCGGCATCAAATTTTGCGAAATCCAACGCGACGACACAGCGCACATCTTCATGCGTGTGGGCGCAGGCGTGGTTTGGGACGAATTTTGCGCCAACATGTGCGCCAAAAACTTGGGCGGGACAGAAAATCTTGCGTATATCCCCGGCGAAGTGGGCGCAAGTGCCGTGCAGAACATCGGAGCGTACGGTGCCGAAACCGCCGACATCATCGCGCAAGTCGAAACCGTAGAAATAGCCACGGGCAAGAGCCGCATCTTCCAAAATGCAGAGTGCCGATACGGCTACCGCCAAAGCGTGTTCAAAAGCGATTTGCAAGGGCAATACATCGTTACGGCGGTGGTTTTCCGCTTGGCAAAAAATCCGACGCTGCGGCTCGACTACGGCAATCTGCGCGCCACGCTGGCGCACATCAGTCGCCCCACCGTGA
This sequence comes from Leyella stercorea, assembly GCA_963658575.1. Lineage (GTDB taxonomy): Bacteria > Bacteroidota > Bacteroidia > Bacteroidales > Paludibacteraceae > W0P28-013. The sequence continues at coordinate 15,853 of CAVKQB010000040.1, read as the reverse complement.
ACGACGTGCGGCAGGCCGTCATCGGCATACGCAAGCAGAAACTGCCCGAACCATCGGAACTCGGCAGCGCAGGCAGTTTTTTCAAAAATCCGATTGTCGCCAAAGCCAATGCCGATGCACTTTTAGCAGAAAACCCCGATATGCCGCACTACGCCGTAGGCAACAGCGAAACGAAAATTCCAGCGGCGTGGCTCATCGAGCAGTGCGGCTGGAAAGGGCGCACGCTTGGCGGCGCGGCAGTTTACGAAAAACAGCCGCTCGTGCTGGTGAACCGCAACCACGCCACACCCGCCGACGTGCAGAACTTGGCGCAACAAATCGTCGAATCAGTAAAAAAACGATTCGGCATCGCGATAGAACCCGAAGTGAACTACATCTGAAAGCGAATATGAAGAATTAGGTCAATGCGCCTTTGCAGCCGAATGGCCAAAAACTTTCAAACTTTATAACTTTTACACTTTCAAACTGACATCATGTCATCATTCATCATCGAAGGCGGACACAAACTGCACGGCGAAATCACGCCGCAGGGAGCCAAAAACGAGGCGTTGCAGGTTATCTGCGCCACAGTTCTGACCAAAGAAGCGGTCGTCATCGAGAACATTCCCGACATTCTCGACGTGAACAACCTGATACAACTCCTGCGCGACATGGGCGTGGCGGTCGAGCAGTTGGGCAAAGGCAAATTCCGCTTCTGCGCCAAAACGCTCGACGAACGCTTTCTCGACAGCGACGACTTTTTGGACAAATGCGCCAAACTACGCGGTTCGGTCATGCTCATCGGGCCACTCGTGGCGCGGCGCGGCAAGGTTACCTACGCCAAACCCGGCGGCGACAAGATAGGCCGGCGACGGCTCGACACGCACTTCGTCGGCATACAAAAACTCGGTGCAGATCTGACCTACGACCAGCAAAAACAGGCCTACAGACTGCAAACGCACGGCCTCGAAGGTGCCTACATGCTGCTCGACGAGGCGTCGGTAACCGGCACAGCCAACATCGTGATGGCGGCCGTGTGCGCCAAAGGCACCACCACCATCTACAACGCCGCCTGCGAGCCCTACCTGCAACAACTCTGCAAAATGCTGAACGCCATGGGCGCACACATATCGGGCATCGCCTCGAACCTGCTCACCATCGAGGGCGTACCTGCGCTGCACGGCACCACACACCGCATTCTGCCCGACATGATCGAAATAGGCAGTTTCATCGGCATGGCCGCCATGACGGGCAGCGAACTGACCATCAAAAACGTGTCGCACGAAAATCTCGGCATTATTCCCGACAGCTTCCGCCGCTTGGGCATCAAACTGGAGCAAAACAGCGACGACATTCGCATTCCAGCGCAGGAAACGTACGAAATAGAATCGTTCATCGACGGCTCGATACTCACGCTGGCCGACGCGCCGTGGCCGGGGCTCACGCCCGACCTGCTGAGCGTGCTGCTCGTGGTCGGCACACAGGCCAAAGGCAGCGTGCTGATACACCAAAAAATGTTCGAAAGCCGCCTCTTTTTCGTCGATAAACTGATAGACATGGGTGCGCAAATCATCTTGTGCGACCCGCACCGCGCCGTGGTCATCGGCCACGACCACAAGATACGCCTGCGCCCCAACAACATGACATCGCCCGACATACGCGCTGGCATCGCGCTGCTCATCGCCGCCATGAGTGCCGACGGCATCAGCCGCATCGACCACATCGACCAGATAGACCGCGGCTACGAGGACATCGAAAACCGCCTGAACGCCATCGGCGCAAACATCAAACGCGAAGAATGAAAAGAAACATAAAATAAAATCGCGAATACCCATATTTAACACAAGTAAACAACCTCATTCGCAATCAAAGAAAATGAAACCAATCATCGGAATATCAGTCAATTACAAAGACGGCACGTCGCGCATTGCCGATGCGTATGTGCAGGCAGTGGTGCTGGCCGGAGGCACGCCGCTGCTCGTTCCCGTAACCGACGACGAACAGACATTGGCAGCCGCCGTGCGCCAATTGGACGGCCTCGTGCTGAGCGGCGGAGCCGACATCGACCCGAAGTATTTCGGCGAAGAGATCATTCCCGAATGCGGCACCATCGATGCCACGCGCGACACCTACGACCTGCGCCTCATCGACTACGCACGCCGCTACCAAACGCCGATTTTGGGCATCTGCCGAGGCATGCAGATTCTGAACGTGCAGATGGGCGGCACGCTCTATCAGGACATCTACGCACAAAACACCACTGCTCTGCTCTGCCACGACCAAGGCGACACGCCACGCACCGAGCCAACGCACGCCGTGCAAATCGAAAAAAAATCAAAATTGGCCGCAATAGTCAACGCTAACACGCTATCGGTCAATTCGTTCCACCACCAAGCGGTGAAAGATGTTGCGCCAACGCTGTGCGCTTCGGCACGCAGCACCGACGGGCTTTGCGAAGCCGTCGAATCGCCCGACTACCCGATTATTGCCGTGCAGTGGCACCCCGAAAATCTGGCAGTGGCCGGTCGGAAAGAACAGCGCGCCCTGTTCGAATGGCTGGTGGGCGAAGCCAAAATACACCACGAGGCGCAACGGCTGCACGACCGCATCATCGCGCTCGACTCGCACTGCGACACGCCCATGGTCTACACCGACGGCATGGATTTCGGGCAACGCAACGACGGCGCACTGGTCGATTTCGTCAAAATGGACGAAGGCCGTCTCGACACCATATTTATGGCCGCCTACATTCCGCAAAAAAGTCTAGACGAAACGGCCACCGCCGAAGCCACGCAGTTGGCGTTCGACACGCTGAAACTCATTCACAATCAAGTAGATAGAAATGCCGACAAAGCCCGAATCGCCACATCGGCCGAAGAGATAAGGGCTGCCAAACGTGCCGGACTGAAAGCCGTGGTGCCGGTCGTCGAAAACGGCTACGCCATAGGCAGCGACCTCGGAAACATCGAACGCTTCTACAACCTCGGCGTGCGCTACATCACGCTGTGCCACAACGGCGACAACCTGATTTGCGACAGTGCCTCGCGCACACAGCACACCCACGGCGGTTTGAGCCGATTCGGACGCCAAGTGATAGCCGAAATGAACCGTCTCGGCATCATGGTCGATCTGTCGCACGCTGGCGAAGAGAGTTTTTGGCAAGCACTCGACTGCTCCGCCACGCCCATCATCTGTTCGCACTCGTCGGCACGCACTCTGTGCGACCACCCGCGCAACCTCACCGATGCGCAACTACGCGCTTTGGCGGCCAGTGGCGGCGTGTGTCAAGTGTGCCTCTACGACGGATTTTTGACCACCGCCGAAGGAACTGCCAACGTGCAGACGGCCGTCAACCACATCGACCACATCGTGCAAACGGCCGGCATCGACTGCGTGGGCATCGGCTCCGACTTCGACGGCGGCGGCTCCATCAGAGGCTGCCGCGCCAGCAACGAACTCGTGAACATCACCAAAGAACTGCTGCGCCGCGGCTATACGCCCGACGACCTACGCAAAATCTGGGGCGAAAACCTGCTACGAATTCTCCGTTGAGAATGATTTGAAAATTTGAAAATTAACAATTTTTCACCACTAACTGCCAAATAACGCCGTGCTGAACCTACAACAAAATCTGAAACTGCAGCAAAAACTGTCGCCACAACAAATTCAGGTGATAAAAATGCTGGAATATCCGACCGTCGAGCTGGAAGAGCGCATACGCGAAGAGATGGAGGCCAACCCCGCACTCGACGAGGGTAAACCCGACACCGACAGCAACAACGAAACCGAGGCCGAAAGCGAAAACGACGGCTACAACGAGTCCGAAAACAACGACGAAACCACAGACAACGACGATTTCGACCTGACCGAATACACCAGCGACGACGACATTCCCGACTACAAACTGCAAACGCACAACCACTCGGCCGACGACCGAGATACCGCCATGCCGCTCTCCGAACAGCAATCGTTTCACGAGCACCTCACCAGCCAACTGGAACTGATGCGTTTAGACCGAAAAATTCTGGGACTCGCCACCTACATCATCGGCAACATCGACGACGACGGCTACCTGCGCCGCAGCCTCGAAGCCATGCAAGACGACCTCGCCTTCCAATTTGGCATCACCGCCACCGACGACGAAATGCAGCAAGCACTCGAAGCCGTGCAAAACCTCGAACCAGCAGGCATCGCCGCACGCGACCTGCAAGAATGCCTCGTGCTGCAACTCAAACACCGCGAACAAACGCCCGACACGCAAAACGCCATCACCATCGTGCAACAATGGTTCGAACAATTCTCGAAACGGCAATACGACTACATTGCACGCCGGCTCGGCATCGGCGAAGAAGAGATGCGACGCGCCACCGCCGAAATCAAACGGCTCAACCCCAAACCCGGCAACGCCTACGCCACCCCCGCCGAACTGATGCAATCGCAAATAACGCCCGATTTCATCGTCGAAAACGACAACGGACGACTCACCGTATCGCTCAACAACGCCAACGTGCCAAGTCTGCGCGTGAGCCGCGACTACGCCGATATGGTCAACGACTACACCGCCAACAAAGCCAACCAAACCAAACAAATGCGCGACGCCATCGCCTTTGCCAAACAAAAAATCGATGCGGCACGCTGGTTCATCGATGCACTGCAACAGCGCAACATCACCCTGCTCAACACGATGAACGCCATCGTCGAACACCAACGCGAATACTTTCTCGACGGTGACGAAACCAAACTTCGCCCCATGAAACTGAAAGACATAGCCGAACAGGTGGGCTACGACATCTCGACCATTTCGCGCGTGAGCAACAGCAAATATGTGCAAACCAATTTCGGCATATTCCCGCTGAAACACTTCTTCGTAGAGACCATGCAAACGACCGATGGCGGCGAAACATCGAACCGCGCCATCAAAAAAATCATTGCCGACCTTGTGGCCGCCGAAGACCCCAAAAATCCCGTCAACGACGACCAGCTGACCGAACATCTGCGCCAAGCGGGCTACGTGATTGCCCGACGCACCGTGGCAAAATACCGCGAACAACTCGGCATTCAAGTGGCACGGCTACGCAAAGAAATCTGACCACAATGAAACGCCTCGCCGCCACACTCGCTGCGCTCGCACTGTTTGCGAATACCGTACTATCGGAAAGCGACAGTGCACTCTTCGCGGATTTATGCCATCAGCAAAACGGAGCGACAGCCACGCTCATCGATGTGGCGCAAACATTTGTAGGCGCGCCATACGTTGGCGGCACACTCGACAGAGATACCACCGAGCGGCTCGTCGTGCATCTCGACCAATTCGACTGCCTCACATTCGTGGAAACGGCACTCGCGCTTTGGCGAAGCAACCTCGAAAATTGGGCGGCATTCACACACGAATTGCAGTACATTCGCTACCGCAACGGCACCATCGACGGGTACGCCTCGCGCCTGCACTACACCACCGATTGGCTCGACAACAACATACAAAAAGGCACCATAACCGACATCACACGCAATCTGGGCGGCATCGCGTTCGACAAGCGCATCGACTTTATGAGCCGCCACACCGCAGCCTATCCCGCGCTGAGCGACACGGCGCAACTATCGGCCATACGCCAAACGGAGGCGCAAATCGGCAAGCGCACACACTATTTTATTCCGAAAAACCAAGTTGCAAATATCGCGGCGCACATTCCCGAAGGAGCCATCATCGCCATCACATCGACCGTCGATGGGCTCGACTGCGCCCACATCGGATTGGCAGTGAAACGCAACGGCGCAACGCACCTATTGCACGCATCGAGCCAACAAAAATGCGTCTGTATCAGCCAGCAAACGCTTTCGGACTACCTGAAAAGCATCGGAAAATTCAGCGGAATCATCGTTGTTTTACCAATAAAATGAGATTTTTTGCGTAAAATTGTTTTTTCTAAAAAAATATCGTAAATTTGCCGTGTGAAAATTAGGTTAAGCATTTTAACTATACACAAACCATGAAGATAAAAAAATCGCCCGAAGCCAATCTCGAAAACAAGCGGCTGACCTACACACTGATGGGTTTGGTGCTGTCGTTTGCTGTTTTCTATGTGGCATTTGAATGGACCGATAAGGACATCGAGAAGTACGAACAGGCTGTCAGCCAGGAAGTTATGTTCGAAGAAGAGATGATTGAGCAAACCGTGCAAGAGGAGCAGAACACGCCTCCGCCACCACCACCCGCTGCGCCCGAAGTCATCGAAGAGATTCAGATTGTGGACGACGACGTAGAGACTGCCGACATCAGCATCAACTCGGAAGACGACCAAACGCAGGCGCAAGAGGTGATACAAGCCCCCGTCGAGATGCCCGAAGAAGACCCTGAGGAGAACATCGTGTTCGTGGTGGCCGAAAAGATGCCATCGTTCCCTGGTGGCCAGCAAGCACTGATGAAATACTTGAGCGAAAACATCAGGTATCCTATCATCGCGCAAGAGAATGGCGTGCAAGGACGTGTCATCGTGCAATTCACCGTGCGCAAAGACGGCTCCATCGACGATGTGAAAGTGGTGAAATCGGCCGACCCAAGCCTCGACAAAGAGGCTGTGCGCCTTATCAAATCGGTGCCCGCATGGGAACCTGGCATGCAGCGCGGCAAGGCTGTACACTGTAAATTCACGGTGCCCATCGTATTCAAACTACAAATGTAAACGGGCAAAACCAATACTGCAACTGCCTCGCACTCAAAGCGGGGCAGTTTCGTTGAAACAACTAACCGAAACAAACCAAAAACTATGGAACTGATAACACAACTCACCAAGCGCGCACAGCAAAACCTGCGCCACATCGTGCTGCCCGAGGGCGACGAACCGCGTACGCTCGAAGCCGCCGACCAGATTTTGGCCGAAAAAACAGCACGGCTCACACTCATTGGCAACGAAAAAACCATTCGCGCCATGGCCGCCGAAAAAGGTTTGAAACACATCGACAAGGCCGCCATCATCGATCCCGAAACCGACAAGAAAATGCCTGTTTATGCCGATTTGCTCTACGAATTGCGCAAAAACAAAGGCATGACACACGAAGAGGCCGAGCAGAAGGCCAAAGATCCGCTCTATCTCGGCTGTCTGATGATAAAGAACGGCGATGCCGACGGCGAAGTGGCTGGCGCACGCGGCACAACGGCCGACACCATTCGCCCTGCCTTCCAGATAATCAAAACACAACCTGGCATAAGCGTCGTATCGGGCGCATTCCTGATGCTGACGCCAGCCAAGCAACTCGGCGAAAACGGCCTGCTGGTATTTGCCGATTGCGCCGTCAATCCCTGCCCCACGGCACCCGAACTGGCGCAAATAGCCATATCGACGGCCGAAACAGCACGCGTACTCGGCGGCTACGAACCGCGTGTGGCCATGCTCAGCTTCTCGACCAAAGGCAGTGCCAAGCACGAACTCATCGACAAGGTTACCGAAGCCCTGCGCATCGTCCGCGAAAAAGCCCCTGCGCTGCAAATCGATGGCGAACTGCAAGTCGATGCCGCGCTTGTGCCCGAGGTGGGTGCCAAAAAAGCCCCCGACAGCCCCGTGGCCGGCAAAGCCAACGTGCTCGTCTTCCCCGACCTGCAAGCCGGCAACATCGGTTACAAACTGGTGGAGCGTTTTTCAGGCGCACAGGCCATCGGCCCCATTCTGCAAGGCATCGCCGCGCCCGTGAACGACCTCAGCCGCGGCTGCAAAGTCGACGACATCGTAAAAATGATTACCATCACCGCAAACCAAGCGATAAAATAGTTTATCAAGTGCGAAAGTGTGAAAGTGCGAAAGTGTGAAAGTATGAAAGTATCGGGTTGAATATGTTGTTTACTCGTTTTGAAGAAATAAAAGCATGGCAAAAATCGATGGCATTGGCCAACGATTTGTACACTTTGCTCGAAAATTCAAAAGATTATGGGTTCAACGACCAAATTCAGCGTGCGGCGGTTTCTATTATGAACAATATCGCTGAAGGATTTGAGCGAAACAACAACCGAGAATTTTATCACTTTCTATGAATTGCAAAAGCATCGTGCGCCGAAGTGCGTTCGATGATCTATTTAGCACAACTCCGCAAAAAAATTTCTGACGAAAATTGTCAAAAACTTTTTCAAGAAACCGAAAATATCTCAAAAATGATTTCATCGTTAATGAAAACACTAAAAACATAACAATAACCATTCACTCCCTTACATTTACACCTTTATACTTTCACACTTTCACACTTTATAAATAAACTTTATAAACTCATGAAAATTCTTGTTTTGAACTGCGGAAGTTCATCGATTAAATACAAACTGTTCGACATGGCCGCAAACGCTGTGTTGGCGCAAGGCGGCATCGAGAAAATCGGGCTGCCCGACTCGTTTTTGAAAATCACGCTGCCCAGCGGCGAAAAGGTTGTGCTCGAAAAGGCGATTCCCGAACACACCGTCGGCATCACATTCATTTTCGAGCAACTGACCAGCGCGAAATACGGCTGTCTGCGCTCGCTCGACGAGATTGATGCCGTAGGCCACCGCGTGGTGCATGGCGGCGAACGGTTCAGCCAATCAGCAGTGATAACGCCCGAAGTGTTTGAACAGATAAAAATTTGTGCCGACCTTGCACCGTTGCACAATCCCGCCAACATCAAAGGCATCGATGCCATCGCCAAAATTCTGCCCCATGTGCCGCAAGTGGCCGTGTTCGACACGTCGTTTCACCAAACCATGCCCGACTACGCCTACATGTATGCGCTGCCCTACGAATACTACGAGAAATACGGTGTGCGCCGCTACGGTTTTCACGGCACGAGCCACCGCTACGTGTCGCGCCGCGCCTGCGACTTTCTCGGACTCGATTACCAAAACACGAAAATCATCACCGCACACATCGGCGGCGGCGGCTCCATCACGGCCATACGCAACAGTCGGTCGGTCGATACGTCGATGGGACTCACGCCTGTGGAAGGCTTGATGATGGGCACGCGCTCGGGCGATGTCGATTTGGGAGCCATCGTCTATCTGATGGGAAAAGAAGGCCTCGATGCGGCCAAACTGTCGAACATCATCAACAAAAAATCGGGTGTGATGGGCATTTCGGGCGTTTCGAGCGACATGCGCGACATCGAAAAAGCCATCGGCGAGGGCAACCAACGCGCCCGTTTGGCCATGGCGATGTTCAACTACCGCATCTTGAAGTACATCGGCTCGTACGCCGCCGCGCTCAACGGGTTCGACGTGCTGGTGTTCACGGGCGGCGTGGGCGAAAACCAAGCCGGCACGCGCCAATACGTGGCCGACGGGCTGAAATATCTGGGCGTGGAAATCGACCGCGAATTGAATGCGCACTCGCGTGGCGAGGAGATAGAACTCTCGACCCAACAGTCGAAAGTGCGCGTAGTGGTAATTCCCACCGACGAAGAGTTGATGATAGCGCAAGACACCTTGAGTTTAATTAAGAATTATGAATTATGAATTATGAATTATGAATTAAGCGGCGGAGTTGGGCGCAAACCTCTCCCCTTTTTAAGGGGAGTACCTGCGAAGCAGGGGTAGGGTTCTATTTCAATTAAGAATGAATAATTATCCAAATCAACAAATAACCAAATCCGCAAATCAACAGAAACCTAGAAACAATGAGAAACTGCGCGAAGCGCAACCAAATCCACAAAAACGAAAAAAAACTATAAATAAAAAACAATGAACTACAAAATGATGACTGCCGACGAGGCCGCTGCTTTGGTAAACAACGGCGATGTAGTCGGATTTAGCGGTTTCACGCCAGCGGGCGCACCCAAAGTGGTGCCCGAAGCCATTGCCCGTCGCGCCGAAGCCGAACACGCCGCCGGTCGTGAATTCAAAATCGGCATGTACACAGGCGCATCGACGGGCGACATGCTCGACGGAGCGTTGGCACGCGCCAACGCCGTGCTGTTCCGCACGCCGTACCAATCGAGCAAAGATCTGCGCGCACGCATCAATGCACAAGAGGCGCAATACTTCGACATGCACCTGTCGCACGAGGCGCAGGAACTGCGTTACGGGTTTCTGCCCAAACCGAAATTTGCCATCGTCGAGGCGTGCGACCTGACCGCCGACGGCGAGATTGTGCCAACGTCGGGTGTAGGCATTCTGCCCACCATCTGCCGCTTGGCCGACCACATCATCGTGGAACTGAACACCACCACGCCCAAGGAACTGCGCGGCATTCACGACATCTACGAACCGCTCGACCCGCCCATGCGCAAGGCCATTCCCGTTTACAGCGTGAGCGACCGCTGTGGCGACGTGTGCGTGAAAGTCGACCCGAAAAAAATCATTGCCGTAGTAGAATCGAACGTGCCGAACGGCGGCGGCAAATTTGCGCCGATGGACGACGTTACGAAGAAAATTGGCGAAAATGTAGCGCACTTTTTGGCGGCCGAAATCAAGGCTGGGCGCATTCCGGCGTCGTTTCTGCCGATTCAGTCGGGCGTGGGCAACATTGCCAATGCGGTGCTGGCCTCGTTGGGCGAAAATCCCGACATTCCGGCGTTCACCATGTACACCGAGGTGATTCAAGATGCCGTCATCGGGCTGATGAAAGAGGGTCATGTGAAGTTTGCCAGCGGTTGCTCGCTCACCGTGTCGCAGCCCGTGTTGGAAGATGTGTACCAAAACCTCGACTTTTTCAAACAGCGCATTGTGCTGCGTCCGCAAGAGATCTCGAACAACCCCGAAGTGGCGCGCCGTCTGGGTTTGATCACCATCAACACCGCACTCGAAGCCGACATTTTCGGCAACATCAACTCGACGCATGTGCTCGGCACCAAGATGATGAACGGCATCGGCGGTTCGTGCGACTTCACGCGCAACGCCTACATCTCCATTTTCACCACGCCATCGACGGCCAAAGAGGGCAAAATCTCGTCGATTGTGCCGATGGTGTCGCACCTCGACCAGAGCGAACACTCGGTGAAAGTGCTGATTACGGAGTACGGCGTGGCCGACCTGCGCGGCAAATCGCCCATACAACGCGCACACTGCATCATCGACAACTGCGTGCACCCCGACTACCGCGACATGCTGCGCCGCTATCTCGAATCGGCTCCGAAAGCGCACACACCGATGAACATCTACACCTGTTTCGAAATGCACAAAGCCTTTGCCGAAACGGGCGATATGCACAACGCAAAACTCTGACAATCAGAACTATAACCAAAAAAAGCAACGCTCGTCTGTCGGAACAGTCGGGCGTTGTTCTTTTGGCGGAATCAGAACAAGACCTTATCAATTTTTGCGTCGTGCGGTTCGGTGGGCACGTGCGGAACAATCTGAAAATCGAACGCCAAACCGATGGTCGGCGTGGCGGCGTGGTGCGCCAAAAAACGGTCGTAGTAGCCACGCCCGCGCCCAAGACGGCCGCCATCGAGCGAAAAAGCCATGCCTGGCAGCACAATCACATCGATTTTATCGGCAAAGACAGGCCTGTCGGCAGGCTCCAAAATGTGGAATGCGCCCTCGCGCAGTTGGTTGAGCGAAGTGAGTTGCACAGGCAAAATGTTGTCGCCGGCAACCACGGGCAGAACGATGCGTTTCGTGCCAAGCGCACGTTCAATCAGTTGGTGCGTGGCAACCTCGTCGGGCAGCGACCAATAGAGCATCACGGTGTGCGCCGCCCGAAAAAGCGGCTCGGATTCCAATTTTTCGACGACACGCAACGACTTTTCGTCCAGCATTTCGGGCGAAAACTGACCTTTCCGACGACGCATTTCGGCGCGCAGGCGGCGTTTTTGTTCGGCGATGTCGGCGTTTGCGGTCATTTCAGCACAATTCGGAAGGTGGTGCCCTTGCCTATTTCGGATTGTTTGACAAAAATTTTGCCGCCGTGGTACGTCTCGATAATGCGTTTGGCAAGCGGCAGGCCAAGTCCCCAGCCGCGCTGTTTGGTGGTGTAGCCTGGGCGGAAAACGGTTCTGAAACGGCGACTGTCGATGCCTTTGCCCGTGTCGGAAATGTCGATGAACGTGCGGTTTTTGTCGGTTTTGCCAACGACAACCGCGATTTTGCCTTTGCCGTCCATCGCATCGAGCGCATTTTTACACAGATTTTCGATGACCCACTCGAACAACGGCACGCACAGCGGATTGTCGCACACAGCGCGATCGTCGATGCTGAACTGCACCATCTGCGACGAGCGGCGGCGCATGTAATCAACCGACGTATGCACCACCTCGTTCACGTTCGACGGGACGAGCACTGGCTTCGAGCCAATTTTAGAGAAGCGGTCGGCGATGGTTTTCAGGCGGTCGATGTCGTTGCCCATTTCGTCGAACATCGTTTCGTTAGGATAGTTGCTTTTCAGCATCTCGTTCCACGCCACCAACGACGAGATGGGCGTGCCAAGTTGGTGCGCCGTCTCCTTCGACAGCCCGACCCACACGCGGTTCTGCTCCGACCGTTTAGCTACGGCCAACGCCACCACCACCAACATCACAAACACAGCGATGATGGCCAACTGCACATAGGGGAAAAGTTGCAGCCGCTTGAGCGTGATGGAGTCGTCGTAGTAGATGTACTGCGGCTCGGCGTCGGCAATGGCAATCACTATGGGCTGCTGCTTGTCTTTCAGGCGGGCGTAGACATCGGCATAGAACTCATCGACTTTGGTGGCTGGCTCGTCGAAGTTGCGCGCGGTAACAAACCGTCCGTTGGCATCGACAATCAGCACAGGGATATTGTCGTTTTCCTCGATTATTTTCCAGACGAAATCGATATTCGGCGCATCAGCATCGGCCTGCACGAATTGGCGCATCGCCTCTGCCCAAATCTCCATTTTCTGCCGTTGGTCGGCTTCCAAACGGGCTACCAAGCGGTTCGAGAATACCAACGAAGCCACCACGATGCCCAGCGCCACGGCACTCAACGCCCATCTGACAACAGTGCTGTTTTTCATTTTATTGTCAAATCATCGTTAATCATACGCTCGATATACTGCTGAATGGCGGCTTTCAGGTAGCGTTCTTCGGCCTCGACATCGACCGAATCGCGCAGATTGTGTTCGAGAAAGCGGTCGGTGCAGTAGTTGTAAACCGCCACAGTGCGTGTGCCGTCGAACTGCAGCATCAGGCTATCGCCAAAGAGTTGGTACACACCGTTGTTGTAGTTGATGACGTAGTGCGGCAGGTCGCCGTCGATGGTGTTCGCGCCAAAAGCAAAATAGGGTTCTGCGCAGCGGAGATAGTTCAAAACGGTCGGCATGATGTCGGTCTGCGCCATAGGCACGTCGCTCACGCCACGCAAATTGCTTCCGTGTTGGTAGAAGAAAATCGGGATTTCGTAGCCGCCGCGGTCGTTTTGGTATTCGGCATGCGTCGAAGCGTTGGAGTGGTCGGCGGTGAAGACAAACAGCGTATTATCGAACCACGGATAGCGGCTCATCTTGTCGAAAAACAGGCGCAACGCGTGGTCGGAATAGCCGATGCACTTGTGTATGGGGTGCTGTCCTTCGGGGAAAACGCCCTCGTAACGCTTCGGCACGGCAAACGGGTGGTGCGACGATGCCGAGAAAATGGTTGTGAGGAACGGTTGGTGAAATTCGCCCATCTTGTCGGCAAAAAATTGGAAAAATTCTTCGTCCCAAATAGCCCAAACGCCGTCGAAATCGGCATCATTGCCATATTCTGTCATGCCAAAATAGTCGTCGTAGCCCGCCGCATTGGCGTATGCCTGAAAACCCATCGAGCCGTTGGGCGCGCCGTGGAAAAAGGCCGAATAGTAGCCCTCGTTTTTCAGCACTTTGGCTATCGACGACACCTCGTTTGTGGCGTAAGGCGTGGTGATGTACGGTTCGATAAACATCGGAATGCTCGACAAGGTCGATGGCATGGCATCGATGCTCTTGCGCCCGTTCGAGAAACTCTTGCTGAACGTGAAACTCTCGGCCAGCAACGAATCCAAAAACGGCGTGTAACCCACATACGTGCCGCTATCCAAGTCGTGATTGAAAAAGCCGACATACTCCTTGCCAAAACTCTCCATGATGATGACCACCACATTCAACGGACGGAAATCGCCTTGTGCGGCGGGCGTATGCACCGGCGTAAAAATGGTTGGCAGTTCGTCGGCGGTGAAATAGTGCGGACTCTCGTAAGGCTTGCGCTCGACGGTCGTAAACAGACTGAAAGGCGTGTTCAGCACCAGCGCATTTTCTACGGGGTGCTTGATGTATTGCGCCGCATTGCTGATGTTTATCGGGCGTGTGTAGGCACCGAAGCCGCCCCGTATGCCGATGACCGTGAAATAGGCACACGTCAGCAAGATGGCCGTGTGAAACGGATAATAGATCCAAGGCGACCACAGCACTTGTTCGGCGCGATAACGCCTGTAACACAGCACCAAAATGGCTATCAACGCAGCGCAAAAGAGCGCAATGTACCAATAATCAACAAGTCCTATCGCAATGATTTTCAGCAGGTTACCATCGTTCTGAAATTCGCTGAAAAATGTGATGGTTGTGCGCCGATGCGTGAATGGGAAATAGGCCATATCGGCGCAATTGACCACCAGCAGCAGAATGTTCACCGTCAGGAAAATCCACTTCACCGCCTTTTGATAGCGCACATCGGCACGGAAGCGCAGCGGCAACAGAGCGCAAAATATGTAGAGCGAGTTGAACAGCAAAAGTGCCGACAAATCGAACCGCAAGCCGCCACGGCAAACCTCGGCAAAGTGCGCCCAAGTCATGTCGGCAAACGTGTCGCGATAGATCAGGAAAAAGAAAATCCGGCACAACGAAAACAGCAGCATCATCACTGCCAGATTGCACACGGCGACGGTGAGCGGTTTGCGCCACAATGCCACACAGAAATTCGCTATTTTTTTCATTTTCAAAGGCTTTTTTAACGGTATTTCGATTCACCAAAATCGGTGCGTATCGACAGATAACTCTCGTAGCGCGAAGGCGCGATGTCGCCCGACTCTACCGCCGCCAGCACAGCGCAATCGGGCTCGTGCGTGTGCGAACAGTTGGCAAAACGGCACGCCTGCGAGGCAGCAAACATTTCGGGGAAGAAATGCCCCACTTCGTCGGCCGTCATATTCACCATGCCGAAGCCTTTCACGCCTGGCGTGTCGATGACGAATGCGCCGCCGCCAATGTCGTACATCTCCGAGAAAGTGGTGGTGTGCATACCTTTGAGGTGCGCTGCCGAAATGGCTCCCGTTCGGGCGGCGGCGTGCGGCACAAGACGGTTTATCAGTGTCGATTTGCCAACGCCAGAATTGCCCGACAGTAGCGTGATTTTGCCCTGCATCAAGGCTTGCAGAGAGGCAACATTTTCGCCCGTCTCGACCGACATCGGCACACAGCGGTAGCCGATTTTTTCGTACAGACGGCACCATTCGTCCAGCTGCGCACGCTCGGCAGCATCGAGCAGATCTATCTTGTTGAACGCCAAAATCGTGGGAATGCGGTAGGCCTCGGCCGTAGCCAAAAACCGATCGATGAAAACGGTCGATGTTGCCGGCTCTTTGAGCGTAACCAGCAGCACGGCTTGGTCGATGTTGGCAGCGATGATGTGCAACTGTTTCGATAGGTTTGTCGGGCGGCGCACGATGTAGTTTTTGCGGTCGTGCAACTGCGTGATATACCCCGCCGCATCGAACTCGACACGGTCGCCGACGGCCACAGGATTGGTGCTTTTTATGCCCTTGATGCGAAAATTCCCACGCACCTTGCACGCCACCAATTGCCCCTGTTCGTCGCAAACGAAGCAATCAGAGCCCACTATTTTGGCAACAATTCCAAGCATTTTTTAGTATTAGTAGTAGCAAGATATGAGTAGCAAGTAGCAAGAAAAAGGTGAGAGGTTATAGGTGAGAGAGTAAAGAACATAGAACAAAGAA
>CAVKQB010000039.1:0-20611 GCA_963658575.1 Leyella stercorea | reverse complement strand
AATAACTTTTTTTGTCCCTGTATTGTTTTCCTTACTTTTTGTTGTACCTTTGCAGTGAGAAGCAGCCGTTTTTATTAGTGACTGCCTGTGAATCTCCGTTCTTCCGAGTGTTACGTCCAGATGCCGCCGCTTTTATCAGTGACGGCTCTTTTTGTGCCTACCCGATGCGTATGCCGATGGTTCCCTTTCCCAAAACGACCCGCAACTCCTTCACCTGCGAGTAACGCCACCGCCCATAGGAGTCGCGATGGCGGAACGCCAAGCCAAACTTCTTGCTGGGCACACGCCTACGGCCGAAGCGCGATACCCGCCCCGCTTTGACGAACTCGGCATAGGTCGTATCTTCGTCGTAGCGATACCATTTACCATCTTTGCCCCAATACGCGAACCGCTGAACGATGTACTCGCAGAGTTCCGTGTAGGGGAACACCACCGAGCCGCGATTGTTGATGGGCTTAACGAAAGGCTTATACTTGTCTGTATTGCCGTATCTGCCATCGAGACTTGAGCCACACGCCACGCCCCAGCCACGGCGGCACACAGCGTGGTCTATGTCTCCTCGGCGGCCACGAATGGTGCGGTAGTGCATCAGCACCACTTGAAACTCCACACCCGACAGCACATCGCTGAAATCGACATCGTCGAAATAGCGCGGGAACTCCACCGTGATGTTGCCTTTGCTCGGACGCGGTTTTCCAGTTTCATCTACGGCATACACGCGCACCACAGGCTTTACCTTGGCGAAGCAGTCGGAAAAGGCCACCATCTCTTTCACGTCGTTTGGGGTAACGCCGCCGTTGCCCGTCAGCACGTTCACTGTTTTGTCATCTACTATTATCTCCATATACTTGCTTATTTTCCTACGGTTACACAACTGGAGCGAACCACCGCAAACCGCTCCACGAAATATATGCTCTGCACGCCGCCGCCGTCGGTGATGGCTTTGATGTCGAGTGCCAGCACGCCCAACGGCATAGTGCGTGTGGTGTCTGCGCTCCACTCGGCGGTGATGGCTGGCGTTCCTGCGGCAGTGCTTGGGGTGCGTGCTGCTACGTTCTCGGCAAAGGTCTTGCCCTCTGCCTTGTTGAGCAGGAAACACTGATAGCGGTATGCCGTTGGCAGGTCGTCGCCCTGAATGCGGCAAGCGAACCGCTCGCCCTGACTTATTGTTACCATAACTTTTCTGTTTTATGCAAAAATACGAAAAAAAGTGCCGTTTTCACACACCTGACAATAACTTTTTCCGAAAGAAAATGTGCGTGCCACGCACACACTTATTTGCACCGTCGGTTTATTTTTCATACCTTTGCGGCAAACCTAAAAATTACTGCTATGAAACGAACCGCTCTCTTTGTGCTTGCCGCGCTGGCGGCCGCCTGCGTTGGCTGCAAAAAGGACACCGACACCCCCAAAGACCCTGCTACATTCTCACTCATTGGGAAAAAGTATGTGTGCGAGAGTAGTATCCAAAACTATGACTATTTAGCAGAAGTCCTATATTTCTTTTCCACAGATAGTATGGTCTATTACCCAACAGAAGACAAAAACTTTGAATTAGACAAAGCCATAAATTCTGATTATGGGAGGTACGAATTGAATTACCCCAACATCTCTGTTTTCTTTGGAAAAGACGAGCGGCCATTTGTCTTAAAAGATACGGCTACAATATATTCATCTTGGTGGGAACAAACATTTCTACTTGATTTTTAATGTCCCGTCGCTCTGGTAGAGTTGTCCTTTGGCAGTTGCCGCGGCGGGCAGTCCCATCATTTTGATGGTCTGTCCGGAGGCTTCGTTATACACGCCGAAATAGGAGTCTTTGTCCCACACGCTCACCAAGCCGTTCTTGGCGATGATGGTGCGCGGCTCGTAGGCATACTTGGTAACGATGGTGTCGGAGTACGAAATCTTGCCCGAGATAGAGCGTTTCTGCCCAGTATAAATGGGCAGCGAGGCTGCGTTGTCGCCGTTGTACGTGGTTACTGTTATGCGTAACTTGTATGTGCCAGCCGCTATGCTATTCACGCCAAAATCTTTGCTGACAGCCATATATTGGCTACCCGCCCCTGTGGTTGGTTTTGTAACTGTGCGCTCATAGGTGTTGCTTCCCAAGTCGATGGAGGAGCCTGATGACGTGTTTATCAGGCTTGCGCTGACCTTAATTTTTAGGTCGGCAGTGCCGTCGGATTTGTACATCATATTATACTGCGAATAATACACAGTGAGCGTGAATTGGGCGTAACCACTGATTGTAACATTGGTGCGCGACTGCGTTTGACTGGCGTTGGTTGTGAGCGGACGCACGGTAAAGGTATTCTCGCTCGTAATTGTCGTGCTGCTACCATCTGTCAATGCACCATCGACAGAGATTGTCGAGGTGCCCGAATCGCTGCTGTTGTTGTCTTTGGGCAAATCGGAACTTTTCACGTCGCGCGGCACGATGACGATTTTGTCGTTGCCTTTCGTGTCTTGTATGTAGATGCCTGCGTTTGTGCTGCTGCCGTCGATGATGATTTTGCCTTGGTTGGGCACGTCCACTATCACCTGCGTGTCGGTTACCTTGAAGATGCCTATCTTGCCCAGTCCGTCTTTGGAGATGAGGAATGGCAGTGTGGCGTTGAGAATGTCGCTCACCTGTGCTGCTGCACTTGCGTACGTCCCGCCCGACCAAAAAGCCACGCCGTCGCTGTCCATACCGCTCATGCCGCCGCGCACTGCGCCGTTCAGGTTGCGCACCGCCATCACGTTTGCCAGCACCAAGCCGCCGTTGATGTCGGTCGAGCCTTTGGTCATGGCGTCGGTCAGGTGTTTGACGTAACGCTGGTAGTCGGTGCGTTTGTTTCCTTTCTGCAGCATCAGACCGTAATAGCATATCGAGGTGTTGGCGGTTGCGCCTTGCACGCCGCAGTAGAGCAACAACGACCAATAGCCTGTATCGGGCACACGGAACGACCCCGACACGGGCGTGTCGCCAATGGGAAACGTGAAACGGCTTGTGCTTTTCTGTGAGACAAAATCGTACAGCAAGACAGTGTATTCCGTTGCGCTTCCGACCACGCGTTCGGTCTGCTGACACGAGAACACGTATTCTGCGCCATTCTCAAGATAAAGGCTTGCGTCGGTGCTATGGCTGTCCGTTCCCAGCAAAACCGAGTAACAGTAATTGTTCGTGCCGCTGGCGAGCAACAGCGGATTTGTGCCGCTGTACAGGTTTTCACCGCCTATGTCGATGTCGTCGATGACCTCGTCTATCGACTTGGCAGTGCCGTCGGCAGCCAAGAAGCGGATATTGCCCACTATCTCTGCGCCGCCGCGTGCCACGATGCGTGGTGGGTTGCTCTGGAAGTCGATAATCAGGTTGCTGGCAGAGTCCTGAATCATCTCGGTGGTGATTTTGCCGCCCGTTACGGCGGTGTAGCCGTAGGTGCGCGAAAAGGTGCGCTGGTTCTCGAACTCGCTGGCCAACACGCCCACAAGCATATACTGTTCGCCGTCCTGCGCTGTGGGTGTGATGAGCCAAGTGCCTTTGGCGGTGCTGCTGTTTAGCACGGCATAGATGTAGTAGGGCGTGTCGGCGTTGTAGCCGTCGATATTTGCCTTGTAGTAGGTCGCCGCTGGCATTTCGTACACGCCTCCGTTGCCGTTGTCGCGGTAGGGCGGCTGCGTGTGTTCCAACGCCCCTGCGGTGAATTTCACGGCACTGAATTTGCCGTCGGTGTCGTTCAGTATCGTGATGGTGCTGGTCAAGCCAAACTGATACTTTTCGTTGCCAATGAGCATCATCTCGCTGGCAAGCGACGATATCATTTCGGACAACTCCTTTTGGTCGCGCCACCCTCGACGGCTCAACACGATGCTGCGCTGTTCCAAGCCGTTCACGCTGCTGGTAGCATCGGCTATTGCCAATTTCAACGCCACCAGCGACCCCGCCTGCACCGACGACGACAATTTGAACGACACGTCGTCGGGCGTGGTGAGCGCGTGCGAAAACTCCGATACGCGTGAGATGTATTGCAATGCGCCAATCAGTTCGCTTTCGACGGCTACACGGCTACCCAGCCCAAGCGATATGCCGTTGGCGTGGAAATAGTTCGGGTCGGATTTGCACGAGAGGTCGGGGCGTGTGTCGCGGTATTCGCACACCTTTTCATAGGCGGCTTTTGCCAACTCCAACTTGGCTGCGGCGATATAGGTGTCGGGCATGACGATATTGAACACGGCAAACTCGTCGCCTACCTTTGGCACGAACGAGCCGTAGGGTATCTGTGCGCTCTCATCGTCGCCGTTTGGAATGATGGTCAGCCCCATTACGCCGTTGCCGCCGTCGCCCTGTTCGACCTCGAACTCCATACCGTTGAGCAAGCCGCTCTCGAACACGATGGAAAGCGTCAAACCGTCGGCAATGGTGAACGGAAAATTGGGCGCAGCCACGCCGCCGACGGTCTCGAACATCACCTTGTAGTATGGATTTTCTTTGTTGCCGCGCGTAACGACCTCTGTAACGCGGTAGCGGCACTTGGGGTAGATGTCGTCGAACGTTTCGGTGGTCTCGATGCCTGTGGTGATGCCGTCGATGATGATGGCACCAGCCGCGTCGGTGGTTACGCTCACCTTTTGCTTCGTGTTGTCGTCCGTCCACGAGTAGGTGGCGTTGGGGTCGAGTTTCAGCCGTTTGGCATACGACACGTTCATCAAGTTGCCGTTCACGGTCTGCTGCGCCACTTTGCGCGTGATGTTGCGGTCGCTGCCTATCGGGAGCAACACCTGCGGCACATCGCCGAACTCGCTGGCGTATTCGGCACTGACAAGCCCGCCGCTCTTGCGTGTGTCGTTGTCGAACACGTCGGTAAGGATTGCGATGTCGCCTTGCTCGCACTTGTCGAGCCGTAGCGTGTAGGTGGGCACTATTCCCGACGATGGCACGCACCAAAACTCCGTTTCAAAGGTTTGCGCTACCGTGCTGATGGCATCGAGAATGCTCATACTCGAAAATGAAAAGGCTTGCAGTGTGCTGTCGTTGTAGGCGGCATTGTCGGCCAAGCGAAACTTGCCGTCGGCGATGCATTGCGCAAAGATGGTCGTTTGACCGTTGTACAACGGTACGCGTTCCGAGTATTTGTTCACGGCGGTTACGAGCATTTCGCCGATGGTGGCGAGGTTGGCGTTCACGTCAAATTCGGGTTCGTCGAACATGTCGCCGTCCACCGTAACATAACGTTTGAACAGCGGTTTGTAGAGCATATTCAGCACCGAGAAAAACGACACCTCGTAGTGGTAGTAGCCGCCCATCGGCTGCGGCACATACAACTCTTTGCAGAAAAACAGTTCGCCGTCGTACCGCACATAGGCAAAGGCAGGGATTGCGTAGCGCGTGGCGAAATTGCAGTTGAGCGTAATCTTATTGTCGCCGCCCAGCGTGCAGGTGCGGTCGCACGAATTGGTTACAGGCAGCGTACATAGTGCGCCGCCTATCGGATTATACACCGTCAGTGTTTCGATTGCGTTTGTCATAAGGCTCTGTTCGTCGGGTTGGGTTCGGTAAACTTGATGCTGATGGTTGCCTTGCCGTCGGTGTCGAAATTGCTATATTTGTCGAAACTCTCGTAGATGAGGCGGTACTTGCGCTGCTGTTCCACGACCAGCACCTCGTTGATGTGCGTATATGCGCCTGTGGAGTCTTTCGCCCCTTTCTGCAGAAAGTCGATGAGTTGGTCTATCACGCGCAGTAAATCGACGAGGCTTTGCTGCCGAATGATGAACAACAACGACACTGTGCGGTGCTTGGTGTGCCTGTCGTACAGCACAGGAATGATGCCGTCGATGGCGGCGTTCTCGTTCGACACCAGCGTCTTCATTTCGGCGGGCTTGCATAGGTTGTCGAGCGTTCCCTTTATCGGTGTAAGCCCAAAGTGGGCAATGTCCGTACCGTTGATTGCTATGCGCATTGTTTTGCCCTCCTATCTTTGATGTAGATACGCACTTTGTTCGGGTGGTCGGCTATCTCGGCGATGGCGTTGTCTACCAAATAGAGGCGGAACAGCATACTTTTGGTTACATGCACGAGTGCGCAACTGAAATCGCACACCACCAATTCGCCTATCGTCGGGAGCGTGAAAAAGTAGTTGCACACGCACTTGCCGTAGAGCCACACCACAGGCTGGTCGCGCACCTCCACCTCTTGGTCGAGATAGATGCCGTGCTGGTTGAGCGTGGGCAGGTCGTCGGCGTAGTAGGTGCGCAGCCACTCCGTAGCAGGTACATAACTGTGTCCAACAAAAAGGCGGTTCTCGTTCATCACGCCAATGAGCCCTGCCAAGTCGGTAGCGGCTACGGCGCGGCTGTAACCGTTTTCGCAAATGCCATGTTCGCACATCAGTTGCAACAGTGCCGCCTTTGCTTCTGCAAATCGTTTGTCTGTCATAGTTTGTCGGTGTTTAGTTGTATCTGTTTCAAGCGTTGGTTCGTTTCAGCCAGCAGTGCCGTATGTGCGTTGATATCGCGTAGTTCCTCCAATTGGTTTGTGGCGATACCCACCATCAACGCTACCGAGTCTTTGATGCCTTGCGCTTGCGTGATGAGCATATTTGTGCCCTCGATTTGCAATTGCATTTTGGCATCGATGCTTGCGCCGCTCATTTGCAGGGCGGTGAAACGTCCGTTCAGTTCGTCGGCGGTGTCTTGGCTCATACTCTCGAAACCGCCCGACGAGGCTTCGATGCTGTCGTCGGTGGTCAAGCCCAACTCCTCCATCATATTTTTGTACTGTTCCAGCATTGCCTCGCTGCTGCCTTTCACTTGGTCGTACTCGTCTTTGATGGCTTGTATCTCGCTCTCTGTGAGGGTGGTGTCGCCGTCGGCAAAGGCATTGTGCACGCGGTCGAACACGCTCGAAAGCCTGTTTTGCAATTCCAAGTTTATCTGCTGCTTTATCATGCTGGTGAACATCTCGTCGAGCGCATCGTCCCAAATGTCGCTCATCTCTTCCGTGCCGCTCTTGAAGCCCTCGACAATGCTGTCTGCCAAGTTTTCGGAGAACGATTTGAGGCTCGTTCCCGACATCTCCTCGTAGAACTCCTCCATTGCTTCGCGTGCCGATTCTTGCGCGTCCAATTGCGCTTGATGTGCCTCTTGCGCCTGTTCGTCGGCATCTTTTTTCTTCGACTTGGTGTTCGATTCCTCTTTTTTCTGCTTCGCCAACTTTTCGTTTTCGGCGGCAAGTTCCGCCTGTTTGTTGTATTCGGCAATCTGTTCCCATTGGTTTTTCCAGTAGTCGCGCCCTGTCTGCCCTTTTTGCACGGCCTGCAACTCCTTGACTCTGTTTTTCGACTCTTCTATCGCCTCGTTGTTCTTGTCGATGAGGGCTTGTGTCTGTGCGGCTTTCGAAAAGTACTTGGCGAATACGTTTACCAACGCCATTACCACCTGTATCGCTGCCGAGATGATAGCCAAGATGACCGATGCTTTTTCTGCTGTTTTCACGCCCTCCGCCGACGTTATCGCCGTGGCACTGATGGCTGCAAGTGCCGTTGTCGATGCTGAAACGACGGTTTGAATCACGTTCATAGCGTCCTGTCCAGCCTCGCCCATAAATTCGCCGAAGTTGTCAGCGACGATATCGACGGCTTCGCCTACGGTTTTCATTGCGGCAGCGGCTTTGGCGCAGTTGTCTTTGGAAGACTTGCCGTACTCCTTTTGCGATGTGCCGAGATTGTTGGTGTAGTTGTTCACCACCTTTTCGGCGGCAGCCACTTTAGTCATTGCTGCCGCCAACTGTTTCGGGTCGGCGTTTTTGTTGTTTTTCAGCGAAGCAAGTTCCGCTTTCAGCGTGGGCAGTTGCGCTTGTACCGTCAGCAAGCCCTGATTGAGCACGTCCTGCATGATGGCGTTCAACTCCTCGCCCAGCCCCTCCACGTTTGTGCCGAGCGTTTCGATGCTTGCCTGCTCGGTCTCTTGCGATGCTTGCGTTTCCACAAACTGTTTCTGCTCCGTAGCCGTTGCCTCCGATATGTCGCCAGCCGCCAATGCCTCGTCAATCTTTTTGATGTTGTCGATGCGCTGCTGTTCAATTTCCACCGTGCGCTGTGCAAACGCCTCGTATTGCGCCTTGCGCTGTTCGAGCGTGTTGGCTTCCTCTTGCAGTGCGGTAACGTCGCTTGTGGCACGCACCTGTTGCTCCTTTTGGTCGTAGGTTTGGTTGATGATTTGCTTTTGTGCTTCGTCGTCGCCTGCATCTTCCAGCGCACGCTGCCGCTCGATATTCAGTTGGTCGAGTTCGATATTGAGCAAGCGTTGGCGGATTTCGGCCTGCAACATCAACCGTTCGTTCATATCGGTAGTGGCATTGGCTTGCTCTTTCAGCGCGGCGATTTCTTGGTTCTGTTGGAATTTGTCGGCATCGGCAGCCAAGTCCTCGTATTGTCTGCCTCGTTCGCGGCTCACCTCGCTGCGTTGGTCGGCTGCGCCTTGCTGGGCAATGTCGATACGGCGGTCGAACTGCGAAGTGTCCGCCCCTTTCCCGTACTTTTCCTGATAGGCCGCCTTTTCTTTGTTGATGGCTGCAATGGTCTGCTGCAACTCCATATCGATGAGTTTCATCTTGTCTTGGGTGCGGCTCTTTTGCAGGTCGAGTTCTTCCTTGTTGGCTTGTTCGGTCAGGCGTTTGATTTCGTCGTACATCTCTTTGGTCGTAACCCACGCCTTGTTGGTCGCTGCTTGGTATTGGTCGGTAAGCGATTTTAGTGTCTTTTCTGCATCGTCGAGTCCCTTTTTGTTGGCATCGCTCATATTCTTGGCGTAAGCGTTGCGTGCCGAGTCCACTGCTTGTTCTGCTTGGCGTATGGAGGCGATGAGTTGCGGCAGCGTTTGCGCCTGCTTCCCAGCGGTATCAGTGAGCGTTTGCAGCGAACCGTCGGCACTCTGTATCTTGCCGCGCGCCGCCTCTATCTGCTTCGCCAAGTCGTAGTAGGCTTGTCCCAACAGTGCTGGCTGTTGGGCTGCGGCTTGGTCAAAGGTTAGACCGCTGTCAATCGCCATCTTGTTCAACGGGTTTGCCTCCCACTCCTGCCGTGCTTTGGCTACCGCTGCCTCTTGCTGTTGTAGCAGGTCGCTCAACGCCTTTTCGGCATCGGCTTTTTCGTTGGCATAGAACTCTATCTTGAACTCTATCGGCTTGGCATCGAACTCCGCTTTCTTGCGCAACGCCTCCATATCGTCGAGTATCTGCTGATACTGCTTCAACTCCTCTTCTGCCTTTGCGAGTTGGTTCGATTCGTGTGCTGCACCAGCCGCGCCAGCCGTACCACCGACAGCACCAGTAGAAACCAACAAATCTAAATTTTTCTTGTGCTTGGCGACGTTTGCCTGCGCATCGGCGACATTCTGTTTCGCTTGTGCATACTCCTTGTCGCTCGAAACATTGTTGATTGCACTCTGCGCCTTGGAGAAGTCCATCGCCGCTATTGCTGCTTGGTCATACTGATTCGTGAGTTCGGGCATCACCTTTTTCAACTGCTCGTATGCCGCTGCTTTGTCGTATATGCTTGCCGTTTCCGACTGAATGGTCTGTATTGCAGCCTCTGCGTCGCTCTTTTCCTTGTCGCGCATATCCTGCTGCTCCTGTTGCTTCTTGTTCACCGCCTCTTGGGCGCGCGCTTGCGTGTCGAGGGCTTTGCTCACGGCATAGATAGTTGCGCAAAGAGCGACCAACCCTGCCGTGATAAGCACCGCTGGATTGGTGAGTAAGGCGGCAGTGTTGGCAAGCACCGCCTTGGTATTGGCTTTGATGGCCGCCGAAAAGAGTACCTTGCGTGCCGCCGCCGTAGCATCGGAGGTGGAGAGTGCGATGTTCGAAGCAGCGGCTAAATGCTTTTGTACGACGGCTTCTTGCAGCACTTTTGCGTGCGCTTTTTCTACCGCCGACACTATCACGAGTGCCGCCTTGTACGTGCCGTATGTGCCAGCCAACGCAAGAATAGCCGTGCCAAGCGGCTTGTAGTTCTCGACCAAGAAACTTACGCCCGATAGTGCCGTGTTGATAAAGCCCTCGCTCGACTTGCCGATGTCGTTGAACATCATATCGATAGCGTCCTGAATGTTGGCTATCTGACCGCCGATAGTGCTCGACTGCGCTTCCATCAAGCCGCCGAACTTGCTCCCTGCGGCAGTCATATTGTCGAACGCTTTGATGAACACGTCGCTCGTAATCTTGCCTTCGGTTACCAATTGGCTCACTTGGTTCTTGGTAACGCCCATCACCTTTGCCAACTCTTCGGCAATAGGAATGCCGCGCCCCTGAAACTGGCGCAAGTCCTGCGTGAACATCTGCCCCTGCGTGACGGTTGTGCCATACAGATAGACCAAGTCGCCCAGCGGAATGCTCAATCCTGCCGCGATGTCGCCCATCTGCACAATTTTGTCATTGACATCGTCGGCGGCGATACCATAGGCAAGCAACTGTTTTGCGCCGCTGGCAATACCGTCCAAGTCGAATGGCGTTCGTGCGGCTGTCTCCGTCAGTTGCGTCATCAGTTTGTTGGCTTTGTCGGCACTGCCCAACATCGTGCCAAAGGCTATCTCGAGTTTCTGAAAGTTGTCGCGCGTGTCAAGCACCTGCTGTCCCAATTTCTTGATAGCCGCAAAAGAAGCGACGCTGCCAGCCAGTTTCACCATCGAGGCGGTCGCGTCGTCGAACATAGAATTAAGACCGTTGCGCACGCTGTTTATCTCGCGCTGCGTGTTTCTCATCGTGAAAGCGTTGTCGAAATTCTTGCCTTTCGCTTCCGCACCTTTCACAAGTCTGTCGAGGTCGTTACTTGCTTCCTCTATGTTCATTTTGAGTTGTACCTCAAAATCGAGTGTGCCATTGTCTGCCATAGGTTACATTTTTTTACAAGCCCAACATACGGTCTATTGCTTCGCGGTTGCGCGGGTCGTCGCCGCTGATTCGTTTGTCTTTGTCCGACACGTAACTCGGCAACACCGCATTGTACATCACAATGTTTTGCAGTGTCATATCGAGTACCGCTTCGGGTGGCATGTGGTAGTTCTGTGCGAACAAGCCTACTATCGCCCAGATGGAGTCGTTTTTTCCACTTCCGTCTTTATCAGATTGACTTCGTTCAGGGAAGTGGTAAGTACGAAAAAATCGCGCACCTCCAATGCCATCAGCACCTCGCCCAATGCCGTCGATAGGTCGGAGGGCGAATAGGTGTCGAGTATCTTGTCGGCCAACCGCCTTTTGCGCCAACGGAACAGCGGACTTTCCCACTTGCGTGCGCCAAGCAGCATCGTGGCGAATATCTTGCCTATCGGTTTGCTGTGGCGTGCATACGAGATGATGCACGAAATCTCTTTGCCCTCTTTCACGTCGGCAAGCGGCAGTTCGGCAATGGCACGGCTCGCAGCAATGAATGTGCGAATGGTCGGGCGTGCCATCGTGAGCGTGTCGCCCCCAATATGTACTTTGAGCGGCGCGGCAAGAATAGCATCTGCCGACCGCCGCTGTGTCTTCCGAATATCTTTTTTGTCCATAATGAGCGGCAGGGGTGAATCGGACACCCACCTTTGGCTTGGTATAGCCAACGCACTACCATTGTGCTACTGCCGCAATGCGGGTCTTTCCCCGCCGTCTTGCGTGTCTTTTCCACGCCGCCTACCTACGCTTTTTATGCCTCGTCGCCGCTTGCCGACGTGCTGTCGGTGGTGGCGATGTAGCGTTCGAGCATCTTGCTGCCGTCGTCAGGGACAAGCGCGTCGAACGTGTATTTCCAGCGTCCGCCGTCGGCTGATTTCCAAGTGTTCAAGCACGAAACCGAGCACTTTTTCATCAGATAACCGTTGTTGGTCGAATCTTCGGGCGTGAGCCGAATGGCATACGTCGTGTCGATGACACCGTCGTTGTCCTCGATGGGCTTCGATTCGCCTTTCTTCTCGAACAGTTCGAACGAAAGCGAGTACTTCGATTTCTTGCGGTAGGTATCCACTACGCCGCCGCCCTCTTCGATGGCCTCCACTTTGTCGCCCTCTTCCGTTGCCAACTCTGTGGTGTCGGTAACAGGTTCGGGCAATGTTACCCATGCTGGTGTCTCCGGAAATGCGCCGTTCTCATAGACGCAGATTTCAAGTTTGGGCTTCCCCCAGTTCACTACTGACATTTTTCTCTCTCCTCTCTTTTAGTTTTGTAACAATTTGAATTTTAATTTTGCGCACTATGCAATGTACTTGTATTCAAGCATTATCACCACAAAGTGCTGATTGATTTCGGTGTCCACTTCGGTGTAAATTGTCTTGAACAACCCGAACTTGTAGTTGCTTTTGGCTGCCGTCAGCGTTTCGACCCATTCGGCGGAGGCTCGTTCCAGTTCGGCTGTTCGCGCGCCGTCTTCGACCAATACTCCATTGCCGAAAGCGTCAATATCGGGCACATAGATGTTGATTGTTACCACGCCCGTTTCGACATCGGAGTGTTCGCCCGTCGTAAAAATGACAATGGCATCTTCAGCGCGGCTGTCGCGCGGTCTAAATCCTGCTCTGTACACAGCACCTGAAATCATCGACGAAAGGGTGCTGGCACGGAGCAGGTTATAGACATCAGTTTGTACCTGTTTGGCTGTTAGCATTGTTGGTAAATTCTACAGTTAGTTGTTGCAACAATTTCGGGACTAAATATCTCGCTTCGAGTTCTGCACTTGCTATCACATCAAACCCTTTGGCGGCTACATATTTGGCATAGTGCATACCTGCTACGACTATCAGCACTATTCCCTGCGGAAATTTTGCCACAAGTTCTTGTGCATACTTTTGTCCGACACTCGCCCCCTCGCTGCCACCTTTTATGCCCGAAAAGTCGGACATCGTGCGGATTTGCCCATTTACAGCAACAACATATCCGATGCTGCTACGCAGATTGCCTGTTCGGTCGGTGTAACTGCCGCTCGTTCGCGCTTTGTTCACGCAGCGTTCGCCAACATACGAAAGCGTATTGACGAGCACACGCTCTTGTCGAGCCACCATCTCTTCGAGATGTCGCGCAACGTTCGATGTGTCAAATTTCGCTTTAATGGGCATATTACACCAAAATTTTTACCTCGCAGACGGCTTCGATAGGTTCGATACTGATGACGGAGAAGTCTCCGACCAACTGCTTGTCCATATCTTGAAGCCGTATCTGCTCTGCTGTGAATGGCTTTTTTTGTTGTTCGATGAGAATCGTGTATGTGGCCACCGTGAAACGCTCGCCGCTCTGTGTACGTCCAAGATTGCTGTACGAATTAGCCGTATATTGGCAGGGGATTGCAGGCATATAGGCTACGCCTGCCGACTTTACGGGAAAGCCTGTGGCGGGGTCTATGCCTCCTGCTTGTTTATTCTTTACCGATATGTAGCCGTTTTGTATAATCACAATCTTGAACCTTTGTAGCCAAATCGTGCCTTGTGTGTCGCTTCTGTTTCGCCATACTCTTCGTAGATGGCATTGGCTTGTGTGCGCAGTTGCAGTTGTTGCTCGTCGCTGAATTGGTACGATTGTCCGCCTTGCGTTACTTGCGGCGCAAACGACAACCACAGTAGCAAGTCGGCACACGCGAGGCGATACCCTTTGCTTTGCAATACGGCGGTAGTACATTCGTCGTCGGGCAAAATTCCGCGCCGCTGCGCGGCCTCTTCCAAGGCGCGTAGCGGTACGGGGTACGAATTGACGCTTTTCAGTGCTTCGAGCGTGGTCATAGTGCTTCAGCAATTAGTGCAGTTAGGACTTGCTCGATGCCGCGTCTGTTTCCGTCGATGCGGTGTAGTCGGCATCCAACAGATAGATGCTGTCTGCACCGTCGATGACGGGAATGCACAACGCTTGACCAGAGGTGAACTCCTCCAACGGGTCGTTGTTCGAATACTTGCTGATAAGCAAGAACGAACCCGATTTTTCGTAATTCACACCCTCTACGGGATTGGTTTCTTCGGCAAGAGTGCCATACACAAGGCGACCTACATTTTCGGCAGGAATCGCCACTACATTGGCATCGACCCACGGACGAACGCTTTGTTCCGTGCCGTCGTGTTTCTGCACTTTGAACGTGCTGTCGACAATGCGGAACTCTGCGCCATATTCGTCTTGCAGCGCGTCGATGAACAACTGTCTGCCAGGCACTGGCAGCACTGTCGAGGCGGTAAACACACGCCCTTGGTACGAAGCCGCCAACTCTTTGCCTTGTTTCGACCGACGGAACAGGTTGAAGTACTTTTTGCTTATCATGACGATGGCGATGCTATTGCCATCTTCGGCGGCTTTGTCGAACAGTTGCTGAACATCGTCTTGCGGCGTGGCAGTGGTGGCGTTGCCGTCCCATTTCACGCCTTTGTTGTGGAACTGATTCTCCTCTTTGTAGAAATCGACACGCACGCCAGTGCCGTCGTTTTCGCTGTCTTCGACGAGCATTGTACCCGACGAAAGTGCTTGCTCAAACATCATCTCGATACGAGCGTCGGTGCCGTCGATAACGCGCGGTACGTCGTTCAATACTTTGGCGGCAATGGTTGCCTCGTCGGTGCCGCGAGCAATTGCCACATTCAGGTCGGAGATGTCTTTTTCGCCCTTGCGGAACTTGATGGCAATCTTCGACAATTTGCCGCTGGCGTTTGCGAGCGAGCCACGTTTTTTCAACGGAATAGAGGCGTCCATCGCCACGACGTCGGCGGCCACAATCACATTGTTGAGTTCGGTAGCACCCCAACTGAGGTCGGCGGAATACTCTTCGGTCAACATCGTCTTGTAGAGCAACGTCTGTTTTTCCTTTTCACCATTGTATTTTTCAGTGATTTTTCCAATCACCCTCCCGAAATACTTATCGATGTATTCGGGGAATAAAGAAACTTGCTTTGCCATTGTTTTACTGATTTTGATAGATTAAACACTACGCATAGAGGAACTGAATATGCGACAATGCAGTTTTCATTGCGCTGGTTACAGGATATGGACTTGCAGCCGCATTTATTTGACCTGCGGTTACGATTGCTGCGCGCGCATCTTTTACAGGAATGCTGTTTTTCAGCACGCCTACATACGAATAACCAGTTGGCAGTGTGCCGTAAGAAGCACCATCGGTAGCCACTGGCATCGGCTTGTAGTCTTCGTCTTTTGCCACGATGACGTGTCCTGCTTTGAGAGCGGTAACGTCGGCTGCGACATCATCAACATTCAGCGAACGACCGCCAGGAATGTCGGCAAACGCCTTGATGACTACGACACAGTCAAGCCCACTCTGAATTTCGTGAACATCACGATTGAGATTTGTTGTTGCCATTTTGTTGTTGGTTTAGATGAGATGAAAAAATTAAATGAGTTTGCCTACAACAGCGTCCGTCTCGGCTTCGCTGGCTTCTTTTGAGTTGCCCGCCGATGCCTTGTTGTTCGCCTTGTTTGGCTGACCGAACACAGCCCCTTTGGCTTGTAGGTCGTTGCCTATCTCTGTAACCTCCGCCGCGATGTCCTTAATGAGAATGTCGAACTCTTCATCGGAAAGCGTAGCGATGTTGGTACGCTCGTAGGCTTTGCGTAGCGAGATGGGTAATTTCTCTACCACCGTTTCAAGTTGTTGCTTTCGGCTGTTCGAGGTGCGCTCCGTCTCGAGTTTGGTTAGACGTTCGCCAAGTTCTTTGTTGGAATTGATGAGCGTCTGCACCCAAGCAGGTGTTTCCTCGTTGTCTGCTTTTGGTTGCGTGTTTTTGTCTGTAGGCTCGCCCCCTTTGTTAGCCTTGCCGTCTTTCAGGCCGTATTTCTGCTCATAGTTGCGCACTGCGGTCTGTTGGGCTTCGGTAGCACGGCTGTCGCCGTAACTTTCGAGAACTTGTTGGAAAGTAACGCCGTCGACTGCTGCGATTACTTTCTCTTCCGTTGTGGCAGTCTTAACCAACTTGTCGGCTACCCTGCCAAGAATTGCGTCGCTGACCCCCTCAAATTTGGCTTTCAACAACTCTACACATTTTTCTTTCATAAAAAATCATTTTGAATTTGCTGCAAATGTATGCAAAATTTCGTCTATATGCAAATTTTTCGCTAAAAAGTATGAAAATTTTGCGTTTTTAATCTGTTGATTTCTTGGAGAATACGAAATTTATTGCATTTTTTATGAAAAAAGTTTGCGAAAAATTTGCACGGTAAAAAATAAACCTGTAATTTTGTAGCGAAATAATCAACGAAATTTTTGCATAAATAAAACGAACATTATGAAATCAACTGCAACAACACTCAACTACTCCACGCGTGAAATCAATATGGACTTCAGAATCAAGGCCTATGGCGTTGCCGACAACGGTTGCCGCATCAATACGTTGGTTGGAGTTTCGGGCTTGATAGCACTCGTCGGTTTGGAACTCGCAAACAAGTTTGTCTGCCGCGCATTCGAGAGCGGTGAAGACAAAACGGTGTGCAAACGGCGCAGAGGTTTGAAAATTACATTCTACACTTTTTAATCACGAGAGGAACAGGCGAAGCAAAGCAATTTTTATTCACTATAACTTTCAAAATAACAAAACTATGGAAACAATTCAGACAGAGCCGACCCTTCAACAGGGCTTGAACGAGGTCGTGATGAACAAGGTTCAACGAATGATTGACGGCAAGGCCGTTGGTGTGCAAGCCACAATGGAACGCCTTATCAACGAGGGCAAGATTGCACAGGACTACATCGCGCCGCTTGGCGTGAACTTAAAGCACCAAGGCGAACGCCCTGTAATCACTTTCATGGGCGATAGGGAAGTGGTGGAAATGAATATGCCCGACGGTACATTCTCGTTGCACGCCAATGCTGTGGGGCAACTTGCCGACCGTATGGGTGTCCCGTCGCGCTACCTCAAGATGCTCGCAGCAGGTGAGCCGTGGCAAATAATGTTGGCTGCCGAAATTCTCAATCAACATTCCGATTGGAGCAGAGAAATCGTGTACTTGTTCGCACGGTCGGCAGTCAAGTGCGTGGCGTGTTGTCAGACTCCTACCGTCGCTTAAACAGCGTGGAGATACTGACTGCTTTCGTGCAGGAAGCGTCCGGACAAGGTGCAGTAATCAGTGATGCCTATATGACTGACACCAAAGTATGGGCGGAAACGATACTGCCCACACCCATCAGCATCCCAACCAAGAACAATGGCGAAGTCATTATCTTCGCTGGCGCACGCTTCTCCACTTCCGACTATGGTGATGGTGCTGTTGATATGCGTACTTTCCTGCTCAATGGTGCTTGCCTCAATGGTATGGTGCGTGAAAGCGTGATGAAGCAGGTGCATTTGGGCAGCAGGTTACCAGACACGCTGGCTCTGTCAGAGCGCACCTACAAACTTGACACCGAAACAACCGTGTCTGCCGTTCGCGACCTCACTCGTGGCTTGTATAGCAAAGACACGATAATGCAGAAAGCGTTGGAGATACAGGGTGCAAGCGAGATTGAAGTGGACTTCGACAAGGAACTCCGCAAACTGCAACAGGGCGGCTCTATCTTGAAAGCCGAGCAACAGGCGGTGGAGAAACTACTGATGAATAACAATCCCGATGACGGCGTGCAAGGTGGTGCTACTTTGTGGAAACTTACCCAAGCCATCACCGCTCACGCTCGAGAACTCACTCCCGAAAGAGCAAGAGAATTGCACGAAATTTCGGGCAATTTACTCAACCGTGTTAAACTGACAGCATAAATACCAATCGTTGCTCTCGTACCAAAAATCGGTGCGGGAGCAACTATAAAAATGAAGACAAAATGAAAATCAACGGAAAAGAAATTACGCAAAAACAATTTGCGTTCAATGGCTGCCACAAATTCTACCTACTGGAAGACCACGAAATGGACGAAGCGGCCAATTTAGGATACATAATATGTCCAATCGAAGAATTAGAGAAAATGTACAAGTACGCCTGCCCGCTGCGGTTTATCAACGCGTGGAATTTTAGCGAGTGCTACGCACATCAGGGCGAAAACGCCGTATTCGAGTATTAACGAAAAAAACTACAACTATGGATATATACGGAAAAAGGGTCGGCAACGACATGGAATTTTACGCCGACAAAGAACTGCGGCACTTCAAGGCACGCATCCGCAACACATACTATTTGAAAGACCGAGCCATCACACTGAACTGCTGCAAATACAATTTGAAAATCGTCAAAGGTTTAATAGCAAAACAATAGCAAATTAGTAACAAAACAAAACAGGAAAGGAATAGGAAAGGATAAGGAGTGGAAAGGAAAAGGAATGGAGAAAAAAAAGAGTACTATCGTACTCACAAAAAAATGTGCCGTATCTATTTCGCCTGAAAATAAAACCAAGAGAACAATGAAAACCACAGAAAGTCAAAATAGCCAAATTCGGAATTGGCTACTCGCAGGAAAAAGCATTACATCGTTGGAGGCGTTGAGCCGTTTTCGCTGCTTCCGACTTGCTTCGCGCATTTCCGACCTAAAGCGGCAAGGACTGCCCATCGAACGGCAGATGATTGACAACGGGGAGAGCCGTTTTGCAATGTATTACCTACCGCAAGAATTTTTAGCATTTTACACCAAAATAACCACAAAATGAAAGAACAGACTGTTTATGTATTGGTTTCGGAGGCGATAATGCCCAACCGTACGACAAAATGTAGTGTGTCGGGCGTGTTTACCGATGCCCCAAGCGCGCTCGAATTTACCGAGCAAGTCATCAATGGAATGAACTACGGACTGTGCGACGAATGTCGATATCCGTTTCGCAGGTTGCTCCAAGACGACAGCGACAAGCCACGGCGGAACTTTGTCTTTGCTTACGTGCAGGTGCGCGACGACCGCTATCCGATTTTTCGCTACGAGTGTTTTCGCGAAATCGTGTTGTCGAAACACGAATAACGACCGCCGTAGAACCACAGAAATGCCCGCTCTTGCGTTTTTTTGTACTTGAGTTGATAAAATATATCACCAAGAATTTTTGATGCGTAGAAACGGCGTTTTTGTGGCTCTTACGAAATTATTGCGTTTTATTTGCTTGTATGGAAATTTTTGCATAATTTTGCAGTAAAGTTTGGCATTATATGCTCACCAATCTCAATGAGGCGAGCAGAACCACGAAAAATGCACGAGAAACAACGAAAATTTACCAGCCAAGTAATTTACCAATTTGCGGACAATCGTTGCTCTCGCGCAAAATTTGGAAAAAATAACTTAAAATTGGGTGCTTTCTACGAGAAAACCCGTGTGTAATCAGAGAAAACAAATGAAAGTACCAAAAATCATTCAAGAAAAAGCCAAAGAATTAGGCTACAAAGATTGCTTTTTTCTTGGCATGAAGAAAGGCGCACAAGCCTTTCAACTCGATCATGGTTTCAAGGGGGAAGAGCCGCCCCCAACGGGTCTTCCCGTTGTCCTCTTGTTGAGAGGCGACAAGGTTTCTGTCGTGAGCGGTCTTGAAGCCCTTGAATTATTTTGAGGCTTTTTTCAGGCGTTCTGCGAATTTGGGATTTATTATTTTATCATCAATTCGCAGAACGCTTATTCTTATCGGGACGGCACTCTTCATAAACAAGTTGAATGTTTTTGAAGAGCCGTGTACCCCTGACTGAGGGTCGAACCATAACAGATTGCCGTCTTTCTGCCTCTCAACAATCATAACGTGCGCCCCTCTGTTACGCCCCCTTACAGGTTTCCATTGCAAATAAAGTTCGTAACGCCCTGTTTCCTTTGTTGCGTCTTCAATGAAACCTACTTTGGCTGTTATTGTGTCACGCAACACGGACGGGTAGGTTTTGGTTGGACGTGAGCCGTCAGGGTTCAAAAACCTATCTTGCCAATTAAAGTTGTTCTTCGGACACCAAACTTTATAAAATTCATCATTCTTGTTTGGCAAGGCTTCAACGGGAAACCCACGGCGGCGAAGCTCATAAGTAACCGTGCATGTCTGACAGTTATTCCAATATCCCTCAGTCAACCCGTCAGGGTCAGAATAATGCGGGTTGCCTTTCAACTCGTCAGCCTCTGTGAAATTCATTATCTTGCCTTGCATCACGGGGAGGGCTTGGTCTAACTCCCTGATGTTCTTCAAGACCTCAGGCGTGAAGTCTGCGTGCTTCTTGTTAAACCTTATGGCGGCTTCATATTCAGCATACGTTTCATACGGCGTTTTCAGGGCGTACAAATTCTTGTAACCCTTTGGCAAGTATTTCTCGTTGTCAGTGATAAAATAAGGCACAGACGTGCTTCTTCTCGCACTCTCTTCATTCTGCGTAATCCAATCCGTGAAAGCCTGTGGCACATCGTTCACGCGATTCACGCTGTCTTTCGGAGGTTCTTCGCCGTTGAGTATGGCTTGGTTCTCTGCCATGAGTTCTTTTTCCGTCTTGAGTATGGTTACGATATGGCAGCGGCAGTGTGGATGCCAACCTGTAAATTTGAAATCCTTTGGGTAGCGTCCGCACAGGTCGTCGCAGATGTCGGGCATTGGGTGGTTATTCGATAGGCGCACCTCTATGCCCACCACAAAGTCGAGTTGCTGCATACGCTCGTAGTCGGCTGTGCGGTAAGCGATGTTCGTTTCAGTAACGGCAAGGCGGCGGGCGTTCTTATACGATGAACGGTACACGCCTTGTCCTGGATGAAAGTCTGCCG
>CAVKQB010000038.1:0-20716 GCA_963658575.1 Leyella stercorea | reverse complement strand
AAACTTGTTTGAACTATGCCGAGCGGAGAAAAAATGCGCGCAGCGAATTAAGAATGAATAATAATCTCCAAATCATCAAATAACCAAATCCACCAATACAATCCTTTCCCTCCAATTCTGAAATTCTTGCGAAGCAAAAACGGCACAAACAGACTATGAGTTTACGCGACGAACGCTGGGGCGTGATAGTGAACCCCTATTCTGGCAAACGCCAGCTGCAAAAAGACTGGCAAAGCATCTACCGCCTACTGAAAAAAGCCGAAATCAACTTTTCGGAGCAACTGACGGCCTTCCCCGGACACGCCATCGAAATAACACGCTCCATGGTCGAAACCGGCTTCCGCCACCTGCTCGTGGTGGGCGGCGACGGCACACTCAACGAAGTGGTGAACGGCATCTACACATCGAACATCGCCGACAAAAACGCCGTTACACTCGCGCTCGTCCCCTACGGCACCGGCAACGACTGGGCGCGCTACTGGGGCATCACACGCAACTACCGACAACTAGCGCGGCAACTTTTCCAGCGCAACAGCACACCCATCGACATCGGCAAAATAACCTACACCAACACACGCGGACAAAAAGATACGCGCTACTTCATCAACGGCGCAGGCTGGGGATTCGACGGCATGGTGGTGCGCATCACCAACAAGATAAAAAAGATTCTCGGCGGCAGCGGCTGGGTCTATTCGCTGGCGGTGTTCATCGCGCTCTTCAAACTGAAAACGCGCCACATGCTCCTGACGAGCAGCAACAAAGAGGTGAAACGCCCCATTCTGACCGTGGCCATCGGCAACGGCTGCTACTCGGGCGGCGGACTCAAACAGGTGCCCGATGCCAAGCCAACCGACGGACTGCTGCACATCACCGCCGTCGGCAAATTGCGACTGAAACAGATTCCTTCGGCACTGAAACTGCTCTTCGCCGGCCGCCTGCCCGAACACGAAGCGGCACACCCATTCGTTACTCCCAAAATCACGCTCGACTACGACGGCCTACTCGATGTCGAAACCGACGGCGTCGACCTTGTGGGGCAAGCACCGTTCACCATCGAGGTGGTGCCAAACGCCGTGCAAATGCTCGTTCCGTAATTTTAGCCCTGCACAAGCAGACAACGAAAAATCCGTTGCGCGAATGCGCAACGGACTCACCAAACAATAACCTAATAACTGAAAAGTCTGTCGCTTGAGAAAACGATTGGAAGACTTTCCGCGCAAACTAATACAAATATCGTGCCAAAAAAAGAGTTCTGAACAAAAAAGTTCAGAACTCTTGCATTTTTTTGCCGCAAAGGCACTATTTCACATTCTGTTTGAGCGAATCGGAAATGAGTTTCTTCAGTTCCAAAATGCGTTCTTGCGTTACATTGCGCTTTTCGGGCTTGTACATGTCGCTGTATTCGGTCTTCACCAATTTGAACTGCATATTGTCCAAATCGGAGGCATTGCCCTTGATTTGCAACGCCAAACGTATCGGCGCAAGCGTTTCGATATGGGCGTTGTAGTTGTTGCTCAGGTCGTAGCGACCAGCAACCACCGCCGAATACTTGTCCATCGACATGACGAACGGATAGAGGTCGACCTCGTCGCGGAAAACGGTGGCTTCCACACTGATGCTATCGACCAAGTTGCGCGTTTTGCGGCTGAACATGAGCGGTTTCGCAATTTTCCCGAACGTCTCGCTGTCGAGCAGCACCAAATTTTTACCTTCGATGGCGGCAGCACCGCGCAGGGTCGAAAATTTGATGTCGTAGTTCGATTTCAGGTAGGTTTCGGCGGCCAAATGGAACTGCGCGCTACCCTCGAACGATTTGAGCATCGGGAATATGGTGTCGATGTCGGGCACCATGTGTATCAACTGTTTGATGTCGATGTTGAGCAGGTGAAAATCGAGGCCAGCAAAGAGATGATTGCGGCGTTCGCTGCGGTACATAGCGGTGAGTTGCATCTCGGCGGCATCGCAGGTGAAGCCCATCTGTTCGAGCACCACGGTGCCGTCTTTCACGGTAACTTTTCCGCCGATATTTTGCAGATTGTTGCCCGCAAAAAGTGCATTTTCGATGTGCGTATTCAGCACCAAATCGACACCTTTCGGCACCATGAACGGATTGTCCTCGGCGGCAGGAGCATCGGCGGAGGCAGTAGCCGTGGGCGTTTCTACCGATGCCGAATCGGTTTGGCCGAAGCCGTTCACCAAATCCAGCAGTTGGTCGATGTCGGCTCGGCTCGACACAAAGTTGAATTCGCCTTCGAGCAGCCCGTTGCCCTGCATAAATTTGCGAATGTTGCGCGCCTCGCCATCAAGTTCGAAGTCGGAGCGGTCGATGATGATGCGGCTCTCTTCGATGTCGAATTTGCGCGGTGTGAAGGCAAATTTGATGGCTGGAATCTGAATGGTCGGAGCCACGCCGTCAAGCCGCAGCGCGCCCTCGTTGAAATCGACTTTGAGTGTCGGATTCCACCGCAGATAGGCGTTTTCTTGCGTTTCGTCGTAAGTGGTCGATGCCGATATGTTCATGAATTTCGTGTCGATGTCGAGCGCAGAACCCATTTTGGCACGAAGCGTTTCGCTGCTGTAGTTGCAACGCAAACGCGGCTGTTTGACGTTGCGGCGGCTTGGCGAGAGCGTTACCGAGCCTTTCGGTGCCACGATGTCGGCCTCGATGGTGTCCATGTGCGCCGTCAGTCGCTGCATACCGAATTTGCACTGTGCCGAAAGCATTTTGGTCGTGTCCAGCGGATTCGAAGCGACGAGTTCGATGTCGGCATCGGTGAGCGCAGCATCGAGCGTGCCGAGCATCTCCGCTTTCAGGTCGGGCGATTTTATGCGCGCTTGCAGCAAACCGTCGAATCGGTCGGTGGGCTTGTATGGCAAGGCAAGAGCCAGTGTCATTTGCGGCGCGTGAACCAGCAGACTATCGTCGTAAACGGCTTCTAAATTGCTGAAAGTCAGCGTGCCGTTGGCCGTGATTTTTTCGAGATTCATGGCGGTTACGTCGTCGAGCGCGAACTTGGCGTGCAGGTCGGCTTTGGTGCGACCTTGCAGCGTCAGATTCAGGCTGTCGGGCAAAATCGGGTCGAGTTCGGGCAGATTGATGTCGGCTTTCAGGCGCATGTCGCAGCGCATACGGCCGAGCAAATCGGTAGCTTTTCCGCTGGCTTCGACGGCGCAAGTGCCCGTCTTGGCCTGCAGATGCGTGATGGTGGCATCGCACACGCCGCCGTCGTTCAAATCGAGGTTGGCCGACACGTTGGCCACCACATCGTGCAGTTTGTACGGCACGCCATCGACCGCCACGCGCGCTTTGTTCAAATCGACTTTGGCAGCCACGAGCGGCAGGCGGTTTTCGTTGTAAACGCCCGACACATGCCCGCTCAAAGTGGCTTCGCCAGCACCAATTTCGATGCCGTCGAGCAGGTCGGCGTAGGTCTCTGGCACAAGTGCTAGCAGTTCGGGCAAACGCCACACGTTGGTGCTGAAGTCGAAGTCCAGCGTGATATCGTCGTCCGACTTTTGCGCCCAGCCATTGAGCATGATTTCGTGATTTTCGAGCGCGATTTTGGCTTTATCGAGTTGCGCGTAGAGCGTTTCGAGGTTCGCCTTGAACGGCACCGAAAGAGTGATGTCGGCTTTTTTGAGCAGTTGGTCGCCGCCCATCGCGAAATCGAGTTGTTGCAGAGCGACAACCACATCGCCGAAGGCTTCGTGTCCGACCAAATCGGCTTTGGCGCGCAGGTCGAGTTCGGGCAGACCGACCTCCATGCGGCTGGAGTCGGTCGTGGCAAACGCCACACGTTCGAGCCGGAGATGCGCCTGCGCCGTCGATTCGTCGTCGGCCAAACGCCCAAGCAGCCCAAGCCCCACATTGTCGATGGTGGCACGCATGTGCGCCTGCTCGTCGATGTACGAAGCACGCAAATTGTTCACTTTCAACAGATTGACCTTCAGCACATCGAACGGCAAAGCGGTGGTTGTGGTGTCGGTCGTGCTATCGGACGGCACCACGATGTCGTAGTTGGCGCGTCCTACACTGTCGATGTAGATGTTGGCATAGCCGCCATCGAGCGACACGCCCTCTATCAGCAGCGCATCTTCGGAGAGAAAAACCCACGCATCGACCGTGGCCACGAGCGAGGCGACGTGCGCCAACGTGTCGCTGGGCGCGCCCTCCATCGGATTGCGCAGACACACATTGTTGAGGCGCACGCCAAACTGCGGGAAGGAGCTGAAAAAGGTGAGATCGGCCTCGTCGATGGAGGCATCGCACGTGACGAACTGCGGCAGATAACTGCGCACGATGGGTGTGAGCCGCGCCGGCGTGAACACCACATAGCACGCCACGCACACCGCCACCAGCACCGCCGCCACGAGCGACAGCAACGTCCAGCCTGCGATTTTTAGGGCTTTCTTCATAGCGTGTGCCGCGATTTAGTTCACCTTGGTGAACGTGTAACTTTTGCCGTAGTTGTCCTCGTAACAGAGCGTAGTCGAGGTCAGTTTCGTAACGGTGTAAACCTTCGGAACGTTTCCGCCCATCTCCATAATGTGAATTTGCGTGAGCGTGCTTTTTTCGAGTGTCCATGTAAACGGCTGTGCTTCATCTTCCGAAACATCGTCTTTAGTATCCCATGTACAACCATTTACTCGCACGACATTACCATTGTAACGAGTAAAATCCGAATAAGTCGCATCGTAACGATAGTATTCGGTTCCGCATTGCCACTTGCCGATGAGCAACGTTTCGTCGAACCCGTCGTCGTCTTTTTGGCAACTTGCCAAGCTCAAGGCTACGACGCACAACACGCCGAAAGCCCAAAACAATCTCTTTTTCATAGCGAAATCCTATTTTTTGTGAATAAAATTAGTCGTTCGAACCAAAAGGCAAAAGTACACAAAAAGTTCCGAATTGCCAAAAATGTTTTTTTGTATAGCCGAAATCGAAAAATTTCGAGAAAAATGTGTATTTTTGCAGCCTAAAATTCAGAGAAAATTATGGGAAGAGCATTTGAATTCCGCAAAGCACGGAAATTTAAGCGTTGGGGCAATATGGCACGCACCTTCACGCGCATCGGCAAAGAGATAACCATCGCCGCCAAAG
Organism: Leyella stercorea; assembly: GCA_963658575.1. GTDB lineage: Bacteria > Bacteroidota > Bacteroidia > Bacteroidales > Paludibacteraceae > W0P28-013. The sequence goes on along the minus strand of CAVKQB010000038.1, from coordinate 15,615 downwards.
CGGGCGGAGCCGACCCTTCGGGCAATCCGCGTCTGCGTGCGCTGATGGCCACCGCCAAAAAGGAGAACATGCCGAAGGAGAACGTCGAGCGCGCCATCAAAAAGGCATTCGACAAGGATTTTTCGGACTACAAAGAGATGAACTACGAGGGCTACGGGCCTCACGGCATCGCCATTTTTGTAGAGACCGCCACCGACAACACCACACGCACCGTGGCCAACGTGCGCAGTTACTTCACGAAACACGGTGGCTCGCTCGGCACCACGGGCAGCCTTGCGTTCATGTTCGAGCATAAATGCGTGTTCCACGTTACGCGCAAGCCCGACATCGACATGGACGAACTCGAACTCGAACTTATCGACTACGGCGTAGACGAAGTGGTGGAAGACGGCAACGAAATAGTGATATACGGCGAATTTGCGCAAAACTCGAACATCCAAAAATACTTGGAAAGCAACGGTTTCGAAATTACCAGTAGCGAATTTGTGCGCATCCCGAACGACCTGAAAACCCTGACCGCCGAGCAGCGCGAATCGGTGAACAAACTCATCGAAAAGTTGGAAGAGGACGAGGACGTGCAGAACGTGTTCCACAACATGGCCGAGCCCGACGACGAAGAAGAATAGTTAGGAGTTAGGAGTGAGGAATTAGGAGTGAGGAGTGAGAAATTAGAAGTGAATAATAAAATGGGAAAGGATGCGGCGTGCCGTGTCCTTTTTTTGTTAAGGCGTTTCATGCTCTGTCGGGCGGCGGGGCGGTGGGAAAGATTGGCACGCTGGTGCGGTGGGAAACTGACTTCAACCAGAAACGCGCCACAAATCCCGACAAATGCGTAAAAAAGCGGCAACGCCCGACGTGGAGCGTTGCCTTTTACCTTTTAGAGTGTAGATATTGGACTTGCCAATACGGACACCATCTCAAGAATGAAACGACAAAGATACAAATTATTTTTGTTCCAACAACAACTTTAGCGGAGTTTCCGAACTCGTTTTGCGGCTGTTGTAGAGTTTTGGGGGCTATGCGCCAAGGCTTATCTGCAAAAAAAGAGGCTGCCATACGGCAGCCTCGAACATTGTTGATATACGGGGTGTTATTTGATTCTTACACCATGTATGTTGTAACGCTCACCATCTTTGAGAATGATGATTTGACGCAAATCGGTATCGTAGTACTTGATAGGACGATTTACGTTGTCGGCCTCTATGCTTGGCAGAGCAGTCTCGCCACACAGGCTCCAACGATACTTTGTAGCATCCGAGAAATCAAGATTGATTTCCTCTTCCGTACCAAATTTCATATTGCTGATGCCAGCCCATTTGTCTTCATCTGCGTTATACTCCTCAATCCAAGTATCCCAACTACCGTCGTCTGGTTTGTTTATGCTGGTAACGCCATATTCGGTTCCCTCTTCGGCAACAACTTGTACGGTATATTGGTTCCCAGAAACGAGTTTCATTGTATCGCGTCCCCATTCGTTAAAGCCACCAGAGATAGCAGGAGCAACTTCCGCGCAAGTAGGAAGCGTTATATTGATGGTATAAGTGTGGCTTTCGCGAGTAACGCAACGCCCCCAAAGATAGCTATCGGCATCACGAAGGTCGAAGACGATTTTAGCCTCTTCACCTGTCTTCAGGTTAACACCTTTATTTATACGCACCCATTCGCCATCGGTATTAACGAATATGTAAGAATCATCACTCCAAGCTGGTTCAATAACAATCGCTCCAGTTTCATCCATCACGCCGTTAACGATTTGATATTCGGTTCCCTCTGCGGCTTTGAAACTATACTCGTAATATCCATTCGGTTGATATTTCATAGTGCTGTCTTTATTGACTGTCATTTGTGCCCATTTCCAGTCGTTCATTCCACCTACAACAAACGGAACAGCGTACAGATTGCAAGTGCTGTTTATCACAGCAATCGTGTAGTTGTGGTAAACTGCAGTACACGGGTTAGTTTTCCATTCCGTTACGGCATACACATTGGGGATATCCGTACTATAGGTTTTGAGGTCAATTTCAGTACCATATCCTCCAACAACACTTACATTGCCACGGATTACTTCGACAGCACCTACTTGATATATCCAGTTGAATGCACCGTCTACATCGAGCATAACAGGTTTACCTTGCACATCGTCGCTCGCGTCTTCAAAGGCAACTACATACCAGCCATCGTACCCCTCGACGGCTTCAAACTTGGTGCAACTTGCAGCGTCGCTAGCCCAACTGTTGTAAGTACCCGTAAAAACAATGTCGTTGCACGCCATATCGGCAGGTACAAAGATACATACGCAGACCTGGCCAGCCTCGTAATACCCTTTGAGAACAGCATCCGAAGGAACATCCTCGCGCGATGCGAATGCGCTAACACTTAGGCTAGCAGCAACCAAAAAAGCGAAAAACTTTTTCATAATACAAAAAATTAAAGTGAATAAAAAATTGTTTATAAATGTATAGTCTATTTGCCCATACACACTCTGTGCATACCATCAATAGGTGTAGCCGTCGCCGCCTTCTGCTGCGAAAACATTATTGGCATCGCCCTCGACATCCGTTTTGAAATTCGGATTAGAGCGTTTATCTTCAGATGGGATAGGGAACCAATTCATATATTCCGATGTTCCAGCAACATAGTTTTGCGCGCCATCGTTTTTCGCCATACGCCCTTCCCACTGGTAGCGATTGGCATCGGCAGCCTGGCCAAAGAAACGTCCAAAACGAATCAAATCGATACGACGACGTCCTTCGTAATAAAACTCACGGCACCATTCGTCCAATAAAGTTTGCTCGTCAAGCACAGGCAACGGATCGGCATTGGCACGTGCACGAATCACGTCGTTGATGATAGCCAATGCTCCTGCTGTATTGCCTAGACGGAATTGCGCTTCAGCCTGAATCATATATGCTTCGGCAAGGCGGAACAATGGAATGTCCGTGTCAGGCCATTCGTTGTTTTGGCGTGGCGACAATTTGGGCAATGCTGCCGACGAATAGACACCTGTAAATTTCAGAGCCGCCCAAGAATCGAACAAATACTTATTGTCGCCCAAGTCTTGATTTCCTTTCAGAGAAAAAGTGTAGCCCGTAGCGGGAGCATAAGAACACAAGATGGCGCGGTCGTCGTGCAGTTTTTCTGGCATCTGGTACTCGTCGTATTTCATTTCGAGTGCCGTGTTGCGATCGATCCCCAGAGGTTCTAGGAATTTATCGATCAAAGTAGGCGATGTTCGCATAGAATGCCACTCTTTTTCAATGCCCCATGCCGTCATACCTGCTATACGCGGAGCACCTATCAGCATCATCGAGGTTGCATAACTTTGTGCATACAGACCGTCTTGGTAAATTTGCAGCAACGACTCTTTGATAACATCTGAGCGATGGTTATCTCCCATGAAGAGTTGCTGATAGGCGGTGTAAACAAATGCCGAATCTGTTGTAATTTTCGTGGTTACAAGAGAGTGTTGCGGATTGTCGTTGATTACAGCCGTTGCCATTCCCAGTGCCTTATCCCAGGTTTTATTGGTTTCCCAAGCGGCATTGTATTGGTTATAGACATCGGCATTGAGATAGATGCGGGCTAACAACAATTGCGCTGCGGCTTTACCTACGCGATAGTCGGACACCCTTGTCGCTGGCAGATCATTAATGATTTCTTCCAATTCGCCTACCAACCACTGGTATATTTCATGCCGAGGCTTAAAATTAGGATAGTTGGTCGTCTCGGTAACGCAGAATGGGACATACAGATACATATCCATCAAATAGTAGTAGTGCAGAGCGCGTATGAAACGGACTTCTGCGCGTCTGTATAGTCCTTCCTGATCGTCTCTTTTGGCATATTCGAGATAGTGATTGCAGTATTTGATGTCAAGATTCAAACGTGTATAAATTGCCCGAATCATGGTGTTGGTACCCGTCCAATTGGTTTGGCACAATTGTTTAGACTCTGCATCGTCCCAAATCCACCAAGCCTCATCGGTAGTGAGTTCGTTACAATACCAAATGGTACGATAAAAACCAGATGTACCAGCATCTATATCTTCCACATCAGAGTCGCTGCCAGCATCGGCTTGCCCAATAAGAGCCAATACAGCATAGCACTTGGTGAACATACGATCTTCGTTGAACGATGTAGAGGAATTTGGGTCGAGGGGCGTGGTATTGAGGTCGTTTACACACGCTGTCAGGCTTATTGCAGCCAAGGCCACGAGTTGTATTTTCCAGAAATTATTCATAAGCTTTGTACAAAATGGGGTTTAACGATTAGAATTGCAGTGAGATGCCCAATATGGTCGTTATCGAGCGTGGGTAGATGGTATTGTCTATGCCATAAGTACCTACTTCCGGGTCTAATCCGGAGTATTTTGTTATTACAAACGGGTTGGATACCGTGCAGTAGGCGCGTCCCGATATTTTTGATTTTTGGAACGAGTAACCCAGCGTGATGTTGTCGCAACGCAGAAACGAGGCATTCTCCAAGAAGCGATCGGTGATGTCGTATTCCGCATTACTAATCTGGTTTTTGCCGTCTTCGCTATAAATGGTCATGTTGTAGCCATCGGCATAGTAGGTGTTGAACACTGTCGTTGGTAATGTTTTGTAGTATCCGTCGCGTGCCAAGTTACCAGCCGCCACATTTTGTAGGCGGGTCGAGATAACATTGTTAAATACATAGTTGCCGATATTTGCACGGAAAGATAGTCCTAAATCAAAGTTGTAGAATTGGAACTTGGTTTGGAAGCCCATGGTAACTGGCGCAATGGGGCTGTGTTTCAGCACTTTGTCCGACTCGTCGATTTTGCCGTTTCCATCTTGATCGACAATGTACCAATACTTTGTACCGTCCTCGCGCGTTGCAGAACGCGTTTCATAGAGATAGAATGTGTTGGTTGCGTAACCTACGGCAAACTTGGTGATGGACTTACCGCTCAAGCCGGCACCGCCATACCCGTTGCCGTCAATCATGGTTTCTTCGCCGTTGATTTTGGTGATTTTATTCTGATTCCACGTTACATTATAGCCGAAATCCCATTTGAACTTCTTGCCATAATCCAAAATCACCGCATTGATGGCAAATTCCACACCTTGATTCTGCAACGAGCCGATGTTCGACATCACGCGTTTGCGGAAATTGGTACCCATTGCCACATTGACGTTGTTCAACAAATCGGTTGTATTGCGGAAATAGTAGTCGATTGAGCCCGAAATACGATTATTCAGAAAAGCGAAATCAATACCTGCGTTGTAAGTGGTGGTCTTTTCCCAAGTCAAGTCGGGGTTAAAGGCATTGGGGCGGTCTGATATATATAGGACATTACCATTGACATCGGTTACTTGCAGTACAGTCTTTCCGTCGTTATTTTCGGTGGCATAGTTCGAACCGCCAACAGGATAATACGACGTGTGTCCAGTGGTTTGTGTATAAGTCGGCATATACGAATAGTCGCCGATACCGTCTTGCTGACCTGTGATGCCATAGCCAAGCCGCAGTTTCAAATCGCTGATGGCGTTGACATCTTTCAAAAATGTCTCCTTGATTTTCCAACCCAACGCTACCGACGGGAACACGCCCCAACGATGGTCTTTGGAAAAGCGGCTCGAACCGTCGCCACGCACGGTGGCCGTAACCATGATTTGATTCCAGCCTATCCAATTCAAACGACCGAAGAAAGAAACCAGATAATTTTCTCCTATACCCGTTGCAGAATAGACATTGGCTGGTTCGCCTGGCAGTGCGGCCGTTCCTTGATAAGTGAGCGGATACCTGCCACTGCCATGATTTTTGTATTCGTTGTAGAAATGCTGCCATTCGTAGCCGCCCATGATGTCGAAGTGTTGCCCTGCCTCTTCCCAATCGTGTCCGTATTGCGCAAAGCAATTGAATTGGAGGTTGTACTTCTCTTTCGATTCTTCGCCATACCAACCGGTATAGTGGTTGGCAGTGCCATACATGCTGTTGTCGTTTATCGATTTGCCAAACGAATAATCAGCACCGAAGTTGGCGTGCAACATCAGATCTTCAAGCCCGTGTACCTTATAGGTCGCTTCAAAGTTCCCGACGAATTGCCCTGCCCTTGATGTATTTGATTGATGTGCCAATTGTGCCAAAGGGTTCGCTGTGGACTTCAGGCTGTACATCCAATTGCGGTCATCGTATGGACCATTGGCGTTCGACGATGTTCCTAATGGTTGGAAATATCCGTCCCAATGCTCATCTAATTCTTCCTTGGTAACATAATATTCAGTGCCTTCCGTTTCGCCAGCCAATACCCTATCGCCATAGATATTCGTCAAATCGCCAGACGAGTATATCGGCTGCGTGGGGTCTTTATCCAAATAGACTCCCGATATGCCGGGCTCGTACTTGTTGTAGATGTACATACCCTTGGCATTCAGATTAAAAATCAGATGATTGTCCAAAAACGACGGGTTGAGATTGAGCGATGCGGTAGCACGCTGCATTTGCGAACCTTTTACTGTGCCATTGTTGAGCGTATAACCAAGCGACGTGCGATAGGGCATGTCAACGGTTTTGTCTTTATAACCACCCATAATGGAAACATTGTGGTCGGTCGAAACCGATGTGCGATAAATTTGGTCGAACCAATTCACATTGTCGTTCATCAGGTATCGGTTGGATTCGTACGATTGGCCTGCGGCTGTGGCATACATACGAAGTGCATCGCCATCGAGTGTCTCGAGATGATTGGTTACTGCACCAAAACTGACATTTCCATCGTAATTGACTTTCAGTTGTGAACCAGATTTACCTTTTTTAGTGGTAATCAGAATAACGCCGTTCGAAGCGCGCGAACCATAAATGGCCGTGGCCGAAGCGTCTTTCAACACCGTAAATGTCTCGATATCGTTCGGATTGACCAACGACAGCGGGTTCGAAACGCCCTGAATGCCGTTGTTATCCATCGCCAAACCGTCGATGACGATTAAAGGGTCATTGCTGGCGTTCAGCGACGAACCGCCACGAATACGAATAGTGGCACCGCCACCTGGCGTACCGCCGTCGGTCGTGATGTTCACACCAGCGATTTTACCTTGCAACATGTCCTGCGCATTGACATTCATGCCTTTGTTCATGTCGTCGGGCTTGATGGCGGTAACGGAGCCGGTGGCGTCGTTTTTCTTCACCACACCATAACCGACAACCACTACATCGTCGAGCACTTCGGCATCTTCGTGCAGCGTTACCTGCAGGCTTGTCTGGCCATTCACTGGAACGACCTCCTCCTTGTAGCCAATGTACGAGATTTGCAGCGTGGCATCGGCCGCCACGTTGAGGTTGAAATTGCCATCGATGTCGGTGATGGTACCGTTGGTTGTGCCTACAACCAGAATGCTCGCGCCGATGACGGGCTCGCCGGCGGCATCTTTCACCACGCCAGACACTGCAGTTTGTGCGTAAGTTACTATTGTTCCAACAAACATCAGTACTCCTACCAATGTCGCACGCATTGTATTGAAGCGGTTATTTTCCATTGTTGTATTTGATTTTCGGTTATTTACCACTATTAAGGTTGATCAGTAACGGGCGTATAGGTTAAGCCTCCCAACAAGAAAGATATGTTTTTTCCTGTTTTGCTGTATTTGGAAATACTCAATTGATCTCCCGTTACACCTGGTGTAGTACTTACAAGTTCTATCACAAACTTTGCCCCCGACGACACATCGGAAAAATGCCAACGGAAATCATATTCTTTCACAGTTTCGTTCTTAATGTCTGGCATTCCAGTCTCGCGATTATACACTGAACGCACAGAACGCTTGTAGAAATGACCTGTATTAGCCAATGTCTCAGGGTCTCGTTTCAACGAGATGCGGAATGTACAAGTCGTATCTGCATTGAGTGTATCCATCTTGTCGAATACACGAATGGTGTCATAGAGCCACGTCATGGACGACGGCATAAATATTTCACGGATAGAATCCCTAAATACGCTATCCGCTTCCCATTCTCCCTTGTAATATGCTTTCCAGTCGGAATTTTGGATAGACGTTAATGTCTCTTCCCATTTTTCGACCCTTGCGGTACAATTCACGCCCTCGCCGCCAATTATGCGCCCATCTGGAGTAGTAAAAGAATTTCCAGAGTACCACAATGTGTAGGGGTCTCCCGTACGCGGCGTAATAAACAAGGAATAACGTGTATTAGCATCGTTCCATGCCCCATACTCATACAAAAGTGTATCTACCGATTTGGGAGCAAAAACACCATCGCCAAAGGCAATAGTACGATACACTAAACGATTGTCGGTAACGCCACCAAGAAATTCGTACTCCGAAATGGTGAATTTCTTTTCCTCCTCGTCATATTGAGTAAGGCTGCGAGCACTTTTGTGGAGGGAGCCCTTAAGCAAATCATCGCAAATGCCAGTAACATCCGTTTTTTGCTGGCACGATACGACAACGAAAGCCACAAGAATAATGGATAATACTTTGAGTTTCATGTGCTGTTAGATTATTGGTTAAAATTCTGTTTCTGTCGGGTTCTCTTGCTGCTTGGCGTGGAGTTGTGCACCCCATTACCCCAAAGTGTAGCAATTAAACCGTCGTTTTTTTCATACAGTTAGCAATTAGTAATGAGGAGTGAGGAATTAGGAGTTAGAAGTTAGAAGTTAGAAGTTGTTGGGCGTAATTCTGTCCCTCTGCCGAGCGCAGCGAGGATAGGGGGACGAGGAGCATAGCGACGGAGGGGGTTAAAATCCTAATTATGAATTAAGAATTAAACAGCGTTGTTGGGCGCGTGCCTGTCCCCTTTACAAGGGGACGAGAAAAACGACAGTTTTTCGGGCGGGGTTAAAGTCAATTGACGAATTTATCCAAATAATCAAATAACCAAATCCTCAACTCCCCAAATAACCAAAACATAGAAACAGCGAGAAGCGCGAGAAACTCAGAAACTTAGAAACTTAGAAACTGCGCGTAGCGCATCGAATCTCCAAATCTCCAAATCCACAATAACTTTATACACTTTCCACTTTACAAACTTTCACACTTTCATACTTTCATACTTTCTTACTTTCACACTTTTCTCACTAATTTTGGCACAATTTTTCAACACTCAAAAAACAAAACCATGACCTACGGATACATCAGAGTCTCCACCGACCACCAAACCGTCGAAAACCAACGGTTCGAAATCATCAACTTCTGCCGACAACAAAACCTCCCTATCGACGACTGGATAGAAGAAACCATCAGCGGCACAAAAGCATACAACAAACGGGTACTCGGACGGCTGCTACGACGCATACGCCGCGACGACATCATCATCTGCACCGAACTCTCACGACTCGGCCGCAACCTGTTCATGATTATGGAAATACTCAACATCTGCATGCGCAAAGAATGCCGCGTATGGACTATCAAAGACCACTACCGGCTGGGCGACGACCTGCAAAGCAAGGTGCTGGCTTTCGCCTTTGGACTCTCGGCCGAAATAGAACGCGACCTCATCAGCCAACGCACCAAAGAGGCTCTCGCACGCAAAAAATCCGAAGGCATCACCCTCGGACGACCCGTTGGCGCACGCACCGCACCACACCACCGCAAACTCTATCCGCACCACAAACAACTTCTCGCACTATACGCCCAAGGCTGCACCATTTCCGCCCTCGCACAACGTTACCACGTCGCCCGCTCCACCATCTACCACTACCTCCACGAACAATCGCCACACAACACTACACCATAATTATATATGCACCTTTTAACCGCTATCTCAAATTTCAAATTGCCAAATAACCAGAAACAAACGCCACCAACTTGGTCAACTTGGGCGCGAACAATTATTCATTGTTCATTATTCATTGTTAATTGAAATAAAACCCCTACCCCCACTGCGTGGGTACTCCCCCTATCTGCTGCGCAGCAGGGGGAGAGAACATGCTCCAAACCTGTCCCTCTGCCGAGCGTAGCGAGGATAGGGGGACGAGGAGCGTAGCGACGGAGGGGGTTAAATCCTAATTAAGAATTAAGAATGAATAATGAATAATTGTTCGCCCCCAACAACGTTGCCTCACAATTATCAATTAAAAAACTTCTCACTCCTCATTAACCATAACCTATAACCTTTTCTTGCTACCTGCTACTAAAAAGTGTCTTTGCTCTAAAAAAGAAATCCAGCATTGGGCAGCGAGTGTCAAAAATCAGGTTTTGTGTTTCGATGAGCGGCGGCAATGTTTGAGCGTTAGCGAGTTCTGGCGCCGCCGAAACCAAAACCGCTAATTTTTGGCAACGCTCGCGCCCCAGCTGGCGACTTTTCTTTAATTCTTGATTTTGCTCACGCTCGGCAAATTGCAAACAAGTTTGCTTTGCGCTCGCTCAATCGCAAAATTGGTTCGTTTCTTTTGGTCGTCAAAAGAAATGAACGAATAACAAAAGCCAAAACAACGCCACCAACGGACGTGGCACGCCGCGTCCCTACAAATTAAATCATTGATTTATTGACTCATTGAATTACTGATTTTTTTGAAATTGCGGCTTTGCTGCATCACTACTCACTACTCACTACTCACTGCTAACTACTAACTCTCTTTCACACTTTCACACTTTCACACTTTAATAGACTTTTCCATCTCAAAAAAGCAAAAAAAAATTTTCATTTTTTTTGAAAAAAATTTGTGCGTAAAAAAAAAATCTGTATATTTGTTGCGCAAAAAAAACGACGGTTTAATTGCTACACTTTGGGGTGCGCAACTCCACGCCAAGCAGCAATGAAACCCGACAGAAACTACTAACCTTAAAAACTAAACGGATGAAAATCAAAGTTTACGCACGGACGCTTGCTCTCGTCGCAACGCTGCTGTTCTGCTCGGCGGCTATGGCGCAGGTGGCCGTTACCGGCGTGGTGAAAGATGCCGCCGGCGAGCCCGTCATCGGCGCGAGCATTCTGGTTGTAGGCACAACCAACGGTACCATCACCGACATCGATGGCAATTTCAACCTCAACGTGGCGGCCGATGCCACGCTGCAAATCTCGTACATTGGCTACAAGGAGGAGGTCGTTCCAGTGAATGGCCAGACAAGCCTGCAGGTAACGCTGCACGAAGATGCCGAAGTGCTCGACGATGTAGTGGTTGTCGGTTATGGTGTGGTGAAAAAGAACGACGCCACCGGCTCCGTTACCGCCATCAAGCCCGACGACATGAACAAAGGCTTGGTAACCAACGCACAAGACATGTTGCAGGGTAAAATCGCCGGCGTGAACATCACCAATAGCGGCGGTGCGCCAGGTGCTGGTGCCACCATCCGTATTCGTGGCGGCTCGTCGTTGTCGGCCTCGAACGACCCGCTGATCGTTATCGACGGACTGGCGATGGATAACAACGGCATTCAAGGCGTAAGCAACCCGCTGTCGATGGTCAATCCAAACGATATCGAAACATTAACCGTGTTGAAAGACGCTTCGGCCACGGCCATTTACGGTTCGCGCGCTTCGAACGGCGTTATCATCATCACTACGAAAAAAGGTAAAGCAGGCTCAACGCCGAAATTCTCTTACGAGGGCAATGTGTCGCTCGGTGCGTTGGTCGACCGCATGGAAACCCTTACGGGCGACGAATTGCGCGCATACGCCGTTGCACGTAACCACAGCAAAAAACAAAAAACATATCTTGGCACAGCCAATACCGATTGGCAAGATGCCATCTACCGTTTGGCTCCTGGCACCGACCACACCTTCAGTTTGACGGGCGGCACGAAACACATGCCTTACCGCGCATCGTTAGGTTATACCTACCAAGACGGTACCATCAAAACCAGCAACATGCAGCGTGTTACGGCTGCCATCAACCTGAATCCGTCGTTCTTGGACGACCACCTGTCGTTCAACCTGAACGCCAAGGGCATGTACATCTACAACCGTTATGCCGATAGCGGCGTAGTGGGTGCTGCTCTTTCGATGGACCCGACACACGACGTGTACGACAACACATACGGCGACCAGTTTGGCGGCTATTGGCAACAGGGTGTGAAAGCGACCACAGCCTACAACGACCCGAACTACACCTATGTTAATAATGCGCAGACCACTGCCAATCCACTTGCTACGCTCGAAGCACAAAAGAACCGTGCCAATTCGGGCGCATTTGTTGGTAACTTGGAGGCCGACTACAAAATCCACGGATTCGAGGATTTGCGCCTGCACGCCAATTTCGGTGCCGACTATTCGTATGGCAAACAGCGCAACACCATCGCGCCTTGGTCGTATAGCAACCACTACTATGGCTGGAAAGGCTGGGAAGACAAGATGAAATACAACCTCTCGTTCAACGCCTACGCCCAATACTACAAAGATTTCAACGAAAACCACCACTTCGATATCATGGCGGGCTACGAGTGGCAACACTTCTACAACGAATACCACAACGAAGGCTCTGGCTTCTATCAAGATACCAACAACGACGCGGCTCTGCGCGGACAAGTGTACAAAAACAGCATTTACGACTACACCTCGCGCACCGAAAGTTACTTGGTATCGTTCTTCGGCCGTTTGAACTACATCGCACTGAACCGCTACATGATTACGGCCACCGTGCGTGGCGACGGTTCGAGCCGCTTTGCCGACGGCCACCGTTGGGGCGTGTTCCCATCGGTAGCGTTGGGCTGGAAAATCAAGGAAGAGTCTTTCTTGAAAGATGTTTATTGGTTGAGCGACCTGAAACTCCGTTTGGGCTACGGCATCACCGGTCAGCAGGATATCAACCAAGGCGACTATCCCTATATGCCTGTCTATGTCGAAAATCAGGCTCACGCCTACTACCCTGCTGTCGATGGCAAACCCACGATTACCTATCGCCCGAGTGCCTACAACCCACTGCTTACTTGGGAGAAGACAACCACCTACAACGCCGGTTTGGACTTTGGTTTCATGCGCGGGCGCATCACGGGTAGCGTCGACTACTACTACCGCTTGACCAACGACCTGATAAATGTGGTCGATGTTCCGGCAGGCACGAACTTCAAAAACCGCGTAGTGTCGAACGTTGGTTCGCTCTACAACCAAGGTGTCGAGGTTTCGCTCAACGCTGTCGCCATCGACACGAAGAAACTGAAATGGGACATCGGCGTGAACTTGGCCTGGAACGAAAACAAAATCACATCGCTCACCGCAGCCGACAACGACGACTACTACATCGCTACGGGCGGCATCTCGAGCGGCACGGGCAACTACATTCAAGCACACAAAGTAGGACACGCAGCAAGTTCGTTCTATGTTTACGAAACGACAACCGATAAAGTCGACAGCAAAGGTCACAAAACCATTCCTGTTACCGAAGGCAGCAAGTACTACTTTGTCGATCGCGATGGCGACGGCAGCATCACGGCAGCCGACCGCTACATCTACCATAGCCCCGCTCCCGACATCACCATGGGTATCACCAGCAAATGGCTCTTCTACAATTTCGACCTCAGCTTCTCGTTGCGTGCAAGCATTGGCAACTATGTGTACAACGACGTGAAAGCCAGCAACCTGCAATGGGTCGAAAATGTTTACTCGGAACAAAACGGCGGCTACCATGGCCTGCTGCGCGAATGCTACGACATGCGTTGGACCGACGGCTTCAAAGCAGGCGGCGAACACTACATGTCCGATATCTTTGTAGAGAACGCCTCGTTCCTGCGTTGCGACAACATCACGCTCGGCTACACATTCGACCGCGAAAAAATCAAAGCGCGTATCTATGCCACCGTGCAAAACCCATTTGTCATCACCAAGTATAGCGGACTCGACCCTGAAATTTCGGGAGGTATCGACAACAACATCTATCCGCGCAGCCTTACTTCAATCGTGGGCGTAAGTTTGCAATTCTAAAAAACGGAGGAATCTAACAATGAAAAACGTATTTCAAAAAATAGTGATGGGCGCACTCCTCGTGGTAGGAACAACCGCCTGTGTGAACGACCTGAACGTCGAACCTATCGACCCAAGCACCAACCAAAAGGTCGACCAAGACGCACTGTTCAACAAGTGCTACGCCACCTTTGCCCTGACAGGACAAACGGGTGCCGACGGCAATGGCGATGTCGATGGTATCGACGAAGGCGTATCGTCGTTCTACCGCATGATGTTCGAACTGAACGAATTTCCAGCCGACGGCGGCTGGTGGAACTGGCACGCCGATGCAGGCGTAAACCAAGTGTACAACCTCACTTGGAACTCGTCGAACTCGCTGGTGGCCGGTCTTTACTACCGCCTCTATTTCGACATCACGCTGTGCAACCATTTCATCGAACTGTTTAAGGGCAATTCCGACGACAAAACACAAAAGCAGGTGGCCGAAGTGCGCTGGATTCGTGCAATCAACTACTACTATCTGCTCGATATGTTCCTTAATGTGCCGTTTGCCGAAACCGTAAGTACCGACAACCCTCCACAAATTAACCGTGCCGACCTCTATGCTTGGCTCGAAAAGGAGTTGCTCGACCTCGAAAATGTTCTCCCCGCACAAAAAGTGAACGCTTACCGCGTGGATAAAAACGCGGCCACATTCCTGCTGATGCGTATGTATCTGAATGCTGAAATTTACACAGGCACAGCACAATGGGACAAAGCCGCCGAATATGCCGCCAAGATTATGAAATCGGAATACGGCACGTTGGCACCAAACTACGCACAACTCTTCATGGGCGACAACCAAAAGAACAGCCAAAATACCGAAGTGCTTTTGTGGGTTTATCAAGGTGTAGAAACCGAAAGTTGGGGCGGCTCGCGCTTCCTCGTGTGCTGCTCGCGCGATGCTGGCAACAGAGCCTTTGGTAGCGACGACTCGTGGAGTTGCTGGCGCAGCACACCCACACTTATCGAGACTTGGTTCAGCAAGGACGAGGCTCTCAACATTCAAACCACAGCCAAGAATGAAGGCTACAAATGGGCAGACGAAACTGCGATGCCCAAACTCGCAGGCGACGACCGCGCCTTACTCTGTGCCCAATGCAGCAAAACCAATGCCGACACCGCCACATTCACTGCCAACCTTGCATCGCTCTATGAACTTTACGAAGCAAAAAAGATTGGCGACAATGGTGCGACCTTTGGCAATGGCTGGACAATCTGCAAATGGACGGGCGTATATAGCGACGGAACAGCATACGGCAGCGACAATAACTTCCCCGATACAAACATTCCGTTGTTGCGCGGCTCGGAAGCCTACTTGACTTATGCCGAAGCCGTGTTCCGTGGCGGAGCAGCGGTGAATGGCTCTGCTGCAGATGCTATAAAAGCACTGCGCGACCGCGCACACTGCGAAAACTTGTTCACTCTCGACGAACAATCGCTGCTCGACGAATGGCAACGCGAGTTCTATAGCGAAGGTCGCCGCCGTACCGACCTTGTGCGCTTTGGTAAATTCACATCGGGCGACTACACATGGGAAGGCAAATATGCCAAGGTGGACGACCGCTACAATGTTTATCCATTGCCGAACGCCGATGTTGTGGCCAACAGCAATCTGGAACAATATCTCGGCTATTAAGCCAAACACAAAACAGAAAACAAATTTTTAATCACTTTTTATTAACAATTAAAATTTATTAAAATTATGAAAACTCTGAAGTATTTCATGGGCGCGCTCTTGGTGGGCGCAGTGGTTTT